>CAINCE010000053.1 GCA_903846945.1 uncultured bacterium
AGGACGGACACAGCTTTGCACATGGTGCGAATGAACAGTCTATATGGAAATATACTCGTTCGGTTCCTGGTTCGAGTCCAGGGGGGCGGACGGTCATTTGTACAATGGACGAGCGCAGAATCTATATCGAAGATATACCTCTGGGGTCCTAGGTTCGAATCCTAGAGGGCGGACATAGTTTTGCACGAGGTGCGAACGAACAGTCTATATGAAATATACCTCGAGGGTGCGCAAAATCACTTTGCTCTGTAAATCGATCTGTACTATAATTACATCGTAATGAAAAGGTATATACAAACCACTCGCGCATTTACATTGATCGAACTCATGGTGGTCGTATCTATCATATCTATGTTGGCGAGTGTTGTGATAGCTAGTGTCCAGCCTATGCGTGCGCAAGCTATGGATGCCAAGAGGAAGCAGGAGATACATTCTATAGATCTGGCTATCCAACAATACATCGCTGACAAAGGATATCCACCGGATCTGGATAGTTGTGCTGCTCAAGTCCCATATGATGGAGGGTTGCTATCAGGGTGTGTAGCAGTCTCTACTCAGGGTTTAGATGGTTTTCCAACTGCTGCAAATCCTCCCACTACAGCGTGGGGAAAATTGGCGCAACAATTGAGTCCATACATACGCGTCATTCCTAGTGATCCGTGTACAGGGAGTTGTCTTGCCGAAGACGGAGTAACTCCACTAGCGTATACATACATGGCACCCGCCGCAGTTCAGTTTGCTTCAGGCGGGTCCAATAGTAACTATCAGTTATCTGCAGTACTACAGACGGGGTCAAATACTTCAGGGAGTACTGGAGGGGATATTGCAGTAAGTCCATTTGTTCAACTATTTTTTGATGGAAATCCATTATCACGGATAAAGACCGTTCCATATAATAGTTCGGTCACATTTAATTGGAATTTTTATCCAACCCCGAGTCAATGCTATTCTATAGTTTCGCCATACGGAAATAATCCGCAGAATATACCGTTGGTGACTGCATTAAGATTATATTCACCTTTTTCTTTTTCTATTCAACAACCAGCTACACTTGCTAGTGATGGTAGTGTGACGATAAATGGTTTTCCGTCTGATACAGTCAACACTATGGTACTAATTAATTTGAGGTGTAATGGAAAGACGAGTCAATTTATGACATTAAAACTTACTAATTAATCATTTTTACTCAAAATGCGATTTTTGCGTTGCGGCATGAACCGCTTTCTTTAGCGACGGAAATTCGGCGAGGTCAACATCATCGGCTATCAATCTAACAGCCTCTGTTCTCGCCGCTTCGACCATTCTGAGGTTTTGTAAAGCTTCCATAGCGATGTCAGATACGCCCCATTGTTTCGAACCAGACAATCTGCCAGCGCCTCTCTGTGACAGGTCCAGCTCTGCCAGTTCAAATCCATTCTTGGCTGACTGCAGAGCCTTCAATCTCTCGATCGACTTTGCTGAATTGGTCTCTGTAAATGCATAGCAATAAGACTGGTGAGTACTCCTCATCACACGCCCTCGGAGTTGGTGGAGCTGTGCTAGACCAAACCTTTCCGCACCCTCGATAATGATGATCGTCGCGTTTACGACATTTACGCCAACTTCAACTACTGATGTCGCACACAATATTTTGATGACGCCTCTGTTAAATAGTTCCATGGTTCGGTCCTTTTCATTTGGTGTCATCTTGCCATGGAGGATACCTATCTCGAATTCTGGAAAGACTTTTTCCTTGAGTCGGCGAGCTTCTTCCTTGACTGACTTTGCTATGATAGCTGCTTCCTTGTCTGGATCTGGTTCGTCTATGCGTGGACAGATCACATACGCCTGTCTACCAGCGAGTAGTTCTAGGCGTATCTTTTCGTAGACTGCTCCGCGGTTTTGGGGCAAGACGAGTTCAGTCAGGATAGGTTTCCTACCTTCTGGGGACTGGTCGAGAACGGTGAGGTCTAGGTCTCCGTACATAGTGAGAGCGAGGGTGCGAGGGATAGGTGTTGCAGTCATGGAGAGAAGGTGGGGGAGAGACAGGTGCGGAGAATCAAGTGTCGGATTCGAAGGCACGGATATTTTTTTGCTAAAAAATTCCTCGTGTTCGCGCCGACGCGCTCGCAAGTCCTTCTCATTCGACATTTGATTCTCCGCACTACTACTTCTCTTCACCAACTTCGCTCTTTGTGCGGTGCCGAATCTGTGTTGTTCATCTATGATCACATACGCGAGCTTCTTGAATATTACAGACTTCTGTATCAGTGCATGCGTCCCGATGACGACGGAGATAGAACCGTCGGCAACCCATTTTAGTAGTTGTACACGAGAGATATCTGTCCAACCCTTTGGGTTAACTTTCGAGGGGAATTTGCGACAACCTGATCCGGTGATGAGGGCGATCTGTATGGGCATGTAGGAGAAGTATTGGATGAATGATTCGAAATGCTGCGTCGCCAAGATCTCAGTAGGGCACATGTATGCAACTTGTAGGTGCATTAAGGAACCGGTTGAACGTCCCACAGAAACGGCTTTCGGACTGAACGAAGGTGAAGGAGAACGAGATGCGTCGCCAGCTGGCGACGACGGCGTTCGTTTCGGGGGGACTTTCATCTGGTTCTTTCCAGCAACCAATACTGCATAAGTCGTCGCTGCGGCAACTGCAGTCTTACCTGATCCAACATCTCCTTCGAGTAGGCGAGACATGGGGTACTCTCTATCCATATCATTCAATATCGTCGTGATGGCATGGTTCTGGGCGTCAGTAGCTCTGAAAGGAAAGCGTTTGACGAATTCTTGAACATCTGACTGGCTGGTTTCGATCTTGAATGTTGGCTCCTTTTCGTACATCTTGCGAGCGCGTTGTTTTCCGAGTTGGATCACAAATATTTCTTCGAACGCAAATCTCTTTCGTGCAGCGATAGCGTCATCCTTCTTCTTGGGGGTGTGGATAAATATGAGGGCAGTCTTAACACCTGGTAAACTGTATTTAGATAGGATATCTTCAGGAATAGGATCTTCTATAGTGTCGAGAATACCGCTTTTAAATATCTTTTGTATAGCATGGTATAGCCATAATGTAGTGATACCTCGAGACTCTGGATATACTGGGTACAGGGTGTGTTTTTCACTATCATCGCCAAATAATGAATCACCAACGCCTATAGGTAACTTTTCTATCGTCTCTATTTTCGGGTTTGAAAAATATAGCTCACCGCCAACAGATTTTTCTTCCCCTCCTTGAGTAAAAGTGACCTTACCAGATTCATCTGGCTTACCTCCTGGCAGGG
The DNA here is from genome assembly GCA_903846945.1 of uncultured bacterium. Taxonomy (GTDB): domain Bacteria; phylum Patescibacteriota; class Minisyncoccia; order Phycocordibacterales; family PALSA-1337; genus C7867-002. Next base: position 3,276 of record CAINCE010000053.1, read on the forward strand.
CAAACCTATCTGTATTCTTTGTTGCACTTTTCTTCCTTCTCTCTGAAATCCTTCCTTCAATCCTGACCAACATTTGATCGGTATACATCTTTGCGACATAGGGTTGATTGAACCAGACACAATGAATAGATCCTGTTTCATCCTCAACATAACCATCCGCCATCGCTATGTGTGTTCGGAAGCCTTTGCTAGTTTTGAGTCTAGAAATCTTGCCATATACTACTACTGTTTCTCCGTGTTTGAGTGAGTCTATAGACCTCGCTTCGGCGGTGTCGCCATATCGGACAGGGAAGTGATACAGTAAATCTCTTACAGTATTTACACCGAGTTTGTGTAGTGCCGCTTTTTGGAGTGGTGTGATGCGGAAGTATTCAGTGATCGAGCTGGTTAGTATCATATTCATGGGCTGATTATAGCGTCAAGTGAGGACTTGTGAAAGAGAAACTTGCACAAAGTCCGAGCGCAGTCGATATATGAGCGAAACGAATATAGCGTCAAGTGAGGACTTGTGAAAGCGAAACTTGCACAAAGTCCGAGCGCAGCCGATTCAGCAGAATCGTGTCTCTGGACCGATATATGAGCGAAACGAATATAGCGTCAAGTGAGGACTTGTGAAAGCGACCTCTTTATAAATATGGCATTTTATGCAAGAATGGCATAGTGATCGTCTTGGAGCCGTGTCAGAGTGGTCTAACGTACCTCTTTGCTAAAGAGGCAGGGGCTTTAAACCCCCTCGACGGTTCGAATCCGTCCGGCTCCGCAACGACTGATGAGGACGCCTGAACGGCGTCCGAATCTGTTGTCGTTGCGAGATGGTGGACGGATTCGAACGCCGGAGCTAGACGAGCCAGCAGGCGAGTCAGCGAGGCGGTGCCCAGACCGAGTCCGACTGGTCGGACGAGAGTCGCGGGCGAATCCGTCCTGCTCCGCCTTCGCCACGCTGAAGCGTGTGAGGCTTTCAATATATTATAGATATGGTTTAATTACATGTACCGAGGAGAGATGGCTGAGTGGCTTAAGGCAGCGGTTTACTAAACCGCCGTTCCTTCATTGGAACCGTGGGTTCGAATCCCACTCTCTCCGCAAAAAAGTGAAGTCGGTTTCCGTGGGCGATTTATGAAAGTTTGAATATATCCACTATGAAGAAAATTCCAAAAAAACTATTGAGTACAGCTTATCGAAGAGAGACATGGAATGAAGTCAACAAGTTAATAAAAATCATTGAGAAAGTCATTCCCATCTCTAGTCTCTATCTAATGGGAAGTTTTAGTACAAGGAAGAAGCGTCCCGCTGATGTTGATTTTCTAAAGCTAAAGTAAGATTCCTGGGGTGGATAGGACGAGGTTAAGGAGTAAAATGTTTTCAACATGATTGAATTTACCGAACAACAACTCAAAGACGCGAAGGATAGAGGCGAGGAATTATATAAAAGCCTTGACGAAGTGTATCGCCAGTACTTCAAAGAGAAGATTTCGTTTGGCGCACAAGGACTTGAACATCTGAAGTTCAAACGTAGGGAGAAAGCTCGTCTTGATAAGGATCAGTACATGAGATTCAAGCTACTGCATTTAGCTCCAGGGATATTGAAACTATCGCACACAATACAAGGGATTCTTGAAACTAACAAATTTGAAAGAGTACGCCTGCACAGCAGGACTGAAACAATATTGAAACCGGTAACTTACTATGAATTCATCGCGGTTATGAAGCGAAACAGAGTAAGAATAATCATAAAGCAAATAGATGGCGGACAAAAATTCTTTTGGAGCATCGTGCCGTTCTGGGGAATGAATACAGAGACGATGAATAGAATACTACATGAAGGTGTGCCAGAGGAGGATTAGAAACAAAAAATCCGTCAATTAGACGGGTTCTTTGTTGGTGCTTGGCTACAGCTTGTAAGCCGTGAGAGGGCGAACCCTCCAAACACCATGATTAGGATAGCAAAGACTGTAAGATTAGTAAAGTGACCGATTTTGCTTGACTTTCATCTTTGATTCGATAGTATATTGGTACAAATGCCTTCGGGCCGTCTTCCGATGAAAGTCGGAAAGAACAAGGGAAAGCCATTAGATTAAGTCTCTGATGGCTTTTCTTATTTCCTCAAACTTCTCTTGGTCAAGAATGGCAAGACGATCATGTAGCCGTTTTGTGTCAATCAATCTGATTTGCGACAAAATTACGAAAGCTTCTCTATCATCTATTATTCCAACACTGATGTGATACGGGTTTTTCTTTTTTGAAGTCGTCAGCGGTACAACCAGACAGACATGTACGCTAAATCCTCTAATAATAAGTACTGGCCTACGATAAGCTTCACTTGTGCCATCTTGTTCGAAGCCAACATTAATACCGAGCGAACACCATCTGATGTCTCTCGTTCGGTAGAAATTTGAACCTTTTTCATTATTGTGCATATGAAATTGGAATTTACCTGGCGGAGGGTGGCGGAGGCTTCCATTATTTCGCACTTGTTGCTACAATCCAGAGGTTAATTAGAGATCAATCATATGAAAACCATAACAGACAAAGCTCGAATAGAGGAGATATTTGCTCGCGGTACGGTCGTAGAAGTTTTGCCGTCTCGTGACGAACTCATGGTGCGACTCATGTCAGGGAAGTCTATCAGGATATATATCGGAGTGGATCCTACCGGCACTGCGATACATCTAGGTCATGCAAAGAATCTATTCTTTTTGGAGGAGTTGCGCCAACTAGGACATGAAGTTATCTTCTTGTTCGGAGACTTTACTGCGCGTATCGGTGATCCTTCAGACAAGAAGGCAACGAGGAAGCAGTTGTCGGCTGATGAAGTCAAGGCAAATATGGCTGGTTGGATAGAGCAGATCAGTCCGATACTCGACTTCAAAGATGCCGAAAATCCTGCCAAGATCATGTACAACTCTACATGGCTTTCGAAGCTGACATTCGAAGACATTCTCGAATTGTCAGCCAACTTTACCGTTCAACAGATGTTGGAACGCGATATGTTCGCAAAACGCATGAAGGAAAATGCACCTATCCATCTACATGAGTTCATGTATCCACTGATGCAAGGTTATGACAGTGTGGCTATGGATGTTGATGCCGAGCTCTGCGGTACGGACCAGATATTTAACGCTATGGCTGGACGCACTCTCATAAAACGACTGAAAGATAAAGAGAAATTTGTCATCGCATTGAACCTGATCGCCAATCCGAAAACTGGTGAGCTCATGTCCAAGTCGAATGGTACCGGCGTCTTCGTCAATGTTCCTGCAAATGATCTTTTTGGATCTATCATGGCATTACCTGATCCGATGATCGAGCCATTATTCCTGAACTGTACTCGCATACCGATGGAGGACAAGGAGGCGTTGTTGGCGTCGGGTCCGAAAGAAGCTAAGGCTCGTCTCGCATCAGATATTGTCCGCAGATTCCATGGTGAAGATGCCGCAAAATTGGCGGGAGAGTCATGGAATAAAACTTTTTCAAAAGGTGGTGTGCCGGATGATGTGCAGGAGATCTCACTCGGCGAGGGTGTTTCGTTGGCGGATGCATTGGTCGGAGCAAAAGTTGTTGCATCAAAGGCGGAATGGAGGCGTCTCATAGATGGGGGTGGCATAAAACTCGAGGATGACACGAAAGTTACTGATCCAAATTTCAAACCTGCTAAGGGTGCGATATTGAAGATAGGGAAGAGGAGGTTTGTGAAGGTGGTGTGATCTATCATGCAGAAAATCGCTAATCATAATGGTCCTAGGTTGTTCATTAGTGGAATTCCAACATCTGGAAAAATGAGTTGAATTTTTCTGGGCTCTTAATAGGTTCATCTTTCGAAGAAATCTTATCTCGTAATACAGATGATCCTAGATGGGGAGATACCTTGGAGTTCCAGACACTAGAAGCAAATACTTTCTTCGAGAGAGCTGACGACGCCTTCAATATTGCTAGGGAATTACTTTTAGGGTAGCGAATATACTGATTGGGAAATTGGCCAAAATTTGTTCATGTAGAAAACTTCTATATAATTACCACCTACTACCACCCGACATATCTCCTCGAGAAAACCCCTGTTTTGAAATCTTGATATGCCAAGATTTGGACATATATTTGTGAATTTGCTACGCATTAGAGCCACAGAATTCCAGCAATTTTTGCAAATCTTGGCACATAAAGATTTTAAAAGTGGTCTCCTGCGCCGAGGCTCCCACCCGAGGCTCCCACCTCCGCCCCCTTCTTCGCCGAAACTTCGAATGGCGAGAAGGCTACGGTGGACAAGTCGGAGGGCAAGGAGAATACGGAAGGGAGGAAAGATGGATTGATCGCCAATGGAAGATTGATTTGATCCAAGAGACTAATGCGCGACAGACAACCCAAATGCCTGCGTAAAACCAGCATCACGCAATCTGAGTACAGCATCCCTAATAGTACTCCCAGTAGTGACGACATCATCTATCACTATCAATAGATATTGGGAGCGATTTGTTTCTACTATCCGATCATTAGTGAAATTGGACCGGGAATGGCTAGGGATGATGTGTGTTACAGATAGATCTGCATCAGGATTGCTGTTTGGAATTCTTTCCGAATGTCGATTCAGTCCATCATGAATGGCGAAGGTGTCAGTATTATTACGCGGTCTGATTTTCAATAGTAGTGCGACTCGTCCAGCCACATCATCATTAACTTCAAAGATATCGTGTGCACTATCCAATCTCTCCTCACGATCTTTCAATGTTTGTCTCGACTTGTGATGCGTGCGCAATAGTAGATCGCGAACAATCAATATTGTAGACTTCATACAATTAATATTCTGATCAATTGGAATGGAGTTGTCTCTGCTCATATTTAGAGTATTTGCAATCAATCTCTCCAATTCATCCGCGATCAACTCACACTGATTGTACCCCCTCTCCCTCCTACGCCTCCTGGAAATGGGCATGGGAATAATGATGATAGGGAAAGCTACTCGTGAATATATGGACAGTGTTTGAAATATTGCGAATGCGGCAATCCTCGCCGCCGTCACAGACTTCTTGTATTTCAGAGCCCATATCAGCCGCCAGACTCTTTCATCCTTGTATGAATATATAGAACAGGACTCATTCACTGGCGACTTTTTTGCACGAGGCAGGGTATGGAAAGCGGTATTTCCATCCATAGCTAAAACCACCTCTTCAGCTCGGGGAATAGGAAAAAGGGCTTCGACCACGGTCGAGTAAAGTATTCTCAATATCGACATTGAGAGCATTTTACAGCGAACCAGTCGTCGAGTAAAGTTCAGTACCACATTTTTCAGTACAACATTTACCACTTCTCGCTACTCCACTTCTCGCTATATTCACTTAGCTCATATATGATACAATATCAGCATGTCATTCTTGTCGAATATCTTTAAGAAAGAAACGAGTGTACTCGGTGTAGATATCGGATCTTCGGCGGTGAAGGTCGTGCAAGTCAAAAAGAAACGCGGCAAAGCGGTATTGGAGACATATGGGGAACTCGCACTCGGTCCATACGCAGGTATAGAAGTCGGCAGGGCAGTGCAGTTACCAGCTGAGAAGATCATCGAAGCTATCAAAGACATCCTCCGAGAAGCAAAGACGACGACATTGAACTGTGGCACAGCATTACCACTCTCTGCGAGCCTCATCACCTTCGTCAATATTCCACCAGTCCCAGACAAACAGATGGCAGATGTAGTCGCTATCGAAGCACGAAAATACATCCCAGTACCTCTCAGTGAAGTATTGCTGGATTTCTCTGTGATACCAAAAGAAGAGCAGTATGTTAGTGATGATGAAACAACCAAGACTGAGAAACAGGGTCAAGAAGTCCTCGTCGTCGCTATTCACAATGACTATATCCGTGATTACCAGTCTATCATGGCTGGTTGCGGACTCAATCCGAGTTTCTATGAAATAGAGATATTTAGCTCGATACGCGCTGTTGTAGATCAGGGCATCGCTACAAACATGATCATCGACATGGGTGCTAGATCGACGAAACTGTATATTATCGAGCGTGGCGTGCTCCGTTCGTCTCATATCATAAACAAGGGTAGTCAGGATATCACCCTAGCTCTATCGAAGGCACTATCTATAACTGTGAGTGAAGCAGAAAATATGAAGAGGACATTTGGTCTGAAAGGCGGCCCAGAATACAAGGAGCTCACAGAGATCATCACAGTGAACCTCGACTACATGTTCTACGAAGCCAACGCAGCACTCCTTAGCTATCAAAAGAAATATTCAAAGAATGTATCAAAAGTGATCTTGACTGGTGGAGGAGTATTGTTAAAAGGCTTTACGGACTTAGCGAAGATCAGTTTCCAGACAGAGGTGACGAACGCGGATCCATTTGGAAAGCTCGAAACGCCCGCTTTCTTGGCAGAAGAGTTTGCCCAAGCTGGACCCGAATTCGCCGTTGCTATAGGTGCTGCATTGCGCAAATTGGCAGAGTTGGAGTAGAAATATAACTTTACAACCCCACCATTATTGGTAGGGTTGATTGACTTATACACACCCTTTACTTTCAATTATCTGCTATAATTAGCGGGAATTATCTATGGAGACAAAATTTCAAACTTCATTCATACCAAAGAAGCCGCTGATATCGCCTACTATGTCGATGCAGTCGAAACCTAGGAGGTCAGTCAGTTTGTTCATGATGTTCGCAGTGATCATATTCGTCGCATCTCTAGGAGCAGTCGGTGGAACTTATCTCTGGAAACAATACCTGATATCTTCTCAAGACAATTATAGGACACAGCTAGCAGAGAGGGAAAAACAATTCAATACAGATCTGATCGAACAATTAAAAAGGGTAAATGTGCAGATCGATATGGCAAAGCAGTTGCTGAATAATCACTTAGCTATCTCAGGTATTTTTGATATCATTTCTCACTTTACTGCGGAAAACTCCAGATTTATGTCTCTCGATGTTACTGCACCAACGAACTCATCAGATGGGATAAAGATCAGTATGAGGGGATTTGGTAAGGATTTCCAATCAGTCGCTTTCCAGTCAGATATCCTAGGTCAACTCGAACAGTATGGATTGCGTAAGATCGTCAAGAACCCGATATTGTCAGACCCATCACTAGATGGTGGTGCGGGAACAGTGTCATTTGGGTTTACAGCGACATTGGATCCAACGAGCTTGTCATACAAGCAGTCAGTGCTGGGAAGTTTGGACACGACAGGTCAGGGTACAGGGGGTCAGGCTAGTTCAACAGGTCAGTAAGCGCAATAGTCAAATTTTTCAATTTTCAATCATTCAATCTTCAATTTACTTCACATGAACCGCAACATCACAGCAACAATATTGATAGTCCTAGCCGCAGGTATATATTTTACTGTGACCCAGAGCATGCTCGATGGTGCCAAAGCAGTCCAGGCCGTAAATGTCCAGTATCTGGCCGCTATAGATAGTGCAGATCAGCTCATCAAAGTTCGTGATCAGGTATTGAAAGATTACAATACCCTCTCTCTAGATGACAAGGGGAGACTGAACAAGATGCTCCCGAACACGGTTGATAATATACGATTGATCATCGACCTAAATAGCGTGGCACTGAAGCATGGTTTTTCATTACGAAACATCAAAGCTGTGGCATCTGCAGCAGGTCAGAAGAGCACCACAGCATCGGTTTCTACACCTCAGATGATGCCCGCTAATAATATGAATGGTGCAAATACTATCGCCACTCCTATTCTAGATACAGTGACAGTTTCATTTAGTGTTAGTGCTCCATATCTCCAATTCATCAGCTTTATGCAAGATCTAGAGGCGGATTTGAGGATCATGGACCTTACACACCTCACTATGTCGGTCAATGACACGGGTACATATGACTATAGTCTCGAGTTCAAGACATATTGGATGCGTTCGCAATAAAACACTCATATGAATACTCCCAAAAAATCATTAAAATCGATCATTATCATTGCCAGCATCATCATCGTTGCCCTCATAGCGTATTTCTATTATGAGGGAAGTATAGCTGTTTCCAATTCAAGTCTGACCAGTTCTGCAGTTGATGCCGACGCTCAGCAAGTAGGGCTCCGAGTAATGGCATTGTTAAATCAGATAAAGTCACTAAAGATCGACACAGCCCTGTTCAGGGATCCTTCGTATTCGACGCTGCGAGATTACTCCGTTGCTATACCGCAGCAGAATGTTGGTCGACCAAATCCATTTGCGCCACTTCCAGGGATGCAAGCTAGTGGAACCGTTAGGAAGTAAGTCTTTAGTAACAGTTTAATCAAGATAGTATAAAGGAAATATGAAATATGAGATATGAAATATGATTTAAAATTGCGCGACTCATATATCATATCTCATATATCATAATTCCGTTCCTCCTACTATGAGTGTAATAGATATCCTCGTACAACAGAAGCTGCTTACCAAGGATGACGCACGAAGTCTGCGTGCTGCAGTCAGTTCTGGTACACCACTCGATGATGCTCTCATCGCGAGAGGTGTGAAGCCTGATGATATCATCGCTGCTCGTGGCGAGTTCATGAATATGCCAGTGAGGTCACTCTCAGATCAGTCAGTGCCTTTCGAAGCACTAGATTTCATTCCCGAGGAAGCGGCTCTACATTACAATTTCGTGCCGATAGGTATCGCTGACGGAGTGCTGGATGTTGGTATTGTTGATCCTGATAATATGGAAGCGAGAGATGCTATCACTTTCCTCGTAGCCAAGAAGAACATTCCTTACAAGATGTTCCTCATCACCAACGAGGATTTCAAGAAAGTCATCGAGATGTACAAAGGCATCACTGGTGAAGTCTCCAAAGCTCTAACAGAATTGGAAACAGAACTCACGATAGAACCATCGGATACGATCAAGAAAGAGGATACAACGCCAGAAGCTGGCAAAGAACAGACGATCATCATCGAAGATGCGCCAGTAGTGAAGATCGTTGCTACGATCGTTAGGTATGCGGTGGAAGGAGAAGCTTCCGATGTGCACATCGAGCATATGCGTGACAAGATCAGGGTGAGGTTCCGTGTTGACGGTATATTGAATACCAGTCTCGTATTGCCATCTCAAGTTCACTCCGCCGTGGTTGCGCGTATCAAAGTTCTCTCGAACATGCGCCTGGATGAGAAGAGGAAGCCTCAAGACGGCCGTTTTTCTGCACGCATAGATGGTAGGAAGATAGACTTCCGTGTCTCTACATTCCCGTCATATTATGGTGAAAAGGTTGAGATGCGTATCCTAGATCAGGCCAAGGGTGTCCGCAAGATCGATGATATGGGGCTGTCTCCAAAGAATCTGGCGATGCTGAAAGAGGCTATCAATAAACCATATGGCATGATACTCCTCACTGGTCCTACGGGTTCTGGTAAGTCGACGACGCTGTATTCGATCCTAAATGAGATAGACAGGGAAGCATATAATGTACTATCTCTCGAAGATCCAGTGGAATATTCTATAGACGGTGTCAGCCAATCCCAAGTCAGACCAGAGATAGGGTACGACTTTAGTACGGGATTGCGTACAACACTCCGTCAGGACCCTGATGTGATCATGGTGGGAGAGATTCGTGACAAGGAAACAGCACAGCTAGCGGTGCAGGCAGCCTTGACTGGTCACCTGGTGTTCTCAACATTGCACACCAACAATGCTGCTGGTGTCATCCCACGCCTTATCGACATGGGAGTCGATCCATTCCTGATAGCACCTACACTCATCTTGGCTGTGGCACAGAGACTGGTGGGACTCCTAGTTGACGGTGGTGGAGAACCAACACCTGTCGATGCTAGTCTAAAGGCGATGATCGACCGCCAATTCTCTGATCTTCCCCCAGAGTTCAAGAAGGATGTTCCTTTTGCAGATACTGTCTACAAGATCAAACCAACGCCGAGTTGTCCCAAGGGTACGCGAGGTCGTATGGCCGTCTTTGAGATGTTCATGATGGACAAAGAGATAGAACAGACTATTTTGACATCACCAACAGAGCTCGAAGTGTCCAAGATTATCCGTAGTAAGGGCATGCTCACATTGAAGGAAGATGCGTTTATCAAGGCGTTCCAGAGAGTTATACCGATAGAGGAGGTCAACAAACTCTAGCGCCTATCCCCTTAGTCATTAATTCTTACTATGATATAATCAAACCATGCCAGACCAAATAAAAACAGGAAAAAGGATATTGTTCGTAGATGATGACAAGTTTTTGCTCGATATGTACGCACTCAAGTTTACCAAAGCAGGTTACGAAGTGCGGGCGTGTGATGGGACGGAAGTGGCGCTGAAGATGCTAACTGAAGGATTCGTCCCGCATATCATTTTGGCAGATATCGTTATGCCAGGTATGGATGGTCTAGATTTTGTATATAAAGTCCGACAAGATCGACTAGCGAGTGACGCTATCATCATCATGCTCACGAACCAAGGTACTTCAGAAGACTTGGCTAAGGCACAAAAAGTCAGAGTCGACGGTTATATCATCAAAGCTTTGACGATTCCATCGGAGGTATTGGTGCAGGTGGAGAAGATATATAGCAGTAAGGGAAAATAGTCAGCAGAGATCAGAAATCAGGGGGCGCGTCCAATGACCATTAACCATTACCAATTATAAATAAACATAAAATGATATTGGATTTACGATTTAGGATTTAGGATTTACGACCGCGCAAATATTAATTCATAAATATTAATTCATAAATCTTAATTCATAAATCTCTGACTTCTATGGACTACAAAAAAGAAATCGACAATCTAGTGAATCTGATCCTGAAAGAAGGTGCCTCCGATCTACATATCTCTGTAGGGCGAAATCCTGTCATCAGGGCATCAGGTATCCTGTTGCCATTGCTCAAAATGCCAGTAGTCACAGAGATCGACATGAAAGGATTCTTGGACGTCTTTTTATCACCCGCCAACAAAGACCTCCTAGCCACAGAAAAGAACGTTGATTTCTCATATAGTCTCACTAACGCCAGGTTCCGCGGGAATGCATACTATCATCAAGGCGTCGTGTCCGTTGCTCTCCGACTCATTCCAAAGATGGTCAGGACTTTTGCTGACCTAAATCTGCCACCGATCCTCGAGTCATTTACCAGGAAAGAGCAAGGATTCTTCCTCGTCGTCGGACCTATCGGAGTAGGGAAGAGTACGACTCTCGCTTCGATGATCGAGATGATCAATGAAACTAGGACTGAGCATATCATGACTATCGAAGACCCTATAGAATATCTATTTGAGTCAAAGAAGTCCATCATCGACCAAAGAGAGGTGCGTCTAGATACACCAGATTTCCATAGTGCACTCACGGCGATGTTCCGCGAAGATATCGATGTTTGTATGGTGGGTGAGATGCGAGATATCAATACCATCGCAACCGCGGTGACTGCTGCTGAGACAGGTCACCTCATCTTCTCTACTCTACACACCAACAATGCTTCACAGACTATAGATCGTATCATCGACTCATTCCCACCAGGTCAGCAGGATCAGATCCGAGTGCAGTTGGCAGGTTCACTCACGGGGATATTCTCACAGAGACTAGTGCCGAGGATATCAGGCGGTCTCATACCAGCATATGAACTACTCATCAATAACACGGCCGTCTCCAACCTCATTCGTGAGAGGAGGACACATGAGCTGAATTCTGTCGTGGAGACTAGTTCCCAGGAAGGCATGATCGATATGAATAGGTCGCTAGCCGAACTAGTGAGGAGTGGCGAGATCACGGTCGAGAGCGCTTATCAAAATTCGCTGAATCCGAAGGTTTTGGAACGCATGATCTAGAGATTAGAGCTAAGAGCTAGGAGGCAAGAAATGAGCAGGCCCAAATCTAATAATTATTCTAAGCTCTTAGCTCTTAGCTCTTAGCTCCTAGCTCCTCCAATAGAATCATTGAGGTATAGATTAATACAAGATATACTTAACTAAACTTATGCTATTCAACTACGAAGCTGTCGATGCTACTGGAGCCAAGAAAACTGGTGCGGTAGATGCTATAAATGTCGATGTTGCTATCTCCTCACTCCAGAGGAGGGGACTCACCTTGACTGGAGTCAAAGAAGCTGGTGCATCGTCAGGATTCCTCTCCAAGAACATCTCATTGTTCGACCGCGTCTCTTCAAAAGATGTCGTTATCTTATCGAGACAACTCTCGACTCTATTCGAGGCGCAAGTTTCTGCTCTGCGCGTCTTCCGACTACTATCAGCTGAGACAGAGAACAGAGTTCTCGGAATCAAGTTGACCGTGATCGCTGATGATATCCAGGGCGGCAGCTCTATCTCTACAGCACTAGCCAAACATCCAAAGATATTCACTCCTTTCTATACGAACATGGTCAAGGCTGGTGAAGAGTCAGGAAAGCTCGATGAAACATTTAACTATCTGGCTGACTACATGGATAGGACATATGAACTAGCTTCCAAAGTCCGCGGCGCACTCATATACCCAGCCTTCGTCGTGGTCACATTCTTCACGGTGATGATCCTCATGTTCACTATGGTCATCCCGAAGATCAGCGGTATCATCACCGACTCAGGTGCGGAGATACCTGTATATACGCAAGTCATTCTCGGCATCAGTAATTTCCTCGTGAACTACGGATTCGTCCTTCTCGGAGTGCTCATCGTCGCAGGATTCTTCGTGGTGAGATTCATCCGTACACCGACTGGTAAGTATGCATTTGACCAATTCAAACTCCGCATACCATATGTCAGTTCACTATTTAAGAAGTTGTATCTCTCGAGGATCGCTGACAATATGAACACGATGCTCACATCCGGTATCCCTATAGTCCGTGCTCTCGAACTTACCTCTGATGTTATCAATAACAAAGTTTATGAAGGTATCATGAGTGATGCGGTTGAGTCAGTGAAAGGTGGTAAGACTCTATCGGAGTCATTATCTAACAACCCACAGCAGATCCCAGGTATCATGGTGCAGATGATGAAAGTTGGTGAAGAGACTGGTGAAGTCGGTTCTATCCTGAAGACCATAGCACACTTCTATACTCGTGAAGTTACTACAGCTGTCGACTCATTGGTTTCGCTCATCGAGCCTGCCATGATCGTGATGTTGGGAGGTGGAGTGGCTGTACTCCTAGCCTCGGTCTTGGTGCCTATCTACAATATTGCCGGGGCGCAGTAGGTAATAGTAATTAGGAATTAGTACTTAGTAATTAGTCGTCGCAAACTAACTACTAACACCTAAATACTAATCACTTGCCCCCACCATGTTATCCACAGCCTCTGTTTGCAAAAATTATGGCAAAAAGCACTCCAAGTTGACCAACTCCTTGAAATAAGCCTATTTGGAGGAGTCACACTCCTTGAAATTGACAAATCACCTTATTTAGCTATAATAGGGTGAGTCCAATCACCTTATTTACCTAAATATGTATATCAAACGCAAAATTCAAGACAGGATTGAGACCAATCTGTTCAAGGGGCAGGTTATAGTTATTTATGGTGCGAGACAAGTGGGAAAGACCACGATTCTCAAAGAACTGGAAAGGAAGTACGCAAGCGACGCTATTTACCTGAATTGTGATGAGCCAGATGTGAGGGATAGGTTGACAGACAGAACATCGACAGAACTATTGGACATAGCGGGTGGAAAGAAACTGGTACTTATCGATGAGGCACAGAGAGTAAAAAATATCGGGTTATCACTAAAGCTCTTGGTCGATAATTTTCCTTCGATCCAGATCATCGCTACGGGGTCATCGAGTTTTGAGTTATCAAATGCTATATCGGAACCACTCACTGGGCGAAAGATCGAGTTCCATCTGCACTCCTTGTCATTGGCCGAATTGGAGACTGTCTATTCCAAGACGGATATTGATAGGATGCTAGAAAAGATCATCACTTTTGGAATGTATCCAAGGGTAGCTTTGGCGACCAGTATAGATGCACCAAATATACTGGACTCTCTTTCGGAAAGTTATCTTTACAAAGATGCGCTCGAATTTCAAAATATAAAGAAACCTGAAGTCATCATGAAGTTGCTTCAGGCATTGGCTTTGCAGATAGGTAACGAGGTATCGTACAAGGAATTGGCAACACTCCTCAGTATGGACAAGTTAACGGTGGAGAAGTATGTCGATATCCTAGAAAAAGCCTTTATCATTTTCAAGGTGCCACCATTATCTAGGAATTTGAGGAAGGAGATAGGTAGAATGAGAAAGATATATTTTTATGATACAGGCGTCAGAAATAGTCTCATCAGGAATTATAATGATTTTTCTGTACGAAACGATGTCGGTGCCATGTGGGAGAATTTCATGATAGCAGAAAGAATGAAAAACAATGACAATGAAGGGAAGAAGGTCAATTCCTTCTTTTGGAGGACATATGATCAGAAGGAGATTGATTATGTCGAAGAATATGGTGGTAAGATCGATGGTTTCGAAATAAAGTGGCGCGAGGATGCATATAAGATACCAAAGGATTTTACAGAGTCATATGTTGGTAGCTCGGTTTCGTTAGTAAATCGTAGTAATTTTAGGAAGTTTGTCTAAAGATAAGCCGCGATTTGTTATCCACAGCCCCTGTTTGCATGTTTTGGGGGGTTCAGTGCTATAATTGAGCGTAACAACCTTTATAATCAAGGTCGTTGGTTAATGGATAGGGTAGAGTACGTATTACTAGCAAATTATTAGTTAATATAATTAGTCCATAAAGTCGAAAGTCCATAAAGTCCATAAAGAAAAGACAAATTTACTTTATAGGATTTAAAGACTTTAGATACTTTAGACTTAAAAAAATGAAAAAGTTCACAAGTAAGGTACGCGGTTTCACACTTATCGAATTGCTCGTGGTTATCGCTATTATAGGTATTTTGGCTTCAGTTGTGTTGGTGAGTTTGGGAAGTGCTAGGAGTAAGGGTGCTGATGCGGCAGTTAAATCAAACCTTGATACGGTTAGGACTCAGGCAGAAATGTATGCATCAGATAACAGTAATGCCTATGGAGTAGAGGTTACTACAGCCGCAGCATGTCCAACATTAGGTACGACGATGTTTTATGCAGACCCTACAATAAGAGGTGCTATTGCTGGTGCAGTAGCTCAGGGTAGCGGATTAGCTGCTTGTATGACTGATGATACAACATCAAACCTGGGAAGTAAGTGGGCAGTAGTGAGTCAGCTAAAATCTGATTCACTTACTGGGTGGTGTGTAGATTCAACAGGAAAGTCAAAGCAAGTTACTATTTCTACTAACAATCAGGCTGGGGTAAGTGCAGAGATTGCTTCCGGAGCTTGTGTTGAATAATTTGATTGTATATTGTTTTCCTCTCCCACCCCAGTCTTTTCGAAGAGTGGGGTGGGTTTGTGTTTCAGTAAGGTGGAACCTCGCTAACGCGCGTTAGCGAGGTTCCACCTTACTGAGGATCGCTTTCCGCGGTCTATCTTCTCCTAGATAATCTTTATAGCTGGAATACTCGTATTCTCGTGAGACCGCGATCGCTTCATCGAGATGTTCCTGTTTTGTTGCCTTCATCAATTCAGGCTCTTCTATACCGTATGGATTCAGATGTACATATTGGATCAAGTATCTGAAGTAATCATCATTACCGACATGCTTAGATTTGACTGATCCTTGGAAGATCGTGCCAGAATGGTCATATTTGAAATTGAAGTACATAGAATACCCAGTACAAAGCTTACGAAGGAATCTACTAGTACCATTTTCCATTTTTTCCTCGATTATCAGATGGAAATGATTTGGCATCAGGCAGTAAGCAATAATATCGACTAACGTATCGCCCCTGTTGTAAGAGAATATCCTGTTAAGGTCAAGGTTGTAGAACCTGACTGATTTTACACTATTTGCAACATATAGCAGTTGTAAAAATCGAAGGTAATCTGTTGCATCTCGAAATATCGGCTCTTTATGAGCTCCGCGGTTATAGATATGGTAGTGTTCGTTGATTATATGCATATGTTTTGGTAAGGTGGAACCTCGCTACTCGGTTAGTTGACATTGATAATAATTTTGCTAAACTAGTAACTAAGAAGAGAGCTTTCGGCCGTGGTTTCGTACCACACTTGGCGGGGAGCCCTTTTCGTTTATGGGTCAGGATATAATGAGATAAATAGTTTTTCTGTTCCATTGATATTTTCCATTATTTGGACAGCAAATCTTTCACCTTCTCTCGTTTTACCTCTGAAACGGTAGAATCTTTGACTCTTGTCGTTGGGGTTAGATACGATTTCGGGTCTAGAAGTAGTGTTCATGATTAGATCTATGGCACAATTGTAATATGTGAGTCTCCTAACTCGGTCATTCCAATTCTTTGTTTCCAAATGTCCCCAGAAGTAATCAAGAAACACTTTTTCTTTCTTGAAGTATTTTGATCTTATGTATGGTCTTCTTTTTGTTCTTGATGCTATTTTCTTATAGATAGCATTGGCATAGCGATACAACTCGGTACCGTTGGTACCTGGCAGCTTTGACTTTGATGATTGAAATATATTCATCACTTATTAATTATATCAAACGAGCGATGAAGAACTGATAAAAAAAGGTTCAAATTTCGATAAAATAATAATGAAAAAGCGATAAAAAATGAATGAATTTTTTGCGGGCGATAATACGGCTCTATTTATAGCTTAATTCAATAATTGTAAAGTTTGGCTATACAATTCGATGCCATTTTCATGCATAGTAAGGTGGAACCTTGCTAACTCTAGCCGACAAGGGTAGACCTTGTCATAATTCAGCTTGGTATTTGCAAACCGATATATGCTACAATTACGATATGAAAAAAACTAATAGTTTGCCCAATTCATCGGGCACTTCGCGAAGCAAGATTACCAGGCGTTCGTTTACTCGTGGGTTTACCTTGATCGAGATGTTGGTGGTCATAGCCATCATCGCCATCCTCTCGGGCATCATCATGACCAATCTGTCCGGTGCGAAAGGGAAGGCGAGAGATGCGAAGAGGATATCGGATCTAGGAAGTATCCAAGTGGCGCTGTCACTGTACTTCGATAGGTGTGATAGATATCCGAATGTCACAGGTGGTGGTGTTGGGATTGGTGAAACGCAGGTCCCTAATCAATGTAGTAAGACGAACACAAATACGACCAATGCGTACATGATGACTGATTTCATCGCTTCTATACCCACACCTCCTACAGGAGTGACGGGTCAGACAGTCTATGAATATGCGATAAATAGTAGTAATAATACAGACTATGTCCTGCATACTACGCTCGAGAGTTCGAATGCTGTAGTAACGGACGGTCTATCTGAAGCAGTTCGTGCGGCAACAAAAACATGGGCAACCGGATTTTCTTGTTATGAAGCCGCCTCACACCCCCGCGACTACTGCATCGGCCCAAAGTAATGGATTCCCGCCTGCGCGGGAATGACAAAGACCATGGACACACTCTCACTCATCCTCTCATTCATATTCGGCACTGTCATCGGCAGCTTTTTGAATGTGGTTTCGCTCAGATTTAACACTGGGACCGGTATAGGAGGGAGGTCGAAATGTATGTCTTGCGGTACGACTCTCACTTGGAAGGAGCTCGTGCCACTATTCAGTTTC
This sequence comes from uncultured bacterium, assembly GCA_903846945.1. Taxonomy (GTDB): domain Bacteria; phylum Patescibacteriota; class Minisyncoccia; order Phycocordibacterales; family PALSA-1337; genus C7867-002. Next base: position 20,796 of record CAINCE010000053.1, read on the forward strand.
TTGGCACAGAGAGGTGCGTGCAAGAAGTGCAAGAGCAAGATCTCTTGGCAATATCCAGCAGTAGAATTCGTGGCTGGCGCAGTGTTCGTGCTCGTATTCATGACATTTCCGCCGACGAACCTATCTACAGGCATTACAACTTTCATATATCTACTAGCAACTTGTCTACTCCTAGTCATCTCTGCTTATGATATCAAGCACAAGATCATCCCAGACCAATTTTCGTACACATTTATATTACTTTCTCTGATGAACTTATGTATCGGTGGGGCATCGTGGTTCCATGTACCGAACATCTCTGCATTCCTCGCCGGACCATTACTCGCATCACCATTTGCCTTGATCTGGATCGTCTCTAGGGGGAAATGGATGGGACTAGGCGATGCGAAACTCACACTTGGAATAGGTTGGTTTCTGGGGATAGCTGCAGGTGTCAATGCTCTGGTTCTGTCATTCTGGATAGCGGCGGTCATATCTGTCATCTGGCTCTTCGTCACTTATCGTAGGTTCAAACCGCGAACAGAGATACCATTTGGACCATATCTCATCCTAGGGATGTATCTAGTACTCATATTCCATATACAGGTCATAGATGTGGGGATGATTAGAGAATTGCTGGTGAATTATTTGTAGATGTAAGATTTACGATTTAAGATTCAGGAGCAAAGAGGAAGGAGGTGGGGAAAAAGAGGTAGGATTTACGATTTTAGATTTAGGAGCAAAGAGGTAGATTCCCGGTCGACGAAAGTGTCGACACCTGTGGATGGTCTTCGCTGTCAGACCCAAGTTGTCAGACCCAAGCTAAAATGACATGAAACAATATGTTACAATAAACCCATGATCCGTTCTCGAAAACACAACCGAGCATTTACCCTCATCGAACTATTGGTCTGCATCACCATATTTGTGATCATGACGGCATTGCTGATGGCAAAATACGGCAATTTCAATCAGAGCGTACTCCTCACAAACCTCGCATATGAGACGGCACTGCAGTTACGAACAGCGCAGAACTATGGATTGAGTGTGAAGAGTGTGAAGGATTCGAGTGGGGCAGATGTGCTTTGTAATGCTAGCACCTCATTCCAATGCGCATATGGGATAGAGTTTGATATGACTACACCGACTCAGTTTCAGTTATTCGCAGAACCATTGACTAGTATCGATCATACTAATACTAGTGGCGTCGACACCACTATCAATACTTACACATTGAAAAGGGGGGCGAAAATATCAGGGTATTGTTATGGTAGTGTAACAGTTTGTACTTCTGCTACAGCTGGTAAATTGGACATAATGTTTAGACGCCCTGACCCGACGGCATTTATATATTATACTAATAGTAGTAGCGCGCTTACGCCGTACTCGAAAATCATCATCAAGGGCACCGACGGTAGCACCAGATCTATCAGCGTCAGCGATAATGGTCAGATATCTGTAGATATATAAATAATTTGAAAATGCAAAAATCAAAGCTTGTCCTCTGCGAAGGCAGGGGATGGAAAATATTTGGACGCAAAAGATCGGCAATGAAATTTTGTGCATCTCAGGGTTTTACCTTGATCGAGATGATAGTATCCCTCGCTATATTTTCTGTTGTCGCCGTCGTCGCGCTCGGTGCCCTCATGAAGATAGTGAGCGCAAACAAGAAAGCGCAGTCACTCCAGTCAGCGATGACCAATATCAACTATGCTCTCGAGTCCATGTCTCGTGAGATGAGAGTGGGGTCGGATTTCTCTTGTCAGGAAAGTGGTGCGCAGCAAGCAACTTTTCCGTTTACTCCGGCTGAATGCACTTTTGTGGCAGATTCAAGTACAAATCCGAATTTAATTAATGGTTCGATGATAGCATTTAGATCATCCAAACTGAATGGTTTCGGAACCTGTAATCTGGAATATGCATATCGGTTTGAAAAAATTGCAAATAGATGGGATATTCAAAAAGCGGCTCAGTCCATCGTTGACATAACTTGTGAGGGCACTCTTGGAGCAGGGGGTGTTGCTTTTACCTCCATCATCGATCCCAATGTCATCATAACTGGTTATGCTGTGGTGGTAACCGACTCAAATCCGACTACTGCTCCAAATAATCCATACCCCCGTGCCACTTTTCGTATCTCTGGCTATGTGGGCGCGCGCGAGTTAGAGAGGTCTTACTTCAATATCCAAACCACTGTTTCAGCTAGAGTACCTAGTGGCCAATAAAAAATAATGCAAACTGAAAATATCAAAATGCAACCTCCTTCGCTCCATCCTTCGCCAATGCTATGGAGGGCAAGAAAGCTTCGGAGGTCAAGAAAATCAAAATGCAAACTGTAAAATTTAAAAATTCAAAGTGCAGTCACAAAGGTGGTTTTACCATCATCGAAACATTGGTGGCAGTCACGGTACTCATGATCGCTATATCTGGTCCATTGGTCGTGGCGAGTAAAGGGCTGACGACGGCACTCTATGCGAGAGATCAAGTCATCGCATCATATCTGGCGCAGGA
>CAINCE010000054.1 GCA_903846945.1 uncultured bacterium
AAGAAGGAGAGGATAATTGGTTTTTGAGAATACAATTTAAAAGATTGGACATTTGATATTGATCAATACCCAAATATGCCAGCATTCCTCGAGATTGAAGGTCTTAGCGAGACTAGTGTTAGGAAAGCCATAGGTCTACTTGGTTTGGAAAAGAACGAGAAATGGCCAAAAGGTGAGAGAATATTGATTCAAGATATATATAAGTTGAATTGGTACGAGATGAGATTTTGACGAGCCCTGAGTATTTTATTTGCAATATTCAACGCCAAATAGATTACTTACTTCGTCCCAGACGATACACATATAAGAATTACCTTGAGTAAGGGTTATCTTTTGCGGGAGGTAGTAAAGTTGCAAAATAATGACTTTTATTGTTTTGGAAAAGAATGTATAATTCAAAAATGGTAAATCCAGAAAGGGGTCCAGGGGATCCAAAGTTGCAAGTAGAAACCATAGAAAATAATGGACGGCAAGATCCTCAATCAGACAGAGAACCAAAATTAGCTGATTTTGAGTTACCTAAAGAAATTGAACATGTAATTCATTTACAACAAGGTTTAAAAAATGCCATAAGTGCCGTCAGGAATTTTGTAATTAAACACGATTATTATAAACCATATGATGTCAATAGAGACAGAGGCGAGCAAGAAAAACTTGAAAATAGATATCACGCTCATATGGTCGATGTTGATAGGATCTTTTTTAATGTAGTCTCTTTTGTCTTGGAGGAAGCACGATCAGATACGACTCCTATGAGACGATTTGAAATATGTGGAGCCATAAGAGATGCGCTACACGAAGTTTCCAAATTTAGAGAGGTGGAAATTCCATCTAGAGAATTAGTCTATTCACTTATATCCGATAATCTTTCAAGATTAGAAGATCCTGAGTTGAAGGATGGGGAGTTAGCAATTTTTGATATAATTAGCGAAGCTGGGAACTTTGGTAGCGATAAGGAAACAAAAAAAGTAGTTGATTTTCTAGTTGGAAATTTACCGAAGATTGAGCAGTTTTTATCTTCAAGAGATCCTTATTTTCTTGGAGAGTTGGCGTCTATTATAAAAGATGCACATTTTGAGTCTATAACGAGGGCATTAACAGTCCTAGCGAATTTTGGTCCAGAACATCACGGCGAACTTTTGGGAATGATTAGTAGACTATTGAGTGAAATAAATACCTTGAAGTCAGGGGCACATATTCTGGGTGGATTACTTTATTATGGAGATAAGTTGGAAGAGGGTCCTGATAAAGGAGAGGAGCGAAGGGATATCTTCCTTTCAGATAGATATTGTTTTGAGGCTAAAGCTAAACAATTATTGCAGGATACCCTCGAGCGTTACGGGGTTGCCGGGGAGTATGCTTCTATTTACACAAAAAAATGGACCGCAAGTCACGGGAAAAGAGACTGGTTTGTTGCGAGAAATTTGGCTGCGGTTGCAAACCTAGAGTCTGCGCCATTGGCTCACGGTATAACGAAGCGCCTAACTGATAGTTTTGGAATTGTAGAATTTGGTAGATACCCAGAATCTATGCTATTTGAACAAGACAGGGAGACGGGTAATATGGATAGACCATATGGAATTATTTTATTTCCCAAAACCGATTGGAATGGTGCTTTTTATAACAGTAAGGGAACTTTCGCGAAATTAGAAAGTTCATTTGATGCCGGTCCAGAATTAGTACCATATTTATTACGCATTTTTGAATGTGGATCTAGAAAAGATGTGGGGAGGATTCTGAACGATCTGGATACACAATATGGTGATACACATAAAATATCTTTCGCTATAATTGGCGGACACGGAACTAAAGATTCAATACAGTTGGGAGAATTCAGGGAACATAGTGAAGGTAAGAGGGGAAATTTAAATAATGAATTGACTCCTGATGATTTGCAAGGAAGTAGGGTTCATGAGATAGGAGGTTTCTTTGAGCCGGGAGCAACTATCATTTTGGAATCTTGTTCAACTGGACAGGAAGAAGGTATAGGTCAAAAGCTTTCTCAAAAGTTTGGACTGAAAGTTATAGCTCCGAGAGAACCTGTTGGCTTGGTGATCATCACGCCATATATTAGAGGAGCAGATGGTAAGTTAAATTTTACAGTTGACTATGGATATGGGAGAGATAATATTAGGGCAGTTTATGGACCAAATATAGGTGAGTAAGTTCCAATAGAAAGTTTAGTAGATTACATCATATGGCATCAAGGGGTGCAGGGCACGATTTTCTAGGTAGATTTTTGAATCGATGCCGGAGCGACACGACTGCTCGCGCTATCCATAATAGGCATCAATATTTCGACTAGTCAATATTGATTTAATTCTTTTTGGTGAGACAATGGATGCATGGAAGAAGCAGAAAATACAAAACCAAAACATTTAGCTATCTTTGAAGGTACTCAGATTCGCCGACATTGGGATGACCAGTCGGAGAAGTGGTACTTTTCTGTGGTTGATGTTGTGGGTGTGTTATCTGGCAGTGTAGATCCTAGAAACTATTGGAAGGTTCTTAAAAACCGCCTAAATGCTGAGGGAAGTGAGGTGGTTACAAAATGTAACCAACTGAAAATGTTATCGTCTGACGGTAAATATTATCTTACAGATACCGCGGACACCGAAGTAATGCTCCGCTTGGTCCAATCCATCCCATCCCCAAACGCCGAACCATTTAAGTTGTGGCTTGCAAGAGTTGGCTACGAACGACTTGAGGAAACCGCAGATCCAGAACTTGCTATCAACAGAGCATTGAAGACATATATAGCGAAGGGTTATTCACCAGCGTGGATAATGCAAAGGTTGAAATCCATTGAGATTCGTAAGGAACTTACAAATGAATGGGACAAAGCTGGCGTAAAAGAAGGTCGCGAGTACGCCATATTGACTGATGAGATCACGAAAGCTTGGACGGGCATGACGACCAGAGAATACAAGAATCTCAAGGATCTAAAGAAAGAGAATCTTCGAGATAATATGACCAATCTAGAGCTCGTTCTCAATATGCTAGCAGAGACAGCAACTACGGAGATCTCCAAGAAAGAAGAACCAGTCGGGTTGGATGAGAGTGCGAAGATCGCCAAGGAAGGTGGCACTATCGCTGGTGATGCGCGCAAGCAGATAGAAAAAAAGATTGGAAAACCGGTCATCACTGGCGAGAATTGGAGAACCAGAAAGAACAAATTAATTAAATGAAGAAACTACTATCACAGATAAGGAAGCTTAGAGCCCATCCACCGAAGCTGATGGTTGGGAATATGCAAAAACAAATACTTGTTGTCCGGGAGATGACTGGGCAGACGGGTATAATCAGGCAATCAAGGATGTTATCGAGATGATAATACAAATCGAATACAGAAATAGTAATTCAACCGAGCGTAATTGAGTTATCGACAATTTGTCGACAACTGAAATAATGACAGTTCATCTGTACGATAAACTCGTACGATTGAACCGCAATCACGAGGTATCGGAAAACCTCCTACTCCACCACCACCCTCCTCAACTGCGCAGGGATATGCACAGCTATCTCATAAGTTAGCAAGCCACCAGCTTTTGCCAACGAAACTATCGAGTTCGGATCATGCATATCATTACTGAAAACCACCACCTTCATACCGTGAGTGTCACCTTCGACATGAGAGACATCTATCGTCGTCATATTCATACTGATGTTACCTATCATTGCGCAAGTAACATTGTCATTACCAACTCCGACTGAACCCACATTGGAAAGTCTACGATCGACCCCTTCATAATATCCGACAGGTATAGTGGCTATGGTCATGTCGTGATCAGCGGTGAAATTTCCACTATAACCTACACTGTCATCGCGGTGGATCTTTTTGGTCGTCGCTATGATGGTCTGCATCTTGAGTACAGGTTTCAGGTTCAATGTTTCTGGAAACAGCGAACCATCAACGAGTCCATATAGACCTATCCCTAGCCTCGAAACATTTGCATCTATATCAGGTGTGTACCTATGACCACAAGTTGCGCTGAGATGAGTGTATTTGAGTGAAGGGAATTCATTTTTGAAATGGCTCACTGCTTTGTTCCAAACATTTATCTGACCTTCAGTAAATGAAGGGTCGTCATTGTCAGAATCAGATAAGTGAGAACAGATACCTTGCAAGACGATGTTCGTGTTTTCAGCGATGAGTTCTATGGCTGTGTGGATTTCTTCGGATTTGATACCTTGTCTATGCATGCCGGTATCTATCTTTAGATGTATCGCTATAGGATGTTCGGTATCCTCGAGTCCTTGGAGAGCCTCGATACTACCGATAGTAAAAGCGACATTATCCAATCTAGAAGAGATGATGGTTTCGGTTTGACTGAAACCGATGACGAGTAGTGGTGTCTTTATACCTCTCGCTCGGAGTGCCACTGCTTCAAAATATGAGTCAATGACGAAAAATGGAATAGTGCCTTGGCCATTAGTATTTCTGGCACCCCTCAATGTGTGTCTGTACCTCTCCAAGATGGTTGCAACTTCATGGAGTCCGTGACCATAAGCGTTACTCTTCAATACTGGCGCAATGCTGTGGTTAGATGCTAGTTTCCTAAATTCATCCAGGTTGTTTATGAGCGCACTCCTAGAAATCTCGATATTTATGAGCGGTTCATAGGGGAATCGTCTACGGGAGAGCCATGTTAGGGGATTGATCATATACCTATCATACTCGGATGATATATTCCTGCCACCTTGACAAGTGGTCTATATAATGCTAGGATAGTTGCAGTCAAACAAAAAAGATGGGCTAATGTAGCCTGTCTGTAGTACCCTGAAAACCACATATATTGAGATATATAGCCTTCGCACGGTTGTGCGGAAAGGAGTGGTTTTTGGGTAGTTTTGGAGGAAGATATGAAAAATTCAACAACGGTGTGGTGCGTGGTCGGGGCTTTGGTCCTGACTGCTGTCACAGTGGTGATGTATCTGTTCGCCACGACCGATCTCGATCGGCAGAGCGGACAAGTCGCGGTCGCAACGGTGAGAACCGAGGCGGCGGTGGAAACGGCAAAAGAGGTCCCCGAGACGAACAAGATAGTGGGTTTGGAAACGGCCTCCGTTTCTCAAAATGCCATGTCTGAAACAGACGCCGCGCTGGCAGAGTTTCATCTATCATCGCGGACAGTTGTCCCGGTCAGTGTCGGTCTCAAGTTGAAGAATCCTGTAGTAAGAAAGTAAACAATCAAACGAAACAATAAACAGACAAACAAAAAAGAAAGAAAAGATAATATGAAGAAAATTGTTACCATCATCGTGGCGGCTTTGATAGCCGTCAGTTCCTACACCTCCAACGCCCAATCCTCGAAAATCAAGTCTCCCCAGTCGGGCGGCTTCCAGGATGCGGAGACACTTGCGAGGGCATTCCTCTTGCATACCACGGATCATTATGCCGGGTGGGTCGATGCGCAGCAGATGATCGACCAGACCTGGGTTCCGATCAGGATGCGCTTCAGCATGGGGCCCGATTGTCTCATCACCAACCTGGTGATTAACGAGAAAAACATTCCGTTGCCTGAGCCCATAGCCGGCATTCCTGTTCCGGACTCTGGTTACCAAGGGTTCTCTGTGAGCATTTCCGCTCTAGACCATAATGGTGCCCTTGCATCATCCGGTTCATTCAATACCAATGCCCTTTTCAAGGGTGACGCGATCAAGATAGCTCTTGAACCTGACATGCCATCATTCAAGGTACCTCTAAATGGTACTGATCCGAATTCTATTTCGGTTCAGATGGATGGTGTTGATTGGTGGGGTTGGGGTCCGGACGGTGATTATATGATCATTCAGCCTGGTCCGTTCTCCATCGGTGCCACGTACAACGTCGTTGACGGCAATGGTGGCCGTCTAGCATGGGGACGCATCGATCCGTTCAAGGATCAGGTCCTCATCGAAGATCCCGCCCTAAACATCGTTCGTGCGGGTGGGGAAAGGGAAGCCAGACTCGGTGAATATGGTTACTGCTGGTTTTCCAACCAGAAGTTCGATTGTCACGTCGTTCGTAACGGCCAAGCGGTTGCCGCAAAAGTTTACGATGTTCCTGATATTGGCCGACATCATCTGACTATATATGCCAACAATCTGAACGGTGCCACGATCACTATCAAGCGGCCAGTTCCTAGCGGTGACATGCCCGAGGTACCAACGCTCACGACTACTGATCAGTACGGCCAGGTCATGTACTACACCAAGGAAGTCCTAGACAACGCTGTAGTAACAGTTCTGCCGCCCATTGGAAAGGATTCTGCGAACCAGTTTCAGATCCAATTCCAGCGGTCGTACTAGTCCGCCGACTCGAACCTAGTTCCTTTAGTCAGTTCACAGAGTGCCGCGTTTCCAATGGGGAGATGCGGCCTCTTTTTGTATGGGTGAAATCACTACATACTAGATAGGTCTGACCTATACATAAAAAGGGCCACTTCCGTTAGGGGAAGTGGCTTGAAATGGACTTGTACCATCGACAGGGTGTCGACGGAGGCTAGTGGTGGCGATAATATCGCCGCTGGCCGCGGTCGTGATAGTAGTAGACACCGGGCCCGTAGTAGTAAGTCACGACGCCATGTGCTGGTGGAGCGTAATAGTAGACTGTCCCGGGAGCGGATTCGACTGGAACGGCGTAAACTGGCGCCGGCGGCAGGTCGAAAAACGAGATTTTCGTCCCACCCGCTTGGATAGCACAACCACTGAGTGTCGCAGCGACTGCGGCCACACCTGCCATCTGCAACATATTAATTTTCATAAAACAACTCCGTTCTCTTATCGGAAAAACGCTTCCGATTTCAGCTTCCATTATACTACATAATGGTATTGATTGTCAAGTGGTTGTAAAACTGCACAGGTCAGGCCTATACATGGTGTCGAGGCTTGACCTATGTAACCCAGTGCAAAATTTGCGTAAAATACTGCCATATGCTAAACTACTTTTCACGCGCCACCCAGGCGTTATTATAAGCTAACTAATAATTTATCCCCTCGATTTGGATATCTATCGCTAGTGCTCATGCACAACATTGGCGATAATATCCAAGTCTCGGGGCTCTAAAACAATATTATGGCAACAGCAGAATTCAATCGTACAAAGCCCCATGTCAACGTGGGTACTATCGGTCACATCGACCACGGGAAGTCTACTCTAACAGCAGCTATTTTGGCCGTCCAGGCAAAGAAGGGTCTCGCCAATGTAAAAGCTTACGCAGATATCACAAAGGGTGGAACCGTTCGTGATGCGACAAAGACAGTTACTATCTCTCTATCTCATGTGGAGTATGAGTCAGCTACTCGTCACTACGCTCACATCGACTGTCCAGGACACGCCGACTTTATCAAGAACATGATCACAGGTGCCGCTCAGATGGACGGTGCTATATTGGTCGTGTCTGCTACAGACGGTGTGATGCCTCAGACTCGTGAGCATGTGCTGTTGGCTTACCAAGTCGGTGTACCAAAGATCGTCGTTTTCTTGAACAAATGTGACCTAGTACCAGAACAGGACCTTATCGACCTTGTGGAGGAAGAGGTGCGTGAACTTCTCACAAAGAACAAATTTGACGGCAAGAATGTCCCTATCATCCGTGGTTCAGCTTCCAATGCTCTAAACGGCGATGCTACATGGTCACTGAAGATCGACGAGCTCATGGCAGCACTCGACTCATATATCCCAACCCCAGTTCGTGAAGTCGACAAGCCATTCCTTATGCCTATCGAAGACATTTTCTCTATCGAAGGTCGTGGAACAGTGGTTACAGGTCGTATCGAACGCGGTATCATCAAAGTCGGTGAGGAAGTCGAGATAGTTGGATTCAGAGATACAGCAAAAACAGTCATCACAGGTATCGAGATGTTCAACAAGTCACTCAAGGAAGGTATGGCAGGTGACAACGCAGGACTCCTATTGCGAGGTACAGGTAAGGATGATGTATCACGCGGTCAAGTTTTGGCCAAGATTGGTACCGTCAAACCTCATACAGAATTCGAAGCCGAAGTTTACGTTTTGAAGAAAGAAGAGGGAGGTCGCCACACACCATTCTTCACAGGATACAAGCCTCAGTTCTATATCCGCACGACGGATGTGACAGGTGAAGTAACATTGCCAGAGAAGGTAGAGATGGTTATGCCAGGAGACACTATCACTTTCAAGGTCAAGCTCGTTGCCCCAGTCGCCCTCGAGGACAAGCAGCGTTTCGCAGTCCGTGAAGGAGGAAAGACAGTCGGAGCAGGAGTCGTGACGAAGATAGTAGCGTAATGAGTCCATAAAGTCTGTAAAGTCATAAAGTCCATAAAGTAACTCAATAAACACCAAAACTTTCGACTTTAAGGACTTTAAAGACTTTCGACTAACAATATGCCAACCACCACAGACACAATTAAAAAGGAGACCGCTTCGAAGCCAGCGGTCAAACGAGCTCCTCGCGCAAAGAAAGTGAAAGCTGCGACGGAAGTCCCACACTTGAGGATCCGAGTGCGAGCTTATGAACACAAGATACTGGACGCTTCTTTGAAACAGATCATGGACACCGCCGCGAGATACGACGCGGAGATACATGGCCCAGTGCCACTGCCAACAGAGATAAAGAAGTACACAGTTAACCGTTCCTCGTTCATCGATAAGAATTCCAGAGAGCAGTTCGAGATGAGGGTTCACAAGAGACTTATCGATATAGTAAATCCAAATCCCAAGGTTATCGAAGCTCTCACGAACTTGAGTCTGCCGTCAGGAGTGAATATAGATGTGAAGATGATGTAAGTAGCAAGTTGAAAGTCCATAAAGTCATAAAGTCTATAAAGGAAACGCAGCAAAGCGCGACTTTGGACTTTAAGGACTTTACAGACTTTAAGACTAACCCCCATGAAATTTATACTCGGACGAAAGTTAAATATGACACAGATCTACGATGCTTCGGGCAGGGCTGTTCCAGTTACGGCAGTGCAGATCCGAGGCAATGTTGTAGTTCAGGTCAGAACGAAAGAAGTTGATGGTTATGAAGCATTGCAGATAGGTGAGGGAACGAGGAATCCCAATCGCATTGCCAAACCACAAAAAGGTCATTTCAAGGATATGGGATCATTTGCATCAGTCTGCGAGTACCGCCTGCCTGCGCAGTCAGGCGTTGATGCCCCTGCGCAGAAAGTTGGGGACAAACTCGAATTATCCCAATTCAATGTCGGCGACAATATAGCAGTCAGTGCCACATCCAAGGGTAAAGGTTTCCAAGGCGTCGTGAAGCGTCACGGCTTCCATGGAGGACCTAGGTCTCACGGTCAGAAGCACTCAGAGAGAGAGCCAGGTTCGATCGGAGGAGGACTAAGAACGCATGTACCAGTTGGTATGCGCATGGCAGGCAGGATGGGTAGCGACAGAGTGACAGTAAAGAATCTCACAGTCGCACACATTGACGCCGAGGACTCTGTCATGTATGTTTCTGGAGCTGTCCCAGGTAGGAGAGGGAGTCTAGTGGAGATAGTCGGAAGTTAAGTTCCAAGTCATAAAGTCTATAAAGTCCATAAAGTGAATCGCAAAAATACTTTACAGACTTTCAGACTTTCAGACTTTAAGGACTTAAGACTAATAATATGGAAGCAACAATATACAATCAGGTAGGAAAGCCAGTAGGAAAGACCAATCTTCCAGAAGGTATTTTTGGTGTGCCATGGAATGCTGACCTAGTACACGAAGTCGTCCGTTTGATGAATTCCAATTCTCGTAACAACATCGCCCATACAAAAACTCGTGGCGAAGTGCGTGGTGGAGGTAAGAAACCATGGAAACAGAAGGGTACAGGTCGCGCTAGACACGGATCTTCTCGTTCACCTATATGGGTAGGAGGAGGAGTTGCACATGGCCCTAGGAATGACAAGAACTTTGATCGTAAGATCAACAAGAAAGCTCGTGCCAAGGCACTCTACACTATCCTTTCTAGGAAGTTCAAAGAAGGCGAGATAATGTTTGTGGATTCATTGAATTTCACTGCACCAAAAACCAAGGAGGCTAGAGGTATACTCGGATCTCTTGCTACTGTTAAGGGCTTCGAGAAGCTCGCTACAAAGAGGACCAATGCTGCCATCATCGCTATGGAAAAGAAAGACAGCAAGATAGAAAAGAGTTTTCAAAATATGGGCAATGTATGTGTCGAGGAATTCCGCAACATCAATCCCGTTTCAGTATTGAATCACACATATCTGATCATCATGAATCCTGCAGAGTCATTGAAAGCTCTAATCACAAAATCAGAAAAGAAATCCGTCCTTTTGGCTCCGCCAGCTCTCCCTCGCTCGCAAGCTCCTCGGGAGACTGTCTCTGCCAAGCGGACGTAACAATATTTTTCATTTATATCAACTAACCACTAACTACTAACTACTACTTTCATGGCCATCTTCGGAATCAAAAAAAGAAAAGACGAAAAACTACTACAGTCAGCTGTTGCTACAAAAACTGCGGCTGCAAAAGGTGCCAAGAAGCATGTCGTAGTTGCTAAAAAGCAAGAATCCGAGAAGCATGAAAAGATCGAGGCTGAGTCAAAAACTCTCATCACAAAGCCAGCAAAGGCTATCGCATTTCCAGTTGCGAGCTTTACTAATGTTTCAGGGGCCATCATACGCCCTCGAGTGACAGAAAAGTCAGGAATACTCAGTCAGTCAGGTCGATACACCTTCGAAGTCGAGAAGAATGCCAACAAGCAGGCTATCGGAGATGCAGTCAATACCCTTTACAAAGTTCGTCCGATCAAGGTCACCGTCATCAATACTCCGACTAGGAATGTCTTCGTAAAAGGACGCCGAGGACAGGTTTCAGGGATCAAGAAAGCGATAGTAACATTAAAGAAGGGAGATAAGATCGACTTCGTTTAAACTTTACGGACTTTAAGACTTTATAGACTTTTCACTAAATTATCATGAAAACCTACCGACCAACATCTAAATCACGACGACATATGACGGTACAGCCCTTCAAGGAGTATCTCACAGCTTCTGAGCCGTACAAGCCACTCACTCAAGGTTTCAAGCGCGACATGGGACGCAATGCCTTTGGTCGTATCACAGTTCGCCACAAGGGTGGAGGTCACAAGAAACTCTACCGCACGATCGATTTTACTTATGACAAGAAGGACATTATCGCGACAGTGAAGACCGTTGAATACGATCCATTCCGCACGGGATACATCGGTATCGTGAACTACAAGGACGGCACAAAGAGATATGTATTATTGCCCAAAACCATGAAAGTTGGTAACTCATTTATCGTTTCAGAGAATGCCCCTATCGAGACTGGCAACCGTCTTCCTTTGAAGAAGATCCCTGTTGGTACATACATTTTCAATATAGAAGTCAAACCAGGTAGTGGCGCAAAGCTCGTTCGATCTGCGGGTTCATTTGGCCAAGTAGTCGCTAATGATGCAGGATATACTCACATAAAGATGCCTTCGACAGAAGTCCGCAAGATTCACGAAAATGCATGGGCTTCTATCGGCGCAGTTTCCAATGAAGAGAATCGCCTAGTTAATATCGGTAAAGCAGGACGATCACGATGGATGGGTATCCGACCTACAGTTCGCGGTTCCGCTCAAAACCCAGTTGATCACCCATACGGTGGAGGAGAACAGAGGTCTGGTCGCGGTCTACGCCGTCTCAAGACTCGTTGGGGCAAACCAGCAGGTAAGGGTCAGAAGACTCGTCGCCCAAAGAAGTACTCAAATGTTTTCGTCGTCTCTCGACGCATTCCAGGAAAGAATATGACAGCAGCTAGTTAGTCGAAAGTCCATAAAGTCGGAAAGTCTGTAAAGTCTGTAAAGTCTGTAAAGTCTGTAAAGTCTGTAAAGTCTGTAAAGTCTGTAAAGTCGGAGAAATTGAAAGTCGAAAAAGTCAACTAATTTCCGAGGGGTTCAGACTGTCTAGACTATCCGTTTAACACCACAAACTTTTGCAGGTTGGATTTTTTGTAATACGTAAATGTTTTGGTCAGTCCATTCGGTTTTGTTTTAGCTAGGGGAACATGATTGACAGTATGTTTCAGTAATGATACGATATCATCACACATATGAAATACCGAGAAGTTATAATTGAACAGCTTAAAAATCAGCCTTATTTTACAAAACAGGCAGTTTTTCAGCTTGCAGAGGGGTATTCAATTAAGAAATCAACTATCAGTTCCTATGTTGTTCGCTCGCTTGCATGCAAGGACATCATCCAGCTTAAAAGGGGTGTTTATGTGACTACTGATTTTTATACAAAAAATAAGATGGATGCTTCGTATATCTTTTACCTTGCAAATATCTTGCGTTCACCATCGTATGTGAGTTCATGGGCTGCACTTCAGTATTATGATTTGGCAACGGAAGCCATATATGGAGTCACATCAATTACACAGAAGGTTACTCGCAAATATGAAACTAAAATTGGCAGTTTTTCCTATCAGTCGATACAGAAAGAATTATTTTCTAATTTTGCTCTAGTAAAAGGTAGATTTGATTTTTTCATCGCATCTCCATCAAAAGCACTTTTTGATTTGCTATATTTTAGAACAAAACAGTTTAGAGGTATCACTTTTGATATGATTGATCCAATGGTTGAAGATCTTCGTATCGATATTGATGAAATGGACGAAAAAGAAAAGGCAAATTTCTATTTATTGGTAAAAACATATTTAAAACATGAATAAGCAGATTATTTTGAAATTAAAGAATATGATGGAAGAAATAAATAATTCTGCCTCATTAGATATAGAAACATTGCGTAATGTGCTTAAAGAAGAGTTGCAGTATTACATTCTTGATTTTATTTATCACCATGTGGATTATAGTAATTGGACTATGTATGGAGGTTCAGCTCTTCGTATCTGTCATAAATTGGACCGTATGTCCGTTGATCTAGATTTTGAAATTAGTGAGTCATGCACAGATACATTTTTAGAAAATCTTAAATCTGAAATAGAATCATATTTTTTAAAAACTTATGATTTGTCGCCAGAATTTCTTACGCTAAAAGTCGTGGGAAATAGAGGACTTCGTCTTAATTTCAATATTGGTGCTGAACTCGGGCTCGATCATCCGTCTAAACAGGTTCATATCAAAATTGATCTAAATTGTTTTAGTGCACCAAAAACTGTCACAGAGAAAATCCCTATCAGTCATGACCAGTTATCTTTTGTTATCAAGACTTACAATATGTCGGCTCTTATGGCAAGTAAAATCGCGGCTATATTTTTGCGAGGAAGTCGTGGTGTAGGTGAAGCTAGATATGAAGAAAAGGGACGAGATATTTATGACTTACTATGGTATATGCAGAAAAATATAATTCCTGATTTGGATTATCTTGTTGCGAAAAATATAGATGTTTCCGATCTACACGGATTGTTTGATAAACTCACAATTCAAATGGATAAGGTGAGTGATGAGAACCTTGCACAGGACTTGGGATCGCTTTTTATCGATAAAAATTATGTTAAAAATTGGGTTTCGAGTTGGCGACAAAATTATTTTCATCTTCTAAAATCATATAGTATTCTTCGAGTGAAAGAACTTGCAGAGATCCTCGTTCAGCAGGATTTGCGCTCGGATAATTATTCATTTATTTATCATTATAATACAGAAGACAGTGTTTCTATGCGATTTATTTTCAACATCAGTGACTACTGGATAACATTTAGTGATGGTGATCTACCAACGCAGATTGATGAAAAATTAATTCCATTTATTGGTGGTGAAAACAAGGGTGCATTAAATGATAAATTAAAGCAGTATGTAACTCTCTTTTATGAAAAAACTGAGACCTACCTTAAAAAAACAAAACACGAGGTTTTGAGTGATCTAATTACTACAAAAGTTATCAGAATGACGGCGGATAATTTAAAAAGAAATGAACAGATCGTGCTTAACAGATCAGCCCTGTTATCTTGCGAGCTTGATGATTTATTCTGACAAGCGAAGATGTGTGAATATTTTTATATTCACAACATCTGAGTCGAAGTCAGAACAAACGAGTAAATACTCCGCAGCTTGCTGCGTAAAGAAGCAGAGCTTCCACTTAATACCTCGCCAGCTTGCTGC
>CAINCE010000055.1 GCA_903846945.1 uncultured bacterium
AGCGAAGATGTGTGAATATTTTTATATTCACAACATCTGAGTCGAAGTCAGAACAAACGAGTAAATACTCCGCAGCTTGCTGCGTAAAGAAGCAGAGCTTCCACTTAATACCTCGCCAGCTTGCTGCGAGGTAGTTTATTTAGATAATTATGACATTTTTTTCAAAGTAAGAATTTTTTTGGACATTATGACCATAAAGTCCATAAAGTCTGTAAAGTCTATAAAGTCTATATTTTACACTCTCACTGTCTTTTTTGGACATTATGACCATATAGTCCTATAATGAGTGGGTATTTATGCAACTAATTATCAATATATATGAATAAGAAATATTTGGTGGGGGTGGTAGCCTTTTTTGTATTAGCTGTGATATTCGGCTTCGCATTCGGTCCATTGAAAGACCTGTTGCAGAATCCTTTTCATATACCAGATGCGAATATCCAGGTTGCTTATAGACTAGTACCAGAGAAGATCTCGAAGTCTGCAGCTGTCACAGTATCCCTACCTACGACGATAGATGTGCAAAACTTTGATCCGGCAAAGCAGGTTAGCTTCGAGCCACAGATCGAAGGTCGATGGATGATGGATGGTACGGTGAGTATCGTGCCTGTCGCACATGCCGAGAGTTCATACAAGACCTATTATTTCCAGCCCAATTCCGCTCTGGGAGTGAGCAAACATTATGCTGTAACGCTAGCTCTCTCGGAGGGGCAGGTTATCCGTTCAGATTTCCTAGCTGTCGCAGACCCATCGATAGTTTCTATCTTACCCCATGATAGTGAAGTCATTCCAAATACCAAGATCAGTATAGTTTTCAATAGACCGATGGTGGCACTTAGCACCATAGATGAGACTGCACCACAGGATCCGCCAGTAGATATCTCGCCGAAGACCGCGGGTCATTATAGATGGATCAGTACCAACACTCTGCAGTTTATACCTGAGAACGGTCTCATTTCATCAGCTAATTATACAGTTTCTGCCAAGGATGGTTTCAAGTCTACCGAGGGTGTCGCAGTCGCACCGTATAGTGCGAAATTCAGCACCTATCATTTGCGATATTGGAAAGATAGCTCGTCAGAACAGAGTGGGGGCACATCAGTATCAGTAGTCCGTGGTTACAATCAGCCATTTCTAGTGAGGTTCAACCAAGCTATCGATCTTGCCGGTACGAAACCATATGTCACCGTTAGTAATGGTGAGACGAATGTTGCTTTTTCACTCAGATACGGGCAGGTTGACGGCAAAGATGATGATTCACTGATGGCTATATATCCAGGTGATAATGCAGGCGGTAGTTGGGAGTTACAACACAATTATGCAGTCACAGTCACTCGTGCATATCCTGCTTCACGAGGAGACATATCTATCGATACTCCAAGCACCCTAAACTTTTCTGTAAATAATATATATTCGAACATCACAGTATCATCACCGAGGACCAATGATGCTAGTGTCGACCGTTTCGATCCGAAAGGGAAAGTTTCTATCCGTTTTTATGAGGATATTGATCTAGGTGGTAGTAGTATAACGGGGACAGGTGTGTCCGCAGTCGTTTATGGAGAGAAATGTAGCGACCAGAGTCCCAGTAAGTGTGTAAAGATCGTAAACAAGTCAGAGGTTATAGTGTCGTTCAATGCAGATAGTTTCAAATCTGGTGACAATGCACAGATCCTCCTCAACAAAGTCGTTTCTGTAAATGGGACCGTTCTAAACTCACAACCTGTGTCCATAGCTCTCCGAGTCTATCAACCCCTCGTTATCTATGGTGTCAGCCCGACGAATTATCTGAACAATTTTATCGTCTGTTCCAACAATCCTCTGAATGTCGATGATGCAAAACCAGTTATCGACTCCTCTCCGGTATTCAATGTTCTCTCATGGATGCACTCGTACAAATATAATGCAAATACCTATGGCGCAACTAGTCAGTGTGCTCTGGATCAGTTCATTACTACAGTGTCGGGTCATCTCTTGCCACAGAGCACTTATAATATACAGATCAGTGCGACCGATGTGTTCGGGAATACTTCGAATGGAACATACGGTCTAAAGACGAGAGCTGTCGCGAGTACAGATTATGAGTTACACGCTTATCAAGGTACAGATATGGTGACAACTCCCGGTAAGACGAAGATGACTTTTATGGAAGCATTTCTTCCAGAGATAACCGCGAAAGTTTGTAAATTGTCACCGACCAATTATTATCAAGTTCGCAATGATGGCAAGCTAAATGTTGGCGACTATTGTGAAGCATCGGTCTCAAAGACTATAAAACTTCCTACAGATAAACCTGGCACAATCCTTTTTACAGTAGATATCAAGGACTATTTTCCCGCAGAGATCGGTAACTATGCAGTATTGCTCTCTAGTCCATTATTGCCGATAGATGATAGAAATTCATGGCTCTATTCGACGGTATCATATATATCCGTGACAAATCTCGTGGTTACACAAAAGAGCATCAATCCTACGGCACAGAATTATGATGGTATAGCATTGAGGGCGAGTCAGTTGAACAAATTACAAAATCTATACTGGGTCATAGACGCGAGTACACAGAGACCAGTGGTGGGAGCTTCAGTCCAGATATACAAGGATGGAGTAGTTATGGAAAGTGCGGTAACGAATAATGAGGGTATCACCACCTTGACTCCTGTCGTTGATTCACAATATACGACAGTGTCGCTAGGTGGCGACAGTGTAGTATTGTATGGATATGCTACAAGATTGAACTATGCTTCGCCTGCTCGTAATGTCGAAAAGATGCTCTTGTATACTGACAAGCCCCTCTACCGACCAGGTCAGAGTGTAAATATAAAGGGTATCTATAAGGCTGGATATGATGGCTATTACGAGCCAGTATCGTCTACGCCAGTTGTTCTCACTATTCGTGATGCTTCATATACGGCTGTAAGAGAGGTATCACTGGTGCCAAATAGTTATGGTTCGTTGAGTACAGTATTCAATCTAGATCCATCAGCAAAGTTGGGAACATATAGCGCCTGTGTGAATTATCAGTGTGTTCGTTTCGATGTTTTGGACTATGCGCCGGCGGCATTCAAGGTCGACATGGCAACTTCCAAGGATGAGTATGTAAAGGGAGATAATGTGGAAGTTAACTTGAAGGCGGACTATTATTTTGGTGTCCCATTGGCTGATGCCACAGCAAAATACAATGTCAGCAGTCAGTATTATAATTTTGATAAGTATACGACAGAATATTTCAACTTCAATAATCTAGTTGGTAATGATCTCGGAGAGGGCTACTACTATGGCGATAGTTATGTCGGAGGTGGTGATGTTGTCCTCGACAAGGATGGACGAGCTACTATCAAGGGTGTTTCTGATCTATCAAAGGCATCTGTAGCAAATTCTAGCAAGATCATCATCGTCGATGGTACAGTGAAGAATCCAGAAGGTCGTAGCGTATCTGCGCAAAGTTCTTTCGTCATGCACGCCGCAGATGCATACATCGGGAGCAAGATCGTCAGATCATTTATGAGCAGTGAGGATACTGCATCGGTCAAGTTGAAAACTGTTGATACTGGGGGTGTCCCTAGATCGTTAGATGTGAAGGTAGGTCTATATCGTGCGCAGTGGACTAGCAAGAAGAATGGTAACGGCGATCTGATATGGGAGCAGAGTCGTGAACTAGTGAAGAGTTTTGATGCGAGCACAGATGCCAAGGGAGATGGCGAGCTCTCCTTGCCGAAACAGAGTGAAGGTGAGTATGTCATAGATGTCGTTTCTCGAAAGACTGGCGCAGCTGTGGGCAGTAGGTCCTATTTCTATGTTTATGGAAGCCAGAATGTATCGGTGAGAGGTAGTGATGACACATCGCTAGAATTGGTGATGAGTGATACAAAGTTAAATACTGGTGACACTGGCGAGGTGTTGATAAAGATGCCAGAAGGGAGGGGCAGAGCACTCGTAACCCTAGAGAGAGGAAAAGTATTTACTTACAAGGTGATCGACATAACTGGTACATTGACCAAATACCAGTTCCCGATAAATAGAGAATATTATCCAAATGTATACATCAGTGTCACTGCCTATGCGACGAACAGGGCGGTCAGATTTGGCAGTCAGAACATCATCGTAAATAGTGATGAGAAGAAACTGAACATTTCGATCGTGCCAAACAAGCAGAGCTATGTTCCAGGAGACGAGATAACTCTACAGATAAAGTCTACCGACATGGCTGGTAAACCCAAAGTCGCTGACTTGTCGCTCGCTGTGGTTGATATGAGCGTGCTCGCTCTCCGTGGCAATCCGAAAAAGAATCCATTAAATTATTTCTATGGAAATATCGATCTTACTGTAGAGACGAATTCGAACTACAAGAGTCTCCTAAAAGAAGTGGCGTGGAAAGCTGGTGCCGCTCCTGGCAAGGGTGGTAGTGGTGCAGATCCGAACGGACAGAAGAGTAGGGGAGTCTTCAAGGAAGTTGCCTATTGGAATCCAGATATCATCACAGATCTATCTGGTAATGCTTCGGTAACATTCACTCTGCCTGACAACCTGACTACATGGCAAGCCGAAGCAGTCGGCATAACATCGGATGTTTCGCTCGGTGTCGCATACGAGGAATTTACCACTAGCAAGGATTTGATGATCGTCCCTCTAAAGCCGAGATTCGCTATTCCTGGTGACAGTTTCTCTCTGGGTGCCACTATATTCAACCATAGCCAGAAGGATTTTGCTGGAACGGTATCTCTACAGGCACCATCTACACTCGATACAGGAAAGACATCACTCACAAAAAGTTTGAGCTTGAAAGCCGGCGAGGGGAGAGATGTCTACTTCGATGTTTCTGTACCAGATACGACTCCTGCTGGAACACTTTCATATTCACTGATTGCGAATGGGAGCGGTCTCGGAGATGAGATCAGAGATACCCTCACGATCAATGAGAACAATGCATATGAGGTCACCGCGACTGCTGGTATGAGTAACACGACAGCAACGGAGACTCTATATATACCCAAGACAGTGATATCTAGCAAGGGCGAATTGTCTGTGAGAAGCTCCGCAACACTCGCTATATATCTGCCACAAGCCTTGAAATACATGCTGGACTATTCTTATGATTGCACGGAACAGATCGGTAGTCAGATGCAGGTACTAGCATTACTCGAGAAAGCAGATCTGATCTCTCTAGGTGGTAAGATTGATAAGACAACGAGATTTACATTCAAGGAACGCCAGATGACAGCGGATGAGATTATCAAGGAAGATCTCCAATCCATATACAGTAGACAAGGTGTCGATGGAGGTTTCAAACTTTGGTCAGGTGATCGCGACTCTAGTATATTTGCAACTCGTAAAGCTCTGGAGGCATTTGACACATTGGATAGTGCTGGTTACGCTGTCGATCGAGATGCTTGGCAGACTGGTGCGAGATATCTATATGATCAGTATTACACTTCTCGTGATAACTTTGGTTCTACCGACACGGTCAATATCGGTCGAGCCATATTTACTAGGTCGGATTATGTGAATGACCAGAGGTTTGTTGCAGATTTTAACACCGATGTTAGTCAGATTCTAAAGATGGATGAGCCACCTACAGGATTATTGATAACGATCGGTCAGATATCACATCGATACGGACTAGTAGTAGATCAGGGGAGGAAGATCGACTCGATACTCCGTGGTCGTATGATAGTCGATTCTCGTGGTAGTTTCTTGGATACAGAAAGTGATGATTATCAAAATACTGCGATATCCAATACAGCTCGTTATGTCGAATTACTTTCTATGACCAAGCAGGGCGATGTTGAGTTGCCAAATATGTTGCGTTGGTTATCTCTGGGAAGATCGAAGGATGGAGCTTGGGGATCGACAGGTAATACTCTGGCTGTCGTAGATGGCTTTGTGAGGTATCTCGATTGGCAGCCAGAAACCAGTGCATCATTTACTGAGACAAATTCTCTGAACGGGAAGACTATCGACAGGTTGGATTATACACCAGCAAATATACTGACTATCTTATCGGAGACTATCCCATTGAGCGAATTGAAGTTCGACGCCTTGAACACTATAGATTTCACCAAGTCGGCTGATACTACTGCTTCCAAAGGCAATATCTACTATGATCTAGGATTCAAGTATTACCTACCAGCAAACTCGATGACTCCGCGCGATGAAGGTTTTGCTATCAGGCGTGACTTCTATGCCTTGTCAGATACAAAGATGGAGAGTCCATTGGATGGGTCGAAAGTTGGTGATGTCATCACAGAACATATAGAGATCACCGTACCAGTGACGAGGAGAGAGGTGGCGATCGAGGACTTCATCCCAGCGGGAATGGAGATCGTCGATACGAGCCTCGCTACAGAAGACAAGACACTTGCGAACCGCGCAGATGGAGTCCAGTCACCAACTCTATGGCCGGATCATGAGGAGTGGCGAGATGACAGAGCATTCCTATATATGGAGACCTTGAGTCCTGGTACATACACATTTGACTACAAGGTTAGAGCACTCATCCCAGGGACATACTTACGACTACCCGCTCAGATTTCAGAAATGTATACACCAGAGAACTTTGGCCGAACAGGAGCTAGCTCATTTATCATTCAGAAATAGATTTCTAGCTTTCTCGACATCATCGCCTGACAACCCGTACGCGGAAGCGTTAGAGTTATCGATAGACCTTATCTTGTTAAATGTGAAGGGAGTTTGTTTGTTGTAAGTCGTATGTTTCATGAGTTCCATAACGCGACTCCATATCTCGCCAGCACCACTCTGGCCAGATAGGTTTTTCGTGGAAGTCTGATCAGCGTTACCAACCCATACACCTACGAGGAAATCCGGTGTAAAACCCATAACCCAACTGTCACGATAGTCGTCAGATGTACCCGTCTTCAATGCGTAATTATCCAGTTGCAGATTTAGGTCACTCTTGTAGCCAAATTGGTCTATGGCTAGATACCTATTGGACAATATTTTCGTCACTAGTTGCGTGTATTCTGGTGCGATGACCTGTCCATCTTCTTGTGGGAATATGTCTTTGTTGAATTTTGGTTCAGAAAAGAGACGCAGGGGAGTTAGTTTACCCTGGTTTGGAAAAATAGTGTAATAATGCGCCAGGTCGATCAGCGTCATGTCGATAGTTCCGAGTGCTACGCCCATCTCAAAGTCGTGTACTTTCTTTGTGTCTGTATAACCTAGTTTACCTAGGAATGTCGCGAAATTATCAACACCAACAAAGTCCAGTGTTTTTACGGCTGGAACATTGATACTATTGTCCAGTGCATAAGCTGCTGTGACTCTACCGTGATATTTTCCATCATAATTCCTCAGGTAATAAACCTGTCCTTCATAAGTGGTATATCTATATTCCGTATCGTCGATCAGAGAATACGGTCGCGCACCCATCTCAAAGGCTTTTGCGTATACAAATGGTTTGATCGTAGAAGCTATCTGGCGTGGCTCGTTCAACATGTTGATCTGCTGTCCGAACTCAGTGCTTTTTGGATCAGGACTGCCAACGAGAGAGAGGATCTCATTTTCCGGAAGTTTGATAACTATCACCGCCATATTGTGCGCATCTCTGTCGGCAAGGGAAGGTATGGTAGATCTCACAATGTTCTGTATATCCGTGGTCAACTTTGCATCCGTTAGTAGTTTGATCTCTCTGTCTTTCGCCCCTGTCTTTGTTCCTATCTTCGCCCCCATCTCAGGTCTTATCTCGGAGATGTAATGTGCTATTTCAAAATCTGTCAGAGAGGACTGGAATAGTTTCAGGTTTTGATTGACAACATCTGGTTGGATAAATTTCTCTTCGATCACATTTACACCGAGCCTAGATGCCAGGGTTTTAGACATCCCGATATTGCTCTTTGTTGCAGGATTGTTATAACTAGGATTGTTGAGGGTTGATAATAGCTGGAGGGTTTCTTCGGTAGTTAGCCTATCTGCAGACTTATCGAAATAAGCTTCACTCGCAGTTCTCAGACCTTGGATATGGTTCCCGAAGTATGCAGCGTTAGAATACGATAGTAGTATATCGTCTTTGGACTTGGATAAGTCGAGGACCAGTGCACAGACTGACTCGACAGCTTTGTTCCAAACATTCCTCCTTGTTTCATTTTCAAGCAAGATCTTTGTTAGTTGCTGATCTAGAGTGCTGGCACTTCGGCGATGCCCTATACCGATCTTGGACAGTATGAGTTGTGATGTCCCCACTGGATTTATACCAGGATGATAGTAGAAATATCTATCCTCACTCTGTGTGAGTAGATCGACAAATACGCGTGGTGTGCTGGTCGCAAATATGGAGAAATTACCTCGGTCGTTAGGCAACATCATGACTGTGCTACCATTCCTATCTGAGACGGTTACTGACGCTATCTTCCCGTAGAATGTATTTAGCTTGTATATGACCATGATGCCGACTACAGCGAGTAGACACACGATCAGTATGATAGTTTTAAGAATCAATTTGCCACTCGATAGCATTATGTGAAAGTTTGGTATATTCATCGATCTGGTGCATTCAGTGTATGTGTTAATGGGGATTATTTCAACCTTCCATAAATCCGTGTCAACCGATTTAATAATGACACCGAAGCTACACTGGTTGACCGATTAAAGTAGACACTATGGTTGGTGTTAGTTTCTTGTAACTTTTCTCGGATTTTTTTGAGTTTTTGCTTTTCTGATATTCTTTGTGGAGTAA
>CAINCE010000056.1 GCA_903846945.1 uncultured bacterium
AATATCTTCTTCAAAAAATGTTTCCAATCTAGCCAAATTCTTGTCTATGATATTGCCCATAAATTTCTCATTATTAGTTGTTATCATGTATGAATCTGTTGCATGAGTAAGAGCTTTTAACTCTCCTTGAGTCAATTGGGAATATTTCTGTATAAGGGGATTCATAAAATCTGCAAGGTCTTCAGAAACTCTAACCGATTCAGTCCCGACTAATCTAATTCTATATCCATCAGTCTTTATAAGACCTTTCTTCTCCATAGCGGTAAATGTTTCCTTATATTTATCAATAACAGGTCCATGATCTATGGCGGCATACTTTGCATCAGACAAAGGTTTTTCATTAAAATAAAAATATGCAAATTCAACAAGGAAAGCGATCTTATTCAGACACCAAAAATCACTCTTTCCAGGTTCCAAATGGTCCAATATATAGAGAATATAGTCCTCTTTTTTCAATTCTGGTTTACTCATGAATGCATTATACTCCGCCAGACGATTTTCTGCACCCTCAACTCTCTGAGATATAAGTAAAAACCCTATGCAGGCATAGGGCGGACGAAGGGTGAGAGTTGTGAGAGCGAAAGAGCCTAGCTCAATGTCCTGTCCCTCCGATAATAGTACGAGGTGGATATGTAAATTGGTGCAATTCTCGTGAAGTGATAATATATTTTATGTAGATTATCATCTACCGGATTTTATTCAAAACTCGCCATGAAGCGGGTCTTTGATTTAACTGAATGACATCACTCGCTGTGGCGTTTTTTAGTACTTCATATTTCATTACTTCATGCCCCCCCCCTCTTTGATTTCTTAAAATGAAATATTTCATCCTTGCTTTTTGAACTCATAAACGAAATGTTAAATTTAGCAATACCACTCGCGTAGGAAAGTTGCTTAGATATAGTATTTGTTAACCCTATAAAATCCTTGTCAGTAGTCCTAAATATACAACATTGCTCGCGTAGCGCAGTTGCTAAATGTATCGAATCCGTTATAGAAAAGGCTGGTAGAATTTCATTGATTTTTGAAAGAAGTACATCGACACCATCATTTCCTACGATTTCCAGGACTCCAAGATTACGAAGCTTTTTCAACAAATCTATAAATAAACTACCTCGCAGCAAGCTGGCGAGGTATTAAGTGGAAGCTCTGCTTCTTTACGCAGCAAGCTGCGGAGTATTTACTCGTTTGTTCTGACTTCGACTCAGATGTTGTGAATATAAAAATTTTCACACATCTTCGCTTGTCAGAATAAATCCAACAATTCATAATCCCGAGTTTTTCCCGCTTTCAAAAGACAATTTGCACACGCCTCACCAATGGCGAGATGACTCGTATAACTTTTGTGCCCATAATTGATAATCTCCGCATAAGTATTCAGTTTATCATCTAAACAAACGATGATAATCTCCCAAATCTTTCATTTAGCACATCCGGTATGAAATCGGAAAGGTTAGGCAACAACTTGTCTTCCTCTATCTTGAACAGATCATTTGCTAATCCTGGCGAATACGGACCATGGATATATAGGCTAAAATTATATGCAGGCGAAACACCAAACACCTGCGCTAGATATTGTATCTTCTGTGACTTCAACCTCTCATCAAAAAGTGTTCACCTTTCCTGCACCAAGCTTCTTAAGCACACTAAAGGCCAAAAGAGCCGAATCCACATCGAGTGCGTATTTTTTATTTCCATTAATCATAGTCTTAATACGAAGCATAGCACAAAATGGATGTGCGCAATATATAAAATACAGACTTTGTAAATGCTTCTAATTCTGCTATCATTCTACTTATGAACTCCAACGAAATATCTCCACTCGAGATGAAACGCCATACATTGGCGCATTTATTAGCAGCTGCAGTATTAGACCTCTACCCAGGGACGAAAAACACGATAGGACCCGCTATAGACAACGGCTTCTATTACGACTTCGAATTCGCCACACCTATCGCTGATACTGACCTCAAAGACATAGAAAAAAGAATGCGAAAGTTGTTGCCATCATGGAAAGCCATAACTGGTGAGAAGGTTACCGAGGCAGAGTCCAAAGCACTATTCGATGCAAACCAATACAAGCTGGAACTCATCGATGAAATCGTCGCCAAGAAGGAGCCAGTAACTTTGTACACCGCAGGACCAGACAGCAATATCCCTAAACCCTACACCCTTCCGCCAGCTGGCGGGCCTATCCCCTACTTCACCGACCTTTGTCGCGGTGGCCATTCTGAGAATCCTTCAAAGGAGATCGCACCAGACTCATTTAAACTGGTCCGCATCGCAGGCGCATACTGGCGTGGAAGTGAGAAGAACAAACAGCTCACTCGCATATACGGACTCGCTTTTGATACAAAAAAAGAACTCGACGCCTATGAGCAGATGATGAAAGAGGCAGAAAAGAGAGACCACCGAAAACTCGGCAAGGAGATGGATATATACGAATTCGACGATGATGTCGGACCTGGGCTTCCGTTATGGCTGCCAAACGGTGCCGCTATAGCCGAGGAACTCGAAAATCTCGCCAAGGAAACAGAATTTGCTGGCAATTATGTTCGCGTTCGCACTCCACACATCGCCAAGGAGTCCATGTATCTAAAGAGTGGTCATCTACCATACTACGAAGAGTCCATGTTCCCTCCGATGGAGTATGAGGGTGGCAAATATTACATGAAAGCGATGAATTGTCCTCATCATCACAAGATATTTGCAGCACGACCAAAGAGTTATCGTGACCTTCCACTACGCATGGCTGAATACGGTACATGCTACCGCCACGAAAAGTCAGGTGAACTATTTGGCCTGATGCGCGTCCGCATGCTAGAGATGAATGATGCACACATCTATTGCACCGAGGAGCAGTTCGCTAGCGAATTTCGCGCAGTGAATGAAATGTACCTGAAATATTTCAAGATATTTGGCATAGACAAGTACGTGATGCGCTTCTCTACACATGACCCGAAGAGGCTTGGCGACAAATTCGTCAACGAACCAGAGCTTTGGAAGAAAACCGAAGACATGGTTAGAAATGTGCTCATAGATTCGAAGATCCCATATATCGAAGTCGCTAACGAAGCCGCTTTCTACGGACCAAAGATAGACGTGCAAGTCTGGAGTGCTATCGGTCGCGAATTCACCCTCGCAACCAACCAAGTCGACTTCGCCGTACCAAAGAGATTTGACCTAGAATACATCGATAGTGATGGTAAACAAAAGACTCCTCTCTGTATTCACCGCGCCCCGCTCGGAACCCATGAGAGATTCATCGGATTCCTCATCGAACACTACGGCGGAAACTTCCCTCTCTGGCTAGCACCAGTGCAGGTCAAAGTCATCCCTATCGGTGAGGCACACATCGCGACAGCCACAAAAGTACATGATTCCCTCCGTTCTGCCATGATACGCTCTGAGATCGACCTATCGAACAATGGCTTTGGCAAGAAGGTTCGTAATGCCAAGAATGCCCGTATTCCTTACTTCATCATTATTGGTGACAAGGATATGGAGGCTGGCAAGGTGACACTTGAGGGCAGAGATAGCAATGCAGAATACAAACAGGTTGGTCAGTTAGGTGCTGAGGAGGTGCTATCAAAGCTAGTAGGAGAGATAAGGGAGAGGAGGTAAGAGAAAAGTCAAAAAGTCCATAAAGTCGGAAAGTCAGGAAGTCCATAAAGTCGAAAGTCGAAAGTCTGTAAAGTCAGAGAAGTCGGAAAGTCAGGGAAGTCTATAAAGTCCATAAAGTCAGTAAAGTCCTTAAAGTCGTAAAGTCCATAAAGTCAAAAGATTGTGATCGCGCGTTATCCCCATCCCCTCGCCTTGTTCCGCGCAGGTCTATTCGTGGTACAATTATCTCATTATTCTCATTAACATCTTACTAACCAACCATTTCTCATGAAAAAATCAATAATTTCGCTTTTTGCAGTTGTCTCATTGCTCACTATTTCAGGGTCGTCCGTCTCCGCCCAAACAGCAGACTATGCACCAGCAGGATCACCTTCTCCTACTACATGTACTAACCTAACGACCAATCTAGGTTGGGGTACAACCAGTGCTGATGTCACTACATTACAGAACTACCTCAGTCTAACTGGATATATGTCTGTTGAGGCAACAGGATACTACGGTAATGTTACAATGAATGCAGTCTCAAGCTACCAAACAGCTCATAGTATCGAAGGTACAGGCTATGTAGGACCACTAACTAGGACAGCTATACGGAACGAGAGCTGTGGAACTACCGCTAGTGCTGGTACTGCAGGAACCACCATCGCAGCTGGTTCTGTAGTCTGTCCTGCAGGTATGACCTGCACACGAGCTACACCAGCAGCAACACCAGCTGTCTGTCCTCTAGGTTATGTCTGTCAACCACAGACAGGTACAGCCTCTACTGTTCCTACCTATGTTCCTGGTTCGTTATACTCCCCAGGTTCTGCTTATACTCCAGGATCGCTCACTAACTCAGCAAGTGGTAATCAGGGTGCAGGTCTGCCAGCGGGATCCATAACAGCTGCACAATATCAGGCACTGTTACAGACTCAAGGGCAAGCAGCTAGTACGACGCCACCGAATGCTGCGGGAAATACGGGAGTGGGAGCGAGTACCGAAACGCGAGCGGATATTATCAATAGGCTTACGGGTGTTGTTAAACCTACAGCACCAGCACCTGTTGCTACTGGAGCTAATGCTGACTATTTTGATTACTTATGTCCGGTAGCAAGTGACCCCTATAGACATGTATGTAACAAAGTATATGGAATAAATTTCATGGATGTGGAATCTATTCCATGGCATGCTAGTGTTGAACTGCCAAATCCAAATATGATAGTATCCCCTTCCTCTCTCTACGGACCTGGCATGACAAGTGCAACGAGTACCATACCGGCAGGATGGACACCCAATAGAAGTGCCCTTGTCGTTAACACCTTTTTTAACCCCGATACATGGATACTTAATCCAGCTGGACAGTACTATGGATTCCCATGTAAAAATGTTGGGTGTTTGATACCTCATCAGCGAGCAAATGTTGCGGTGGCTAGGATCACAAAATTGATAGGCAAGTCATGTAGCAATGAGATCAGTTTTGAAACGGCAGTTGCCCAAGCTAGTCTATATGCCGGAGGAGTGTCATCATTGATCAGTTCATCGACACTGCATCTAAAGGCGGTCGGGTGGGTAGTAGATTATTGGAATTGGTACATGAAAGGTTCACTTGCGAATGGGCAAACAGGTAACATGAACACGCCATGGAATCCACAAGTGTATGATCTCTGTCTCGATTCTGGCTATGTTTCCAATGTTCCAGATGGGTTCGACAAGGCGAAGATCATCGCTTTGAACACTCCAAAAACGCAGGTCATCGTGGTTCCGACTGGTCCCGTCACATCATCTTCGGAGTATAAAATAAGTGCAACATACAATGTCACTGCTGTCGATGGTAGATGCGTATTTGAATGTGGTGGATTGTCTTTCTTTAACTACCCTAGAGGTCTTAGACCAGTTACAGTCAGTATCATCCAGTTCAATCTCGCAACGAATGGTATAACTGTTACGGAAGCCCTTCTCAGACTTCTCTCCCTCGGATATCGTCCAGCAATGATAGATGAGATCACAGCCATTCAACCACAAGCCGGTGACGGGATACCTTATCTAGGTACTACAGGAACACAATGGACAGGTACTGATTATGCTAGCCCTGCACAGGGCTTAAACGAACATGGGCTTATAACTGTCACTAGTTCTATTTGCCCAGGTGCTGGATGTGCTATCAATATGACTAACTTTATCTGGAATGGTGACAAGATCGCAGTGGTGAAGCTATAAGTAAATCTTTTAAGTTGTGGCCAGCACAATAGTTCACACGAATAATAGTCATCCTGCAACAGACGACTCGTGTGAGTTACAAGAATCCCCCATCTCTGGGGGATTTTGTTTGGGTGTAGCGGAATTGCGCAAAAGTCGCAGACTCTGAGTTATGAACATATGTTGGTTGACACAGCATTTCGGATAGTATACTATTGGTGTATATTATGAGAAACAACGGAAATACGAAAATTAGCAAGATTATCGAAGTGGCAAAACATTTGCCTGTTTTTACTTTGGATGATCTCGCGAGTATCGAATCCAATAGGAAATACTTAAGGATCTTGTTGTCGCGCCATGTAAAGGCCGGCAATGTGGTTCGTTTGAAAAGGGGTATGTATGTTGTGCAAGATTATCTGGACAGCATGGAGAAATATGGTCGTGTGCACTTGTACGCGGAATTCCTCACAGGCATCCTGTATAAACAGTCGTATTTGAGTTTGGAATATATCTTGCACCAGTACGGCGTTATTACTGAAATGCCTGCCACAGTGACAGCAGTTACTCGCAAAAAAACCTCTGCTTTTGCGACGCCATTTGGAAATTTCCAGTACCATAGCATCAAACCGTCGCTCTTTGTCGGATTTACATCAAAGCGAGATGGCGATTATATGATCTTTCACGCCAGTCTAGCCAAAGCCCTTTTTGATTTTTTGTATTTCCGCAAAAACCATTTGATGAACAAAGAAACCATCAAGGAACTACGCTTGAATCTCGAAGTGTTTAGAGAAAAAGACAAAAAAGAAATGGCAACATATGTCAACATAGAAGGCTCGACTCGGATGAAGAATATTTTCAAAATACTATGGAAGAATTAAAACCGACACTCAGACAGCTTCTGGCAGAGGCACCATCCTCTAAGGTGCTGTTTAGGCGTAATATGTTGAAGTGTTCCGCGATGATGGTCTCCTAAGTGGATGTAAGGTAGAAGCAATACCACTGTTCAAAATGAATAGGTCTATCATCATTAAGGCTTTTGATCTGCCAACTTTGATGGCAACGAAGATTCGTGCAGTGCTACATAGAAAATGGGAAAAGACCGACAAGAGCGGTAAAACGCTCGCGACAGTGAAAGGGCGCGATTATTTTGATTTGATGTGGTATTTTCGCAAAGGCATCTCGCCAAACCTTACTTGCATCAAAGAAGCATCTGACAAGAATGAGCTCAAGCGTCTGCTCCTGTCCGCGGTGGACAAAGCCGATCCGTCAAGTATCAAGCTCGATCTTGATGCACTGATCGCCGATGACCGTTATGTGGTCGATATAAGCGCGAATTTGTGCGATATACTCAGAGGAGAGATTGAAAAAATGTGAGAGTCAAAAAAGTCCATAAAGTCCGTAAAGTCAGGAAAGTCCATAAAGTCCATAAAGTTCAGAAAGTCTGTAAAGTCAGAAAGTCTATAAAGTCCGTAAAGTCCGTAAAGTCCATAAAGTTAGAAAGTCCATAAAGTCGGAAAGTCCATCAAGTCAAAAGATTGTGATCGTGCGTTATCCCCATCCCCTCGCCTCGTTCCGCGCAGGTCTATTCGTGGTACAATTATCCCATTGACACCATTAATATATTACTAAACCTTCTTTTCTCATGAAAAAATCAATTTTTGCGTTTTTCACAGTCACCACACTCTCACTCTTCGTCGCACTCTCGTTGCTCACTATTTCAGGGTCGACTGTCTCCGCCCAAACAGGAGACTATGCACCAGCAGGAACACCTTCTCCTACTACATGTACTAACCTAACAACCAATCTAGGTTGGGGTACTACTAGTGCTGATGTCACTACATTACAGAACTATCTCAGTCTAACAGGCTATATGTCTGTCGAAGCTACAGGATACTATGGTAATGTTACATCAAATGCAGTCTCAAGCTACCAAACAGCTCATAGTATCGAAGGTACAGGCTATGTAGGACCACTAACTAGAACTGCTATACGGAACGAGAGCTGTGGTACTACCGCTAGTGCAGGTACTGCAGGAACCACCATCGCAGCTGGTTCTGTAGTCTGTCCCGCAGGTATGACCTGCACACGAGCTACACCAGCAGCAACACCAGC
>CAINCE010000057.1 GCA_903846945.1 uncultured bacterium
AGCGAAGATGTGTGAATATTTTTATATTCACAACATCTGAGTCGAAGTCAGAACAAACGAGTAAATACTCCGCAGCTTGCTGCGTAAAGAAGCAGAGCTTCCACTTAATACCTCGCCAGCTTGCTGCGAGGTAGTTTATTGCAATAACTTGTTATTAAACACCATGTCCCATATAATGACCGTATAAATTTCTTGCAGCCACGATGAAAATATCATTTATCATACCGACGCGTAATGAAGAGAAGCGTATAACTGGGGTTGTATCCCAGTTCGCTGTTTTGAATGATGTAGTTGACTATGAGGTTATAGTATCCGATGCAGATAGCACAGATAGAACGGCGAACATTGCTGACTCTCTCGGAGCGAAGGTTTGTGTCGATACTGGAGAACACAAGACCATCGCGAAGGGGAGAAATCTCGGAGCGAAGATGGCGACTGGTGACATTTTCGTATTCTGCGATGCGGACACACTACTAGAAGATCCTATGAGACTCGTCTCGAGTATTCAGTCAGTTTTTACAGATACTGATCTTGTAGCGGCACTGCCACGGTTGGCAGTATTTCCTGATGAGCGTATCTGGAAGGATAGGATATTCCACACTTTTTTCAATGGACTCATTAGGTTTAGTTTTTTCATTCATGCACCATTTGCATTCGGACAGTGTCAGATAGTGCGCGCGTCATCTTTCAGACAGATCGGCGGATACAATGAGGAGCAAGTTCACGCAGAAGACAGCGCGCTGTATAAAAAGTTGGGAAAGATCGGCAAATTGCGAATATTGAAAGATGATACAGTTCTCGAGTCGCCTAGACGATATCGCCAGGTCGGGTATCTCAGACTCATGGTGACGAGCGTCTATAGTATCATCGGTCAAGCTGTATTTAGGCGAAATGTGTTGAAGTCGTGGGAAAGGATAGATTGATCGAAAATATATCTTCATCATCCCACACATCTCTCCCGCGGGAGAAAAGGCCCGCAGGCAGATGAATTGAGATCCACAAGGCCTGCTTCGATGTGGAAAACTTGTCTCTATGAGTTATCTCAAAGAACTGGGTAACATTTCGCAAAACGAGAAGATGAATTCATCACGAAAGATAGTTAGATTCATAAGGGTTATGTCGACACATAACTATCATAAGGCTAGCAAATTGGGTATGAAGGCCTGATAAAATATTAATGAAGAAACGATAAAAAAAAGTTCAAATTTTGATAAAAAAATAATGAATTTACAAAACCAGATTATGTGCAGGTTTTGAGCGCTATTATTCGGGGTTGTTTTTGTTCAATATCTGTTCACCTGCCCAAATCGTCACAAAACTAGCATGAAACTAGCTGTATATAGTTAGTAAATGAGTGCAAATATACGGGTCATGCTTACATGTCGTACAGTTCCTTGAGTTTATTTGGCGTTTCGATGACATATCCGCGTCCTGGTATATTGGCAATCATGTTGTGTTGTCGACCGACATTTATCTTTTTTCGCAGATTTCGGATATGCGCCTCGACTGTATTTGAAAAAGGGTTGCTGTCAGAAGTCCATACATGTTCCATGATGAGTGCACGCGAGAGTACCACGCCAACATGTCTCATCATGTATTCCAGTAGACAAAATTCTTTGCGCGTAATCTTGACGCGACGATCTCCTCGCATCACAGTACTCTTGTCAGTGTCTAAAATAAGGTCGTGAACTTGTATGATAGTCGGTATTGTTTTGTTCAGTTTGCGAGAAAGGAGCTTGAGTCTTGCTAGTAGTTCTTGCATGGAGAATGGCTTGGTCATGTAGTCATCTGCTCCACTATCGAACGCGGCAACCTTGATCTCGGGGTCATCGTTGACCGATAGGAACAAAATAGGGGAGGTATTTCCCATAGCACGAACTTCACGGAGTACGACTAGGCCGTCTTTGTGAGGTAGTGAGTAGTCCATAATGATAGCATCATAGTCAAAGCTCCGAATCATAAAAGCTCCCTCATTACCATCTTTGGCAATCTCAACATTGTGGCCATTCGACTTAAGGCCATTTCTCAGAGCTTCTGCAATGGTATGATCATCTTCTACGATGAGTATTTTCATATGCGGGTAGTATAGATGTATAATGGAAAATAGTCCAATTCCACTCTGCACCTTCTCACACCTCTTCGCAACTTGAACTTTTCTATGTTTATTGGTACTATAATTAGCAATATTCCTTATTAATCAAAGAACCTATTAAAATTACCATGTCAACAGAAGTACAATATTTAACTAGCGAGAAAAGAGCAGAATTAGAAAAAGAACTGAATTTTTTGAAAACTGAGCGACGCAAAGAGATAGCCGAACATCTAGAATACTCAAAGAAGCTCGGTGATCTATCAGAAAATGCGGAGTACCATCAGGCACGCGAAGAACAGGCGGTTGCAGAAGACCGTATCAGTCGCCTGGAGAATCTTCTAAAGAATGCATTGATGATCGGTGAGGGTGGTAAAGATTCTATAACTATAGGATCTACATTTCGTCTACAAAAGGACGGTGACAACAAAACATATATTTATACTATAGTTGGTTCAGAAGAGGCGGACATGACGCATGGTAAGATTTCCAACATTTCTCCGCTCGGATCAGTACTTCTAGGTCACAAGAAAGGTGACAAGGTCAAGGTGGTGACTCCGAAGGGGACCGTTGAGTATACGGTAGTTATAATAAAGTAGAGCTAAGAGATAGGAGCTAAGAGATAAGATTAATCGCAAAAAAGTATTACTTATGTAAAAAATATATTATAATTTTGCTTTTGATTTCTAATCTCTAATCTCTAAGCTCTTACCTCTTACCTCTAAACATCATGGCATCACTCGAAGAACTTCGAACAACTAGGCTCCAAAAACTGAACCTCTTGCGTAAAGCGGGTATGGATCCGTATCCAGCCAAAGTTCCGCGAAGTTTTTGTCTAGCAGATGCGAGGAAATATTTTGCAGACTATGAGGTGGTTGTGGTCGACGCGGGAAAGGGGGTTGGTGCGAATGCAGGGAAATCTGTCTCGCTCTGTGGTCGCATCATGGCTATCCGTGGTCAAGGTGCCATCTTGTTCTTGGTCCTCGATGATGGTAGGTCAACTTTTCAGGCGGTAATAAAGAAGGATGTTCTAGATGAAAAATTATTTCACCTATTTACCGAGACGGTAGATATTGGCGATATATTGAGTGTCACGGGCACACTTTTCAAGACAAATAGGGGAGAGCAGAGTATTTCTGTTACATCGTGGACGATGGCTGCAAAGTCTCTACTACCGTTACCAGAAAAATGGCACGGCCTCACAGATCCTGATGAGAAATTCCGCAAGAGATATCTCGATTTCATCATGGACGCAGAGGTTCGTGATATATTTTACAAGAAAGCCAAGTATTGGGAGGTGGTTAGGACGATCATGAAGGAAGAAGGCTTTTTAGAAGTGGAGACTCCAACTCTCGAAGTTACTACTGGAGGAGCAGAGGCAACACCATTCAAAACCCATCATGAAGACTACGATATGGATGTTTTCTTGCGTATTTCTGTAGGCGAGCTGTGGCAAAAGAGGTTGATGGCTGGAGGATTTCCAAAGACTTTTGAGATTGGTCGTGTGTACCGTAACGAAGGCTCTAGCCCAGAACACCTGCAGGAATTCACCAACCTCGAGTTCTACTGGTCTTATGCTGATTACAATGATGGCATGGATCTGGTTGTGAAGATGTACAGGAGATTGGCGATGGAAGTATTTGGTACGACCAGATTTACATACAAAGAGCACACATTTGATCTCGCTGACGAATGGAAGAAGGTTGACTATGCAGAGGAGATCAAAAAGCAGACAGGCATAGACATTCACGGAGCAAAAGACGCGGAAATTCAAAAGAAACTGGAAT
This sequence comes from uncultured bacterium, assembly GCA_903846945.1. Classification (GTDB taxonomy): domain Bacteria; phylum Patescibacteriota; class Minisyncoccia; order Phycocordibacterales; family PALSA-1337; genus C7867-002. The sequence goes on from CAINCE010000057.1 coordinate 3,877, forward strand.
CATTGAAGGTCAAGTATGATGGAACCAATCGTGAACGCCTAGTCGATACTCTATGGAAGTATTGCCGTAAGAATATTTCTGGTCCAGCGTTCCTCGTGAATCATCCAGTCCTCGTCGCACCACTCGCCAAGAGTGTGATCGATGCGCAGGGTAGGTCTACACAGACTGTTCAGATGTTCCAGCCCATCATCGCAGGCTCCGAGATCGGTCGTGGTTACTCGGAGTTGAATGATCCGGAAGATCAGCAGAGAAGATTTGATGAACAGAAGAAATTGTTGGAGTCAGGTGATACGGAGGCGATGATGCCAGATACTGAGTTTGTCGAGATGCTAGAGCACGGTATGCCACCAACATGTGGTTATGGGTTTGGTGAGCGACTGTTCGCTGTGCTTTCCAACAAAACTCTACGCGAAGTTACGATGTTTCCGCTCATGAAAGGGAAGGTGTAATATTTAAAATTTATATTTTGTTCCTTACGTATCCCGTGCTAATATAGAGTAGTTATGATTAACATTGATGAACTAAAGCCGAAAATTCATACATTAGCCGAGAAATACGGTTTGTCTTTGGTGTTGTTATTTGGATCACAGGCTACTGGAAAAACGCACAAGGAAAGTGATGTGGATATTGCCTTTATTGCAGATCAGAAATTAGATTTTATGGATCAGGCTAAGTTGAATACCGAACTTAGTGAAATGTTTAGAAATGAAAGAGTAGATATTGTTAACATGAAAACAGCCTCTCCTCTCCTACTCAAACATACTGTAAAAGCAGCACACATCCTATATGAGCGGACTCCGCATGTATTTGATTCCATGTACGCATATGCACTGAAGATATACGAAGAGTCTAAACCACTTTTTGATCTACGTAGACATTATCTAGATTATAAGATCTCACAATACCGCCATGCTTGATAAAGTCTTTTTAGACAGGAAACTATCTCTTCTCAGCGGTTATGTTGCAGATCTTGATCCGCTTGTCATCAAGATACCTCCAAACAATGAGGGCATTTCCAAAGACGCTATGCAACTTATAGAGAGGCGTTTTCAATTAGTTGTAGACACTATGATTGATATCAATATTCACCTCATCAAAGAGGGTAATTTTGGTGACCCCGACGACACGCAAAGTACATTTAAAATGCTCGGTCAATATAAAGTGCTCGATCAACAATTCGCGGACAGAATCGCTCCAATTGTTGGTGTCCGTAATATGATAGTTCACCAATATGAAAAACTTGACGCATCTCTCTTTTTAAGAAACCTCAAGAACAATTATTCGGATTTCAAAACGTATATGATACAAATTGATGATTTTCTGAAGAAGGAGAAATAGACTGGCAGCACTGGCAGCAAGGTTCCACCTTGCTACTCACTATCCCCAGTTTGTATAGCTTTTCCCTTTGTCTTGTATGCTATAATTAGTATACTCGTCGGTTTGAGTCAGTTGCGACCCATTTTTCCAGTTTTATTTTTGCATTTTAATATATTCATCATGACCCATGCGAAAACTATTACCTGCGCTATTACTCTCTCTCTCTCTCTCTCCTAAACCCCGCGTTTAGTGAAGCTAGGGGATTGGTGGAGTACATCTCTGTAGTTCCTACATCTAATAGCTTTTCTCTTACTTCTAGTCAACCATTTCTAGCCAACATATACTGTGCCACCATAGGTGCATGGTTTAATGATGCGTCATGTCAAAAGAATCAGTCTACTACTACAGATCTGACGACTTCACAAGTTCCAAATTCAAAACCACAAGTTCCGAATACTAACCAAATAAATTCTCAATCATCAACCCCCAATCTCCAACCTTCCTCAACATCAAACACGCCCGCGTTTAGTCCGCATACTCCATCTCGATCGTCACCATCAAGCCCTAACATCATAAACCAAGGCTTGACCTACGCTGATGTCAATACACAGATTCAAGTCGCCCTATCAAAAGCCCTAGGTGCACAAGCAAATTATGCAGGACAAAACGTCACCTACGCACCTGTCTATCAGCAGATTTCAGCTCAAGCAAACTCCATAGGCACCTCTATAGGTAATGCTGTGGGAGATGCTTCAACCAATCTGACATCTTCTTTCAATTCTGCCATAAGTTCTGGTCTCACAGGAGGTACATCTGCTTTCAATGGAACATCTCTGACCGTTTCCAGTAGTACAGTAATAGGAGGTAATACCACAATAGGTGGTTCTCTAGTGTCTGGCTCAACAACACTCTCACATTTGAATGTTTCTGGTGACACCAATATTGCAGGTACCTTGACCGTCAACTCGTTAGTCTCAGGAGGTCAAACCATAGGTGGTAACTTCAATGTCACAGGCATTACCACTCTAGCTACTACCTCTATTACAGGTGCCCTCACAGTTATAGGTAACACTTACATCACCAGTGGAGGACTTTTGAATGTCGGTGACAAGATCATTTCTCCTGGCGATATCGGTCTCGGCACATCAACTCCTGCCGCAAAGCTTGCTTTACAAAATACCAATCCCAACCAAACCGCCTTCCTCATCGTAGGTACAACAAGTCAAAGCAACCCTTTAATAGATATCTATAACAATCCGACATCCAATATCAACCTCCTACGACTATCAGCTAGTGGTGCTCTCTCTGTTGCTGGTAACACCACAGTTGGTGGTCTCTCCATCGGTAACTTGAGTGGATTACTATTCAGCACGAACGGCATCGTCAGTACCACATCCACATCATCTCTCGCTATCAACACTGACAATCTAGTACAAGGAAGCACAAACAAATTCTACTCATCTTCACTATTTGCTACCAGTCTAGCTGGAACAACCACAGATGCCTTACCTCAAGGATTCACCAACCTATACTGGTCCAACACACTCTTCGACAACCGCTTCAATCCTAGCTTCGACACTCGTCTATTCGCCACCACATCTCTATCTAACTTAGCAACACTGGCAGGTCTATCTACCATAGGTTCATCAACCGGTCAAACTACAATACTAGGTAAGACGACGATGACCAATGCTAGTACGACCAATCTGACGGTCGTGGGACTATCATCTTTCACTGGTACGAGTACATTTTCGGGAAATGTGGGCATAGGGACGACTCCCAGTCCCACTACAAAGTTCCAAGTCGATGTTGGAAGTCTATCTATTCGAGATACATATTTTGATCAAAGCAAGATTGCCAGTGTCAACCAAGTAACTTTATCGGGAGGTCAAATGCGATTAGATCTGGCGTGGACATGTGGCTCCCATACTCTCGTCGGTCCCGACGGACTCACATATGGCACAGTCGTTGGACCTGATGGTAGATGTTGGCTGGATAGGAATCTGGGAGCATCACAGGTAGCCACCACATTCAACGACTACCGTGCCTACGGCTCTCTGTTCCAATGGGGCAGACTTGCTGATGATCATCAGAAGATAACATGGACGAGTTCATCTGCAGGTACTGTAGCACATGGTACGACAGCCACATTGAGTTCTATGGATAACCCAGGTACCGATCTGTTCATAATGAATGGAAGCAGTCCATATGACTGGCACAGCCCAAAGAACGACAGTCTTTGGCAAGGTGTAAGTGGCATAAACAACCCATGTCCAACTGGTTTCCGTCTGCCGACACAACCAGAATGGTCTACTCTCGTCGCAGCTGCTCCAGCCATTACAAACTCGGCGACTGCCTTTAGTTCATCACTAAAGTTAGTCGTAGCTGGTTACCGCTATGTCAGTGATGGTTCACTCAGCAATCAGGGTAGTGGCGGCTACTACTGGTCGAGTAGTCCGAGTGGTACTTACGCCTACAATCTGAGCTTCCTTTCCGGTAGTGTGAATCCTGCCTATAACTATTTCAGAGCGTTCGGGTTATCGGTTCGTTGTATTAAGAATTAAAATTTATCAATTTATCAATTTATAAAAATTATGGCACTCTATTACGATCTTCCAGTCTATAAAGCGAGTTACAAACTAGTGAATATGCTTTTTGAAAATTCCAGCCATTTTGCGCGCGAGTACAAGTATACGACTGGTCAGCAACTCAAAGATGAGGGGTCGATGCTGATCAAGAATATATACAGAGCGAATTTGGCCATCGACAAATCTGTCGCTATCCATGATGCTCGGGAAAATGTGGAGATGATTCGTCTCTTTGTGCGTTTGATGCAGGATTTTGATCAGTTAAGTCTGAACAAATTTGTAGCGATCAATCTGGGAATAGAAGAAGTGGGGAAGCAACTTTCCGCTTGGGCGAAATATAACAAAGGAAATATCGTGCAACCGCCGGAATCGTCTGCTGCTAGGGCGCAGGCGAGTGTGCGGAGCAAATTCCATAACCCCCTTGCCCCTAAAGGCGAGGAATCTCGTCCCACGATCGGACAGGTCGCGCTAACTCATCAAAAAGATTGCGTGATCAATACAGAGGTTATCGTCCCACTAGTCGTAGCTGGTAACCGCAATAACAGTGATGGTTCACTCAACAATCAGGGTAGTAACGGCAACTACTGGTCGAGTAGTCCGAATGGTACTAACGCCAACAATCTGAACTTCAATTCCGGTAGTGTGAATCCTGCCAATAACAATAACAGAGCGAACGGGTTATCGGTTCGTTGTATTAAGAACTTGCAAAAAGCATGATTAAAAACCGCGACAACCAGCAGTTACTCCTCGATATATTCCGCGCCTATTTCGATACACGCAAGAATAAGGGGTTGACTGCCAATGCCTTAGCCTTTGCCGCGGGTTATGAAGAAAAGCTTTTCAAGCTTTATAGAGATATTTTACATCGAGAGTATAAGATCGGAGAAAGCATAGCTTTTATCGTCAACAAGCCAGTCAAGAGGGAAATATTCGCTGCTGATTTCCGTGATCGCATCGTTCATCATTTGATATTTAATTACATAAATCCGATATTTGAAAAACATTTTATAAAAGACAGCTATAGTTGCAGGATCGGCAAAGGGACATCATATGGTATACAGCGCGTCGATCACTTTATCCGTTCTTGCTCGGAAAATTACCAGAAAGACTGTTGGATTTTGAAACTCGATATTCAGGGATATTTTATGGCCATGGATAGAAATATATTATTCAATAAAATTGAGACCAGATTGAGGGCTGTTAGAAATCTGGATTTTGATATCGATATCGTGCTCTATTTGATACGCATGGTCGTATTCAATGATCCAACAAAGAATTGTCACATCAAAGGAGATCGTGAGGATTGGAATGGTTTACCAAAATCGAAAAGCCTATTCTACGCTGGAAAGGGTAAGGGTTTTCCGATTGGGAATTTGACCAGTCAGTTGTTTGGTAATATATACCTGGATGAATTTGATCATTTTCTTAATGAAAAAATTGGATTGAAGCATTATGGTAGATATGTAGATGATATGGTTATCGTTCACGAGGATAAGGAGTTTTTGAAGTCTGTTGTTA
>CAINCE010000058.1 GCA_903846945.1 uncultured bacterium
AAGCGAAGATGTGTGAATATTTTTATATTCACAACATCTGAGTCGAAGTCAGAACAAACGAGTAAATACTCCGCAGCTTGCTGCGTAAAGAAGCAGAGCTTCCACTTAATACCTCGCCAGCTCGCTGCGAGGTAGTTTATTCTTTATATACTCGATAAGTGTATCAGGATATTTGGCACGGTACTTATAGTATTTTGCTGCGTCTTTAAAGGGAGTCATATACTGATTATACACCACATTAACGGGAATAATTATACGGACAATTAAATTCACTCAACAGTCTTCTGGAACTTTCTGTAGATCAAGTCAGTTATGGAACCCTTCGAAAGCTCATGCAAATTTAATTCGGTGTCTGTTGCCAAGTCCAAAACAGCTCTAGCAAATCTGGCTCTAAATTCAGGACCTATTAACTTCCCGTCAAAATCGAAAACTATGTTTTTAAGTACCGCGGTTTGTATGTCATTCAATTTCAAATCCTCGATACTATTCAAAGATTCATCAACCGCGCCTTTGTCTAAAATCCTTCTAAATGCATCAGCAATCTTATTTGCGAAATCGATAGATTCAAGATTTGGCTTTTTTTGTTCCGGACTATTATTATGTAATCCTTCCATGCAAACAATCTATCATATTAGAACTGAAAAGTCATTGTAGCTATATTAGAGGTCATGTCTGCCCCCCCTTTACAAATCGTGCAAATGGAGGTAAAATGCATGAAGATTCTAGTTCCTAACTTGTCTAGCCGTAGGCAGACAGGCATTCGCTACATCATTTTGAGGCTTGAGAGGTTCTAGGCCTTTGAATGATGTGGCGAAGCTAAACAGGCCAGCCCAACATCAGTGGACAGGTTCGAATAAAGAACAAGTCCACAAACAGAAAGAACAGGTTATAAGTTATGAATAACGAGTTCAGTATGACGACGGGACAAGCACATGAAGTTGCCCAAGCGTTTGGTCGCAACGGATGGACGAACGAGCAGGTCAAGGAGGCCACCAAGGGTAATTTCTTCGGGAAAGTTCTCGACGTGATCCTCGGTCACTCCGAGATCAAACCGATCGAATACCTGATCGACTTCGACAAGACACCGTCCGTACCGGAAGGTTGGACGATCTTGCCGGATTACGAACAGCTCCTTAATCGGATGCGCGGTATGGTCAGGTTCACACCTGCGATGGTCAAGCTCCACTTGGATGCTGGCCAGAAGAATGGGAAGGTCATCAAGGGAGACGAACTTCGCGAGAAGCTTGAAAAGGTACCGGTCTACGGTGCGCAACTACTCGACTTCTACCTCGCCAATCAGAGTCTAATTCCAGAAGATTGGCAAGGTAAGTACATCTTCTTTTGGGGCACAATCTATCGCCGTGTCGGTGGCTTCCTCTATGTCCGGTACCTCTATTGGAACGACGACGAGTGGAGCTGTCGCTGCAGTTGGCTCGGCCTCAGCCTCGGCGGGCTCGGCGTCTGCAGCCCTGCTGCGGTGTCTGCAAGTTAGTACCCTTTGTCCGCCAGTTGGCGGATTAGTCACTGTTCACTATATACAATTTGACGTTTGCTATCACGGACTCGTACGTAAGTATGGGTCCGATTTCCTTAAATTTAAAGAATTGACCACAGATTAGTCTTTCAGTCGGTTCCTATTTCATTTATGCTCCAGCAGTACGGAGCCAATTATTTATAAATAATAGCCACTTCAGAATCTACAATGAAGTGGCTAGCAAGTTGACTACCTCTGGTCGCTACTGCCCGGAGTCGCTCTCGTAAAACATCGGAGGCGGTGGAGGAAGTGGTGCCATAATCGGATCGCTCTCAACCTCATCTGCTGACCACGCTTGCATGAGACCCCGTTGCATCATTTGCTGCGACTGTTCCTGCTCTTCGACTTGAGGAACGTACTGAGCGGGGATAGTGAACGGATTATGAATCCTATAGAACCGCTGGTCATAGCTGCCGGTGTTAGGATCACTGAAGTCCGATGAGCCACCAGTCAGAGTGTTGGTCCCTACGGGAGCCCATGTCGAGCTCGCAAGGTCTGCGTTTGCTTCCACCACGACGACCAGATTTGCCGTTCCGGTGATGTTGAATCCGAACAGATTCGATGACCCACCGAAGGTTGTGCTGATGTTCTGTATCTCCGGGTTCCATAGAACAGTAGTGAAGCCAGTTGAAGTAGCGAATGCATCCCAATTTGTCGCTTCTGGCAGGTAATAGACCGTGGGATGTTCTCCACTGCTGAACACACTTGATCCGAGTGATGGTGCGTTACCTCTCCCGTAGATGGTCTTCAGGTTACAACTCGAGAAGGCACTGTTCCCAAGGTTTGTAATTCCGCTTCCCAGTATCACATTGGTAAGCGACAGACATTGGAAGAAGGCGACTGTGCCGATAGATGTGACACTGTCCGGGATAGCGACAGAGGTCAATCTGAGGCACCCTCCAAATGTTGCATCTCCCATGCTAGTTATGCTCTGGCCGATCACGATATTGGTCAACCAAGTGCATCCGTGGAAGGCTTGATTTCGGAGGGTCGTAACACTATAGGGAATAGTCACGTCGGAGAGACTAGTGCAACCAGAGAATGCGCTGTCGCCGATCTCTGTGACACCTTGTCCAAAGAGGACGTAGTCCATGTTGACGCACGAGGCGAACGCGCTGCCACTGATCAATGTGACGCTATCAGGGATCGTGACGCCGGCTATGCCACTCTGGCTATAGAACGCTTGGCTACCGATCTCCGTGACGGGCAGGTCGTTCAGGGTGTCTGGAACGGTCATATCACCAGGGGGTCCGATGTACCGAGCGACGGTTATGGTGCCGCCGCTATTGGTGTAGAAGTAATAGTCCTGCGCTGATGCGGACATGAGAGGGGTGAGACAGAGAAGACTGAGTACGATCGATACTAACGAGGTCCTTTTCATGATTTTTCAAACTGATGATCTGATTTCCTCATTCCGAGGAGAGAGCAATGACCGCGAATAGTCATAGCCAGAAACCCTGTGGTGAAACAGAGGACTTTTGGCCATGACTATTTTGGGAGCTATTTGCTCGATTTAATTCTAAAAGAACTGGTGAAGAATAGTAGCATGACTTTGGTAATAGTCAATGGCGGCGTAATGGTTTGATGGTCGTTGAATAATATCATGCGTTTAGCAGTCGTTTGTGCGCGTTTTCAGAATCACTTTATACATGTCTCGAACAATTAGTTGGTGCTTACAAAAAACATGCTAAAATACTATGTATGCCAGATGATAACCAAACACAAGATATCACCGCGCCTGTCGTGCCGACGAATCCACCAGAAGAGGCTAAAACTCTGGAAACCACCCAAACCCCCGATTCTGACATATCTGACCAGCCAAACGGCTCTAAACCTACCGATTTGCCCCTAGAGGCCCCAGAATCGCCTACAGATGCACCAACCCCTATTCCTGTGGAAAGTGATAATTCAGGCCTAAATCAGCCAGAAAGCAAGCCGGTTGAACCCCTAAATGAGCCAGAAATGGCTGAATCTGGTGTTGCGGCTTCTGTGCAATCCGCGCCAGCGCCATCAACCTCAGTTGCTTCACAGCCTCAATCGCTGGCGCAACAAGATCAAGTCGGATTCATACACAGCTTGCTCATTAAGGCTCAAGCAAAAATCCAGTTCAACAAACAGAAAAAGCTAAGTATTTTGATGCAACTCGCTCAAAAGAAAAGAACTATCACTAATTCTGATGTTCAAAAACTGTTGCGTGTCTCCGATAGAACCGCAACACGCTATCTAGTCAAATTAGTCCAGCAAGGACGACTGAATCGTGTCGGAGATCCACATGACGCCAAATACCAGTTCGTTCGCTAGTGTTTGCTTGTGGGCCATTTCCACCAATTGACCCACATAGGTTTCTGAAATTCATTGCGCATTTTCGAGAAGCGGTCTATTTCCGCTTCTCCCCATTAATTTTTGTCCGCACCTAGCACATATCTGTATGGCGGACGCGCCCCACGGTTGCGACTAGCAACGGAGGGAAGCGCGGGAGCCGTTCTGATATGTGAGTAGTGTGCGCCACAAACTCTATGGAAGCGGAAGTTGGCCGCTTCGAGCTCACAATACAATTCTTGTGCTAATATGTTTGTGGGTCAAATGGTGGAAATGACCCACAGATATTCTTGTTTCACTTTCATCCCCACCCTCCACAAATCCGCAAAAAAACAGACGTATACAACCCTTCAGTCCGTAAGATCTGACAGGTAAGACAAATAGTGAGGTCGTGACGGAATCCTTTCCCTCACACTCCCAGTCTTCCGTCACGACCTCTCCCTTTTTGAGATTGCAGTGAAGAAAACAGCGTCGCGTAGCGACTCAACTTACTTCGGGATTTTCAGCGAAAAATGTTCGAACTTTGTTCAGAAAACTCCGCAATGATTCGTGAGGAGGCATGTTATGCCTCCGAACGAAACATCAGTGCGTGAGAAAGAGGAGATTCGAACGCCGGAGCGAGGCGAGCCAGTAGGCGAGTCCGCGAGGCGGTGCCCAGACCGAATGAGC
>CAINCE010000059.1 GCA_903846945.1 uncultured bacterium
AGCTTAATTCCATGGGTATTCTCGAATAGGTTAAATGAGGACTCGATATCACCTAGGATCTGACTAGCTATGGTCTCATTTTCCGCAGAGGCGATGATGCGCAGAATGATAGCGACTGTCGGTGAACACATATTTAACATTATCTGTTCAACGCTTATCTCATCGACATTCTGTGCCGCTTCTTTCTTTTTGGCATCCGCCTTATCCTTCTCTTCCTTGGATTGAGTGAATGACGAGACGCCCTTAAAGAATCCCTCGACATACTTCAGGATACCTTCGTCATTCTTGGCGATAGCATCAGCTATCTTCTCCCCTTTCATGATGTCGTCAAAAGTCTTTTTGAATCTCTTTGTATGTGTTTCGCCCTGTGGCTTTATGACGATCTGGATAGCCGCACCTTCCCCATGAGTCTTTATCTTCGAAAAACTATTTAAAATACTATTCAGCGGATCATGGTCGAACTGATCATAAGTTTTGAGTGGCCAAATAGCGTTCTTGGCGTATTTGCCATACGAAGCGACAGTAACACCCTGTTCATTAAATATATTGTAGTCGTCTTTCTTCTCAACTATCTTGGCATTATGAAATATAGACAACATCTGTTTCTCAAAGATGCTTTTTTTGGCATCATGGACCGCCACATTGAATGAAAAGTCATCATTGTGACTGGCTACCGCCAACTCTATAGTGAAATACCCCGTACCAGCAGGATCATTTACCGACATCATTCCCGAGTAAAATTGTTCCATCGAAGAGACGACTTCCTTCAATGCCTGAACTTTTCCTTCATCTGTCTTCTCTGGCAAAGTGATCTCGTATAGCGTCATGTGCAACGCTTTGAATTCCGGAGTTTTCTCATTCATTCCTTGGATAGGAAAACCTGCCTTTAGATATTGGACGAGGAAGCGTTCAAAGTCATCTTGGACATGCGGGTCATTCATACGCTCAACTATACCTAGGGCATTCTTCACTCCGTGTGTCTGCATGATGCCGAGTAACTCCGCAATCTTCTCATCATGTGCTTCTGGTGAGAGTTCGAGGACTATCGCCTCCGACTGCTCTTTTGGCATCACAAAGTCTTTGTGAAGGACTTGGTGATGAGGTGTACCCTTGTATTCCTCTATAACATCTTGGTGGGCTTTGTCTGGATCTGCTTCGGCTAGTGAAGGATTCTCACGATGCAGAGCCGCAACTTCCTGCTCTTTTGCTGCCAGTCGTTCACGCAAGAAAGCTAGCTCTTCCTGAGGAGTTTTTAAATGTTTTGACTCTGGAGATGGGACGAAGGTTTCCATAGGAATATAATAACATATTCACATGAGGTGAGGTATTGGAGCATTACCTACTAACCACCTATATTAAAACTCATTAATTCTTTGTTCCGTTTTTGCTTTCTCCACTAGGAAAGTGTACTCCTTTCTCAAATCCTCAAATTCCAAGCCGTATCTTTGAAGTGATTCACGATCAATAGGAACATCTTCCGCAGGTAAGCCTTTATTAATAGATTGGAGAGACTTCGCAAATGCCGCAAATCCACCGCCGTTCTCTGAATATGAAAGCACGTCATACAGAGATAAAGCATTGGAACCTATAATACGGTCCATCTCTCTCCCCAGAGAAAGAGTCCCGCTATCGGAACCGTATTTTTCTAAGAGAGACTTCAAAAGAACAGGTGGAACTTGTTCATACGGCAACATTTCATTCACAGCTTCTCCATTTAGCACCTGAGCTAAAACAAGTGCATCTTTTACATAGTTATTGTAAGACCCAATTTGTTTGATATCTATACCGACACGGGCACCCGTTACTCTCGCCAACAACTCCGTCAACCCTTCATTTAATGCTAAGAGGGAGTGTGGCCGACGCTCATTACCACGATTCTTGGAAAAAAATCCTGACTTTCCTTTTATCGCATCAAACCAATTCACATCACCACCATCTCCATTACAAATCGTCTTTGCAGATAGACTGTGGAAATTTTCATGAACAGCAATTGTAATATCTACATCCGATATTTCTGACTCAAGTGGAGGATTCAATTGAACGATACAAGCATCAAATTCTGGAATGTATTCACCTTTTCCTATGGATATACCGGGTTCCTGACCTCGTTTTGCTTGTAAGAATATTTGATCAAACTTTCCAATAAACTGAGTTGTCGGCAACTCTGACCTCGGAATACGAACACCAGCCTCTTGATATAAAACTCCGATTTCATTAAATACGCGACTAACCTTCTGTTTAATATCAGGATTTTCCAATAACGATAAAATGTGTTCCCTCTCTCCTTTTAAAGATAAACTTAACTCTTGAGAAATACCCTCCTTACCACCTACAGCCGCTTTTACGAGCCTTTCAATTTCAAGCTTACTCAAGTCCATATATCTAAGACCCTGGTAATTCCTGTACTCGACAGCGTCTGATGTACCGTATTTGTACGGATCACGAAGACTATCCTTCGAAAATTCATCTTCGAATTGATCCAGTTTTTCTGCCGGTATTCCCAACTTTTCCAAGAAATACGGAGCTATCCGTTCCGAAGATAATGTTTGGATTTCCTCTTCAGAAACAACATATCCAAGATTCTCTTTAAATGATTCAGCGTCCATTGTCGAATCACCCTCTACCGATGGTATTCCTAACTTTTTTCGAACTCGATCCAACGCTACTTGCGTTTCCTTTACTGACCCCTCCGAACGCATAATATTACTAGGTTCAATAACCTCTGCTAAATCTAGATTAATATCATCTGATTCTGCTTGTAAACTCTCATTCTTTGGCTTTGAATCAACCGATAAAAATGATGGGTTAACAGTCTTAACTTGCGGTATTTCTTCGGTGTGTTTAAATGTTTCCATATTTATATAGCTTTACCCTCCTTCATCATATCCAGCAACATTGCTGATTGCTCATATAATCCTCAATTCAAATTTTTTCTCAATTTATCCTGTTTCTCCCGAAAATTTCGACTGATATTGGTATGAGTATTTTCGATTGCTCTCAAGTTACTGATCGGGGGTATGAGATCCGCCACTATTCCCCAGATATCTTTCCATTCATCTATTGATGGAAATTCACCGACAGGAGTCAAGATCAATTGGTATCGATCATCCATTTCCTTAAATGATATGGAAATACTCTTTGATGACAACTCTTCGGTAAGCTCATCAGGAATATCTGGCAATCTTTGCGCATTAGTCTTATCGAACCCTATAAACTGCTCGCCTGTAACTTTATCACCAAATCCAGATTCAAAACTATTATACCCTTTCCTTCTCAATGTAAATACTGCATCTCGTACTTGTAATTCCAGATCTTCTCTATATGCCCCAGCTTCCAACTCTTCTTCTTTAGCAATCGGATCATTTTGCATACGCAGAGTCCCCTCCCTTCTAATATCCGACAATGCTTTTCCGTATAAACTCATATTATATGAAAAGTTAGATAGCTTTGCAGGATCAGTGAGAATCTCTTGATGCGTATAAATGCTAAACAAATTAGAAATCATTTCCGGATTTTGCTGAACTGCCAAAATGAATTGCTCATTCTCTGTCAATCTGTCGATAAATGTTGTAACCTTCTCCAATGATTTCCTTTTTATCAGAAACTTAATAGCCATTGAAATTTTCAGTCTGACTTGTTTTTCACGTCCTCTACCTATCAAGGCTGAGGAAAGTGGGTGATTGAATATATCTATGACATACAACAATCGATTGGCCAAATCGACCACTTGAGTATCAGTTTCATCGATTTCTCCTTCGACCTGGTCGCTCGTCGGTAAGTCTAATTTGGTTCGCAAATTGTTCAAACTATCAATATTCATTGAACCAAACCTCTTCGGTGATTCAGCTATATTCATCACCTGTTCATCGGTGATTTCTGGCGATTCAAATTTTAGTAGTTGTTCGGACATGGGTTATAGATCAATGATAAATCAAACTGTTACTTTTATGCTTAAATAATACCATATATAAATAATCCGCGGCTCCAACGAGCTTTCGGTCTATACTTGAATATCTATCGATATCCAACAAAGTTCAACGGCGGCTATCTATGGACAATTAACAAATATACTAACCCAATTTCTCTCAACCCCACACCTCTCCACCACATGCCCCATTTCCAAATATTGGCATACCAATAATTGTCAGAATATTGCACAAATTTTTACGTGGTTAAGCCACTAGATTCGATATATTTTTCAAAATCTTGGCATGTAAAGATTCCAAAAGTGGGGTTCTGGTGGAATAGTGTGTCCCCCCCCTGTCCCTTTATCATTACTTCTCTCCAATATTTGGCTCAATGAGATGCACCACTTTCCCGTTCACATCGACTTCAACTTTGTTTGTAGTATTTAGCCCATACCCTGTAAAATGCCTCTCTTCGATATGCGTCTTTCCGCTCGCATCGCCACTAGGTTCTGTGAGGCCCGAAGCCTGAAAATTCCGCTCCGTTTGCACTATATCCACATCATGTTTTGCACTTTCTCTTACCTGCTCTGGAACATCAGGCATTTTCGCTAGAGCTTCGCTGGCTTCGAGGAGATTGTTATATTCACCCAATATCTTTTTTTCACCGGTAGTATCATTAATTTGTACGAATCGCTGAGCCAAAATACCTCTACCCTCTACGGTTTTATTGACATACTCCACCCCCCAAGTTGAAGTACCATCTTTATATAACATCATGAAATTCGAAGACTCAACTGCTTTTTTCACCGGCTGAGTTTCCCTAATTTTTTGTTTATGACCAGTGCCGTGACCAGCTCTAACAGTATCGCCCGCTATAGCATCACCCATAGATCCAAAATAGCCAACCCCAACAGCACCCGCCAGTGCAGCAGTCTTTTTCACCCATCCACCAATGCTGTTACCTTTATGTTGCTTATTCTCGTCTTTCGGCTTCTGTTGCATCTCGCTTTCTGGTGGAGGAGTATTGATAAGTGGATTTTCAAAATTCATGATGCTGATTGTTATATGATAATACCCCAGCAATATTACTCAGTTGTTTCCATACGCCGACGTTGGCCTGATTTCAACACCCAACTCTTCGGCCCTTTGTCTCAAATAACGCTCATAGTCGGTTAATAACGAAATCTCTCCAATAGCTGGTAGGCGGTATTTAGCACGAATAACTCTTTGATCTTCTGCGAGTCGATCCACCATTTTTTCATCTTCTGGGCGCATACCAGTTATGTATTCGGCGAGTCGACTTCCGAACTCTTGTTTTGCTCTAAAGTCGATTTGTTCTTTTGAAAACTGTTGCTTAGGTTCTGCCTCAATTTTCGGTTCACTGTATAGATTGGGTATTCCTTCCATAGCAATATAATAACACAGACAAGTAATGTGGCGAACCCATCTCTCCGCCCCCTCACACCATTCCGCTAAACCCCCTATTTCAAAATCTTGATGTACCAATATTTGCGCAAAATATGCAAGGAATTTTACGTGGTTAAGCCACTAGATTCGATATATTTTTCAAAATCTTGGCATGTAAAGATTCTAAAAGTGGGGTTCTGGTGGAACATTGTGCCTCCCCTATCACTCGTCCTCCAGTCACCAGAATCCTCATCAACCATTTTAGTAAGCTGGCAATAATAGTCTTTGTATTCCTTCTTTTTTGAAATACCATATTCAAAAACCGACAGTTATGAAACCGTCGGTTATTTGATAACAGTCGAGCGCAAAATATCCTGAGACTACATCAACTTCGCAGCGAGTAGAGACATGAGTTTGGCAGCACTAGTCTGTGCATCTTTGCCATCTTTACTAGCAACGAAAATATCCCATTGTGCAGTTAGGGCTGGTTCATGTATCTGACGGAGATCACTCTCTAGTTTTACCCTGTCTTCGTATGAGATAGTACTCTGCGTATTGATGACGGTATCTATGAAGAACTTGAGGAATGATGATACTTTGGCACGCATAACCATCCGTTCTTCTGTCTTTGCCTTCTCATCGGCTGTGTACTGTACATTTGTCATGTACTGGATACTAAAAAATATGTTACCTATGAGGAGGATAAGCATGAGGATATTTGAGACCAGTCTTGCTCTGTCTAAGACGCCCGATTGAATAGTGACCATGATATTGTGATGGGTTATGTGTTAATTAATAATAATTGATGCGTGTAGTATATCAGAAATAAAGCTTGATGCGTGAATAATCCGCATCCGCCCCTGTGGATAAGAAATATACCTTCTGTGTCCCTCCCCTTCAATTTCACGAACGCGCCCTTACGCCCTTAGTACTCTTAGTATTCTCTCATCGCAACTTGCGCATCTATCTTCTTTAGTAGATCTAGAACGACTGAGACGACGATGAGGAGAGCCGTACCACCGATGGCGAGCGACTTGTTCGAAGTGAAAGCTTGCATACCTAGAGGTAAGACTGCGATAACACCGAGGAAGACTGCTCCGACTAGAGTGATGCGTGTGACGATATTGCCGAGATACTGCATAGTAAATTCACCAGGACGAACACCAGGGATGAACGCTCCTGAACGCTGGAGATTCTCGGAGATCTGCTTTGGATCGAAGGTGACGGCAGTATAGAAGTAAGTAAATAGGACGACCAATACGAAATATGATATACCATAGACCCATGGATTGTTGAACCAAACTGTAAGATTCGTTGCGACAGCTGCTAGACTTGGGTGTGCTGCCCAGCGAGAGAGAACATTCAAGATGATCTGTGGAAACAATAGTATCGACATCGCAAAGATGATCGGGATGACACCGGCCTGATTTAGGCGCAATGGTAGATATGTAGATGCACCACCATAAACCTTATTACCTCTGACTTGTTTTGCATATGTAACTGGAACAGACCTCTCTGCCTCTGTGACATACACAACACCTGCGATGACGGCGAGCCCGACGACGATAGCGATGATGTAGATAGGGATATTGACTGCGGCATATGAAGACAAGAACTGATTTAGATCACTTGGTAATCTAGATACGATACCTGCAAAGATGATGAGTGATACGCCATTACCTATACCGAACTCTGATACGAGCTCACCTATCCACATGAGGAGTGTCGAACCAGCGGTGATAACGATAACATTCATAACGAAGGCCGCTGTAGTTATATGAGGCAAAACATTCTGTGACTGGAGTAGTGTGATGAATCCGACAGCAGAAACAACACCTAGTGGTATAGATAAATAACGAGAATATTGAGACAATTTCATGCGGCCGGCTTCACCCTCTTCGTGCATGAGATTCTTCCAGCGAGGATACATCATAGTCAAGAGCTGTATGATGATCGACGCGGTGATAAATGGTCCAACTCCCAACATCACTATAGATAGGTTGGAGAGACCGCCACCAGAAAATATATTCAAAAAACCAAAAAACTGACTAGATGACAGTAGTTTAGCTAGGTTAGCAACATCAACACCTGGAACTGGGATAGTAGCGAGCAAACGGAACATTACGAGAGCCAGGACAGTGAAACCTATCCTCTTTCGCAAGACTTGGTCCTTGAGTGCCAATGATATTTTTGCTAGGAAATTATTCATTTTTGTATTTCTAGTTATTTAACCTCCTTCTTCCCCTTCTTTGCTGGCTTTTCTGCTTTGACCACTACCTTCTCTTCACTCCCTGCAACCTTTTCAGCTTTTGGAGCCTTGATCTTGACCGGCTTCACGGGCTTAGCGATGATCTTTTCAACCACGACAGTGACCGTACCTCCCGCCTTCTCTATCTTTGCCTTGGCAGAATCAGAGATGTAGAGTCCTGACAACTTAAATGCCTTGGTTACTTCCCCATCACCGAGTATCTTTATAGATGGAACACGACCAGAGAGAGTACTAACTAGTCCCTTTTCAACGAGTGTAGCTGGACTAACGACGTCCCCTGCTGCAAAGGCGAGCTCGAGAATGTCGATATTGATAACAGTTCGTGCATCAACTATAGACTTCTGAGGACTGATACCACGACCACGGAGCTTAGGAACACGCTTGATGATATCGCGCCATTCTGGACGACGCTTGTTACCAGCACGAGCGGACTGACCCTTACCTCCGCGACCAGCTGTCTTTCCACGCTTACCACCTCGAGCAACGATGGTACGCTTCGTATTTGGATTATTTCGTTTTAGTTGATGGGTTTGCATAACTAGATTTATGATTTAGGATTTAGGATTTAAGAATGATGCGTCTATTTCTGTTCTTTGTGATTATTCGTAAATCGTAAATCTTAAATCTGTATTCTTATTTATTAATTTTGACTTCCTCCTTCTTTACCACTTCCTCCATTTTCTTAACGACTTCCTTTGGCTTTGAACCAAATCTTGGAGACTTACTCAACTTCTTCAATGCTTCGATGGTTGCTCTAGCATTGTTTAGCTTATTCTTGGAACCTGAAAGGAATTTTGCACAGATGTCCTTGATACCAGCGAGCTCGATAACTGCACGAGCCGAGCTACCAGCAACAACACCACTACCTCGAGCTGGGAAGATCTTGATGATGGCACTACCATACTTTGCCTCGACTGCGTGCGGTATCGTCATCTGCGCTGACAATGGAACACGGATCATGTTTTTCTTTGCTTCACGAGTTGCTTTCTCGACAGATCCTGCGGTGTCTATACCTTTCCCTAGTCCTACGCCGACACGACCTTTGTGGTCGCCGGCGACGACTGCAACACTAAAGTTCATGCGTCTTCCACCTGATGTCACACGAGTAACACGACGAATATCTATGATCTTACTATCAAATTCTGGCTTGACGCGTTCACGGTCACCGCCACGACCTCCACGAGGTCCTCCGCGACCAGCACCGCCTGGACCACCCTTTCCATGAGCTCCCGGACCTGCGCCCGCACCAGCGCCACCGCGACCACCTCTCCTTACTGGGTCACCGCGACCTGCGCGTCCTTGAGTGATCTTGGAAGTCGAAACTGGAGTGATAGCGCCGGTCAAAGGAACCGCAACAGGTTTTACAGAATTTGCTACTTCGTTATTTATTTTTGTATCTATTGCCGTCATAGTATTAATTCAAAATTAAAATTCTAGCCCTCCCTCCCTCGCTGCATCCGCGATCATCTTGATCTTGCCGATATATGTATAACCTCCACGATCAAAGACCACCTTGGTAATACCTGCAGTCTTTGCCATTTTCGCTATCTCAACGCCGACTTCCTTGGCTCTCTCGACCGGAGTCTTGCCTTTCATCTTCCTTGAATCTACAAAAACCAATGTATTTCCCTTGTCATCATCGATGATTTGAGCATACATATATTTGTGAGACCTGAACACAGACAATCGTGGTCTTTCGGCCGTGCCACTAACCTTCGCACGAGTGCGAGTCTTCCTGCGGGCAAATTGGAGTTGTTTTTTCTGTAATATTTTCATGTTATTTATGCCGCCTTCTTACCCTGCTTCCTGCGGATAACTTCATCTGAATACCTCACTCCTTTTCCTAGATATGGCTCTGGTTTCTTCAATGCCCTTATCTGTGCGGCGAACTGGCCAACCTTCTCACGGTCAGTACCTGATATCAGGATTGCATTCTTCTCTGTCTTTACTGCGAGATCAGCAGGGATAGGTAGTGTGATGGTATGAGAGAATCCTAGAGCCAACACGATATCCTTACCCTTTATATCAGCCTTGTAACCGATACCTTCGATGATCAACTTCTTTTCAAATGCTTTGTTGACCCCCGCGATCATGTTCTTTATGTGTGCAGCATATGTACCCCATAGAGCCTTGGCCTGGAGTGAAGTGTTGGTTGGCTCCAGTGCGATGGTACCATCAGCGATCGTAAACTTGATATGTGGCTTCATGACCTTGGTCAAGGTTCCGAGAGGACCTTTGACTGTAAATACACCACCTGAAAATGACGCCTCTGTCTTGGTTGGTATTACTATAGGTTTTTTTGCGATGCGTGACATGGTATTAAATTTAATGATTGAAAGATTGAAAATTGAATGATTTGTATTACCAGATCTTGAACAAGACTTCCCCGCCAACTTTCAACCTCTTGGCTTCATGATCTACCAGTATGCCTTTAGGTGTTGAATAGAAAGTATTACCAAAACCACTTCGAAATACTCTGATATCAGTGTATTTCCTATAGATGCGTCGTGACGACTTGGAAACTCTCTCCACGCCGTGTATTCGTGGACCATCTATCTCATTGGTAACGATACCTAGTTCGAGCTCCTTGAAATCGCCCCTGCCCTTCTTCTCGACTGTGCTGACATAGCCAGCTTTCTTCAGAGCGTGTGCGATGTTGTCCGACAACTTGGAATTCATGACCACAACAGTTGCCTTCTTCGCATCACTGGCGTTCTTGAGTCTCACTATTAGGTCTGCTATTGGGTCTGTTACCATGATGATTTCTTTATACCTGGAATAACTCCTTCATTGGCAAACTCACGGAAACAGATACGGCATAGGTCAAAATCCCTCATATAGCCGCGCTTCCTACCACACCTAAAACAGCGACGAACAACACGCGACTTGAACTTCGGTGTCTTCTTTGATCTTGCTATAACTGATGTTTTTGCCATTTGTCTTTTTTAGTAAGGTGGAACCTTGCTAATTTTTGAAAGAAAATATGATTGGTTAGCTGTCCCCCTCTCGAGGTATGTGCTTCCAATCCATGATTCCTTCAAACCCTGTGTTTAAGGTAATGTTGATACTAGCAGATATGGGGCTAGGAAGTCAACAGAAACGAAAACTGCCTATCAATTATGAATAAGGCAGTTGTTCGCAGGGCAATATATTCTTCTTACCTTATCTCATAAGTAATACTCACACTACTAGAAACTTTCTGTTCACCGACAGATACCTCCGGAGCAACTGGTGCCGAGGCAGACATCATCTTGTCGGAAGCACCCAACGCAAAAGCCATCGGTCGTATGACATTGCCACTACTCTCGGAGAAACTGACGACGCGAACTATAGTTACGCCGAGCTGGCTAGCTAAGATCTTCACTTTATCTTGCGCCTTGGTGATCGCGATACCGCGAGCCTCTGCCTGAACAGAATCTGGCTTATCAACAGAGAAAGTTAGTCCATCAACATTCTGAACACCTAGAGAGCCGATAGCGGCGAACAATGCCCCTGCTTTACTCAAGTCTCGAACTTTTACCGATGTACTCTGACTAACATCATAGCCGGTCAATACAGACTTCGATGCAGGACAACTATTCACTGTACAGATACTAGTCTGATACTCATAGTGAGGATTGATATTATATGAAGTTGTCTGAATATCTTTGTCAGCAACTCCACCATCTCTAACTGCCTTTAGTGCAGCATTCACCTTATCTGTTGCTAACTTTTGTGCATCAACCACTGCTTTTGCAGTTTCGGTAACTGTAAATGAAAATGTCGCGATGTCAGGTATCGCTACGGCATCCCCCGTTCCGTCGACAGTGATGGTATTTACTAGAGTATCACTCTTTCCTACATACGATATGGACTTCAACTCCTTTATTGATACAACGGCTAAGAACAAAGCTAGTAATCCGACTGCTACTACACCTGCTTTCCAAAAATTTTGTGGTATGTTCATGATATTTATTTATTAATATTAATAATTTTGGATACACCAGCAATTATACATTCACGGAATAATTTCCGTAGTGCGTCGAGGACGGGTAGTAGAGCGTTAGCACCCGCAGACGATTCAGCAGAATCGTGTCGTTGGACCGACGGAGGGAATTATCCCGTGAATGGATATGCATGAATATATCTCAATAATGTATTTGAAACTATCTCAAATAATGACGCGTATACTAGCTTTATCTTACATTTTTCCTTCACACAAATCAATCAAGTTTTCGAACAGTGCTAGAACCGTCATAGCACCAACACCACCGGGAACTGGAGAGATAGCCCTAACAACCTTGGAAACATTAGCAAAATCAACATCTCCAGCCAGTTGTTCCTCACCCAGCCGCGATATGCCGACATCTATTACAACTTGGCCCATATTCACATGTTTCTCTGTTATGAGACCCGGCTTACCTACAGCGACTATCAACACATCAGCATCTTTGGTGCCAGCCACCAGATCAACAGTCTTGCTGTGGCAAACAGTCACCTGAGCACCAGCGTTCTCACACATGACCGCTATAGGCTTACCGACTAGATCAGAACGGCCAACAACAGTTACTTTCTTTCCATTCAATTTGATATCGTAAAAATTCAATAGTTCACGAACACCCCTAGCAGTCGCGGGCATGATTCCCTTCCCTTGAGACCAGTTAGCAACACTCGTCGAAGTTAGCGCATCAACATCTTTACTCGGAATGATCGCATCAATGATAGCCTTCTTGTCGATCTGTACAGGTAATGGAAGTTGGACGATGATACCTTGAACTTCATTCGACTGATTCATTTCCGCAATTTCCTTCAGTAGTTCCGCCTGCGATATAGTCTCATCAAATTGCTTATGGACGATACCTACGCCGATCTTGGCCGCAAACAGTTTCTTCGCACGGATATATGAAGTCGAGTCAGGTCTATTCCCGACTTGGATGATCGCCAAGTGTGACCTAAACGAGAGCTTTTGAACCCTTGCAATGAGTTTAGGTAATCTCACTTCACGAGCTTTTCTCCCATCGATGATGGTGACCCCATTCATATGCTGTGTAGAGTTTGACATGATATATGAGAGCATATCATAGTCTACGCCCTGATTGAAACCTGCCGTATCAATCTGATATGTCAACTGATTTACAATCAACCATATATCGACTATTATTATGGTCATGGAATTACAACTCCTATTTCATAATATCGGTTACATCTTGAGCGCGCTCACTGCACTATACTCTGGACTATTTGTATACTTGAAAGATCGCAAGAACACGACCAATATCATGTTCGGTCTAGCATCTCTAGGAATTATCGTCTACTGCATTTCTCGGGTAATAGGACTCAACATTGCAGATCCGACAATCTCTAGATGGGCACTGATGTTCAACATGGTTACCATTCCACTCACCATCTTCATGGTTCACAGTGTTATATCTATTCTCGGAAAGATCAAGTCTCAAAAACCATTCCTCATCACTATATATGTGACCGGAGCCATATTACTCATTATATATATAGTATTCCCAGACAGTTTCTTGCTGCTTCCTCAACATAAACTTTATTTCCTAAATTATTTTGTTCCTGGAAACCTCCACTGGCTGATGAATCTCATCTTTAACCTGATCATACCAGCTTATCTCGTCGCACTAACATTCATCGTCTATCGCCATTCTGATTGGACGATGAAGAATCGATTGAAATATGTCCTATTTTCTTATGTCGCCGGGTATGGTCTCGGTGCATTGGTCATTCCGCTCGTTTATGGCATCGAGATAGATCCTATATTGGCAGCTTTCTTCGTCCCTATATATGCCATACCACTGTCTTATGCCATCGTCCAGTACAATCTGATGGATATAAGTATAGTAGCAAAGCGAGCATTCTATCTAGCGATCATGGTCGGTATTTCGAGTTTCGGAATATTCCTGATCGGTATGTTTGATAACGCACTCATTCGCATTGTTCCCAATTTTCCTGTTATCGTATTACCCTTCTTAGCAGGAACCCTAGCTACGGGTATAGGATTCTATATCTGGAACAAATTCCAACAGTCAGAAACTCTCAAATATGAATTCGTCAAGATCATGACCCACAAACTGCGTACACCTCTCACTTCTATCAGGTGGTCTGTCGAAGATCTATCATCCATGGTACCCGAGTCAGGCAAGAAAGATGTATCAAATATACAAACTAGTGTTAGTCGCTTAGTTGAACTCACCAATATACTTTCCGGAGTTTCAGCGGACAATCAAAACATAAACACCTCTCATATAGAGAATGTTGACTTTGTTGCCATGTGTCGCGACCTAGTAAACGCACACTTGGGTCAGGCAGGCACGAAAAATATCACCGTCGACACAGTTGGTATCCCCACCGAACCAGCGATGATCAGAGTTCATGTCAACAGACTGATATCTGTCGTAGAAATACTACTCGACAATGCCATCATCTACACACCCAAAGGTGGCAAAGTCACAGTTTCAATCCAACACGGAGATAGAGATGTCGTGCTATCAGTAGCAGACACAGGTATTGGTATAGCGAAAAACGAGATTCACAACATGTTTTCCAACTTCTATCGTACTGAAACAGCGAGGAATCAGAATACCGAAGGTGTAGGAGTTGGTTTGAATATCGCAAAAAGTATAGTCGAGCGCTTTGGTGGTCGCATCTGGGTCAAATCTGAGGGTACAGACAAAGGTTCGACTTTCTTTGTTTCATTGCCGATAGTCAGATAGACTAGTCCCCCAAATGATAAGTCGCCAACTATCTCGTGGCACCCTCATATTATTCGCCTCAACATAAACCAGTTTGCTGGAGATGATATAATTACCAAATAAACTACCTCGCAGCAAGCTGGCGAGGTATTAAGTGGAAGCTCTGCTTCTTTACGCAGCAAGCTGCGGAGTATTTACTCGTTTGTTCTGACTTCGAACCCAGTAGGCGATTCTACTGAATCGTCAGATGTTGTGAATA
>CAINCE010000060.1 GCA_903846945.1 uncultured bacterium
CATTTCACTAGTGTATATTTACTGAAACCATTTTCGTTAAATAATTATTTTATAAATTAATAATAGAATATCTATCATGAAGTCATACCTATCTAGAGCCCGCTCATACATCAACCGAGAAAAGTCCATAACTATCTCTTTCCTCATCCTATCGATGGTCCTCATGACTGGAATAGTATCTGCTGCAACTACTATATCTACTGATATTACGACAGGAGGATATCTATCTGTAACAGGAACAGCTACGACGAGCTCATTTGCTGGATCACTCAGTGTCGGAACCAGTTCCAATTTTATGAAGGGTCTGTTTAGTGTCGGTACTTCATCTCCTCTATTCTATGTTGATAAACTGAGCGGTTATCTGGGTATAGGTACAGCTAGTCCAGTAACGCAACTCCATGTGGCGGGAAATAGTGCACCATCTTTGGTCGCTACAGTTACGGGACTGGGCTTAAATCCGACATCTATATCTATTCAAGGTTCGTACGCGTATGTAGTTAATGTAACTACCCCATACTACTTAACTATTTTTGATATATCAAATCCTCTGTCACCTCGTCAGATAAGTCAGACTGTTACGGATGGTCAGAATAAGGCGGTATCAGTGCAAGGAAAATACGCCTATGTTACGGTACAAAGTATTGGAGGTTCAACAGGTGAGTTGCAGATCTTTGATATTTCAAGTTCCTCTGCGCCCGTTTCTGTTGGTAAGATCACTTCATGGTCTGGTTTTCCGATGACATCTATGTATGTGAGAGGTTCCTATATCTATGGACAATATAGCTATAACAAGGGCGCGATTATCGATATTTCTAATCCATTTGGCACGGGAAACATTGTTTCTTCAAGAGTCGTTGGATATTTTCCAGGATCACTCAATAGTACCGTGTCAGCAATCGATGTTTCAGGTAAATATCTCTACATGGTAGGCGCTTCTGGTATATTGGAAATATACGATGTGAGTAATGTGTCTAGCGCACAAGCGGGCCCCTTCGGTGTAGTGCTCATCGGGTCAGTCACGGCCACTACTGGAGGAAATATGGGTATGGTGAAGATAATGGGTAGATATGCGTATGTTGTAAATAATGACGCAAATCAATTGCAAGTGTTTGATGTAAGTAATCCAGCTATTCCAACCCAGGTCAATTCTACAAACCTGGCAACAGTAGACAACGCGGTGGCCACATTTAAACTTGCCGCAGCCTCTGACATCTCCATCCAAGGCCGATACGCCTACATCACCAGCCAAGTAAGTAACAAACTACAAGTATTTGATATCTCTAGTTCCACTAACCCAGTTTCTGTCGGCTCGGTTGCGACAGGTGTCGACCCATTGGCATTAGCGATAAAAGGACGATATGCCTATGTACTCAACAATACTGATAGCTCCATGCAAGTATTTGACCTCGGAGGTGCTTATATACAACAGTTAGAAGTTGGAGGATTGGGTGTGGGTTCATTTGCGGCTACAGACAATGCCCAATTCGGTAAGGATCTGAAGATTAACGGAGGTCTTACTGTAGGTTACAGTGCTCTGTTTAACAGTAGTCTGGCCGTGACTTCTTCTAATGGTATTTCAACAACCACAACGTTTATTGCTAGTCCGAATGGGTATGTTGGTATTGGAATACCGACGCCATCATCACCTCTTCAAGTCGTCGCACCTACTACCAATGCCACTACCACTGTGGAAATCGGGCGGACAGGTCAGGGTAAGGGTTCCTGTCTAGTTCTCTATGACGCTGCGGGTACCGCCGTATACGCATATGTCGCAGCAGGTGCGACCACATTTACTCTATCAGCGACCTCGTGTAAGTAAATACTCCGCAGCCCGCTCGCGTAAAGGAGCAGAGCTCCCACATACCTGACTACTGGAAAGGTGCGGCCGATGACGAGAGCGGCGTTGGGAAAGTGATCCCACATCTGGTCACAGAATATGATCACAAACGATATCGTAGATTTAGGAGATGAGTGTAATTTGCCAACCGCCTCTATCCGTGTTCGGATTTGCTTTATTGCTAGAACTGTGCTATGCTGTTCGCGTGTAAGTTTTCTCGTCACTTATACGCGTTAGCAATTAATGACGTAGAGTTCCGCTAGCGTGTCTTAAGTGATCCGTGTCGCGGGTATAAAAGAAAATGTCAAAGAGACTTTTCATAGGCAGTCTTGCCTGGGGTACAACTGAGGCCACCCTGAAGAAGCACTTCGAACAGGCCGGTGCAGTTGAGTCAGCAGCAGTTATCATGGACAAGATGTCCGGTCGTTCAAAAGGCTTCGGCTTTGTTGAGATGACAAATGATGGTGATGCAGATACAGCTATTTCAAAGCTTAACGGCTCTGAACTAGATGGTCGCAAGATCGTCGTATCCGAAGCTCGCCCAAAGGCATAAATTGCCATAAGTGAGACTCAAGAAAGCACCCTGTGGTCATATGGACCATGGGGTGTTTTCATGAGGCGTAGAGACTAGATACTTGATACTGGAGACTAGAATGTGCACGATGAATTGCGTTTTTTCCAGTATCCAGTATCTAGTATCTAATCTCCGGTCTCTAATTTAAATTCCTCCACCAATCACTGACAGGAGCGTTCTTCACGATGGTGACTACTTCGTCGATAGAGTCTGAGATGATAAATAGTTCCATGTCTTTCTCTTGAATAGTGTGGAATTTTTCGAACATCGTTTCCTTTATGAACCTCAGGGCATCATTCCAATATTCACTGTCAAACAATATGACGGGAACATGAGGAATCTTTCCTGTCTGGATCAATGTGAGGACGCTGAATAGTTCATCAAATGTACCAAATCCGCCTGGCATAAATATGTAAGCTTCTGCGGTGAAAGTCATCATCGCTTTTCTAGCGAAAAAATACGAGAATTTGATACTGTCGACTGCGTACTGATTTATTTCATGGCTGTGAGGTAGGCTGATGTTAAATCCAAGTGACTTGCCTCCGGCTTCAAACACTCCTTTGTTCATGGCTTCCATCGTGCCAGGTCCTCCGCCAGTTATGACAGCATAGTCAGTTTCCTTGGAAATCCGATAAGCTAGTTCTTCTGCTTTTTTGTAAACTGAACTATTTGAGTCTATACGCGAAGAGCCGAACATGGAAACTGAGCGGGGATATTTCTGTAGAAATTTGAAACCCTGCTCGAATTCATTCCTGATATGCTCGAGGTGCTCCGCTATCTCTCCTTCATGAATATCTTTCTTCATGTGGATATCTTGACCTTGTGATTGTGATTTTGACATCTGGACATTATAACATATTACTCATTTTCCTTTTTCACAAATATCATAAATATGATCCAACCGAGGCCGATGATCGCTCCGGCTATGTAGACTGGTGCCGAAGGGGAGAACTCTGCGGCGAGGAATCCTGCGACGATAGGTGGTGCAGTTTGTGCGAGTGATTGTACACTAGTATTGATACCGAGAATCTCGCCTTGGATATTCGGGGACGATCTCCTGCTCACGATACTCGGTAGGGAAGCCATATTAACTCCATTGGTTAGTGCAAAGAGCGCACCAACCACGAGTAGACCGACGATGTGATCTGGAATGTAGAAGGCAAACATGGAAGCAGAACCTAGTAATAGAAATATGCGTAGCAGTAGGAATTCATCAAATTTCTTGCTCAATATGCGTAGAAGGACGCCCTGAGATAGGATAGCCCATATACCGACGAAACCGATATAATAACCTATATCTGTTTGATTGAAGTGAAAGCCGCTGATCAGAAAGACGCTGAAGAAGGTGGCAAATAGGGTGAGTCCCGAATGGAATAGGAAATTGACTATGAATATCACCCGGATGTTCTTCATCCCATATGCGTGGAAGATGTCTTTTACCGCCTTGGTCCACTTGATGATGAATGTTCCATCAGATACTCTCGTTTCTGTCATGAGGAAATATACCAATATGGCATTTATGGCAGATATGAGCCCGGCGAATATAAATGGTGTTGAGGCGCTAAACCATGAGACTAGGTTGGCATCTGCTAGGACTCCACCGATCACTGGTCCCACGATGAAACCGACTCCGTATGCGGCACCGATGAGCCCGAACCTAGAAGCACGAAGTTTTGGTGGGGTGATGTCGGCGATGGCTGCCTGAGCAACAGACAGATTGCCACCCATGATACCGCTGAATATTCTCGCCAAGAAGAGCATAGTGAGACTCCTGGTATATATACCAAAAGCGAACCAGACTAGACTTATGGCGGTTCCAGCCAGGGACAGTGTCATGATCTTGCGCCTGCCGACAAAGTCGGAATACTCACCCATGATCGGCGAGGAGAAGAACATAGCGATCGGGTAGACGGCGATCAATATCCCTAGAATGATGTATCCATATGAGACTGGGACATATGTAGGAAGTAAATAATAAGGAGAATCAGGATTTGCTAGTAGCTGGGGAACTATGGGGACGATGATACCATTGCAGATCAGGTCTAGAAATATTGCCGTGAGGATCACAGGCAATGCTCGGCTTGATTTTTTCATATCGGATAAGTATAGCGAGAAATGAGGAATTATGAAAGCCTGCTCTCATATATTCCGAATGTAAAAAATATAGGAGGTTTATACTTTATCCTTTCTGATATCCCCACCCCCTTTTTACCCCCCCCAACTATATAAATGTTACAATAATGTCATCAATTCTCTCCCGAAGGGGGTATTGGTGATATTAATAATGCAAAATGTAAATATCAAAATGGAAAATTAGGTCGCAAACACTGCGCCGTTTTTCATTTTTCTCTTTACATTTTAACTTTTACTATATTCTCATGAAACCCAACCAAATCGCTCTCGCTCTCCTAGCAGCCGTCGTAGGTATAGGAGCGCTCCTTTCTGTTATCATCTCCCAAAATCCCACCACTAACATAGCTACAGTTGCTCCACAGACACAGGTGGCACAGGTAGTTCAGTCCATAACTATGGGGGAGACAAATTCTACTCTGTCTCAGCAAGACGACAATGGCGATGCCAACTCACTCATCGCTGTACAGACGAGCCTCTCTC
>CAINCE010000061.1 GCA_903846945.1 uncultured bacterium
ATGTGGTAGTGAGCATCGTATGTTGAGTGGTTAGCATGAGAAGCCATGCACTAGAGTATACCTGAAAACCGAGGGTTTTCAGACTATCCTACAAGGATACCCGCGCGGCGGAGCCGCGGGGAATTGAGTATTAAAGCAAGTCTATTTGGGAACGATGACGTGTGGAAAGAGTTAATTGATCCGACGGATAGTCCTATCAATCAAGTTGATCGAATAAGTATGGATAATGATCCAGCAGCTGGATCTAGTATTTGGCCACTGATAGCAACATTGCTGTTAGCCGATCAAAATGTACCAGTTGCTTTTATCCCAACAGCAAAGGGGGGAACTTCAATAAATTCCTGGCAACCAAATTCTTTAAATCGTGGAGATACATGGACTCTCTATGGATCGATGTATCGAAGGATTAATGCCGTGGGGGGTGTCAAGGCTGTATTGTTTTGGCAAGGTGAGACGGATGCGATTGACGGAATGAGTCAAGCAGTTTACAAATCCAAACTCGTTGCCTTAGCTAATAGCATCTATTCAGATTTCGGAATTAAGACGGTGGTTGCCCAAATCGGGGATGAGTCTGATCTTTCTGGAAATAATCTTGATAATATTCGTCTAGCACAACAATCAGCGTGGAACGATAACGGTAATGTACTCGCAGGTCCAAGCATATATGATGTCGCGATTGCTGATTATGTTCATTTTCAAAGTAATACTGAGCTTCAGCTTGTCGCTAACCGGTTTTGGGCCGCAATCCAGAAGGAGTTCTACAATGGACCAGATGGTCGTGGGCCTATTATCTCTAGTGCCCAATACAATTCAACTAAAACCAACATTGCTTTGACATTTACTGATGATACGCTTCCACTTTTACCTGCTAACGGTTTTAGTGGAATTACACTAAAAGATAACGGGGTGGTGGCAACAATTTCTACTATTGCAAAAACAGCCACGAATAAACTTTTGATCACATTAGGTTCTGCGGCGTCGGGGACAATTACCGTTTCACTTGGCCAGGGTCGCACAGGAACTGGAGCTACAGTACCAACAGATAGTAGTACTTATAATCTGCCTGCGGAAATTTTTGTTGATTACCCCACTACGCAAATGGATGAAACAGCCCCCTCAGTGACTTTATCCAATCCATCCTCTCCAAAAACTGCTTCCAGTACTATTGTCCTCTCTGCTACCTCTACAGATACTGTCGCAGTCGCCGGAGTCACATTCTATCGTGGTTCTACTGCTATTGGTTCAGAAGTAACATCCACTTCATCTCAGGATACATATTCAACGAGTTGGGATACCACCTCAGTCAGTGATGGTTTGTATACCGTTACTGCAGTGGCAAGAGATACTTCCGGTAACTACGCCACATCTACAGGAGTTGTGGTGACAGTTCATAATAGTCCTCCCGTATCTGCACCCGTTCAGTCTATAACTACAAGTTATAGTTCCAGTGGCGGCAGTGCATCTAGTCAAGTTCATAATCTCCTTGCCATGGGGAATTATACATTGGCGAAACAAATTGCAAAGCAATATGGAATTATATTACCTATGCAAAACAACCCCGATCAGACTATTCCTGCGAATACGAATACACCAACATCAAATTCGGGCCAATCATTTACGAGAACATTGAAAATCGGTATGACAAATAATGATGTTAAACAACTCCAAGCGTTCCTCAATGCACAAGGTTTTGCTGTTAATAAATCTGGTGCCGGCTCCCCAGGACACGAAACAAATTATTTCGGTACTGCTACCAAAGCGGCCTTGATGAAATTTCAGTTGGATCATAAAACAGAAACGCTTGATCTGCAGAGGCTAAAAAGCCCAACAGGATTCTTTGGAATAGATACTATGAAAGCAGTCAATAAATTGCTGAAGTAATGTTGCGAAATTCAAAATAATTTATGCCAGACGATAACCAAATACAAGAGGTAACCGCGCCAATCGTGCCAGCGGATTCGCCAGAAGAGACTAAAACTACAGAAACCTCTGAAATCACAAGTTCTGTCACATCTAGCCAGCCAAATGGTTCCAATCCTTCCGATTTGCCCCCAGAGGCTCAAAAATCGCCTGCAAACGATTCAGTAATCATTCCTGTGGAAAGTGATAATTTAGGACCAAATCAGCCAGAAAGCGACACACCAGAACCTCAAAAAGTGGCTGAAATACCTGAATCTGGTCAATTTCAAGCAGAACCAAATCCTGAATCAGTTCAGATGGATTTAACACAACCTCCACCGTCTGTGCCGGCAGCACTGACTCCGCCAGCACCGCAACCGCAATCGCCGGCGCAACAAGACCAGACCGGTTTCATCCGTGCATTGTTAGCCAAAGCTCAAGTCAAAATCCAATTCAACAAACAGAAAAAGTTGGACAAGATCATGTTGTTCGCACAGAAAAAGAAAATCATAGCCAACGAAGACGTCCAACTATTTCTGCATGTCTCAAGTGCGACTGCAACAAGATATTTGGTCAAATTAGTCCAGCAAGGCCAGCTCGCTCGCGTTGGTTCCCCACGCGATGCGAAATACCAATTTTTGCATTAGAGATGCTTGTGGCTCATATCCACCAATTGAGCCACATGGCTTTCTGAATTACCACGCACCCTGTCAAGAAGCGGTCGACTTCCGCTTCTCTCATCAACGGTTGTTCGCATCCAGAGGATGTCTGTATGGCGGAGCACTCCACGGTTGCGATTAGCAACGGTGGAAAGTGCGAGAGTCATTCGGACATCCGATGGATGTGCTACAGACGCAATCAGAAGCGGAAGTGAGCCGCTTCGAGCAACTGTGATGACTGTGATATGATGTTTGTAGCTCATCTAAAACAAACCTGTGGCTCAAATGGTGGAATTGAGCCACGTGACTTTCCCGCCCCCCAAAAAAACAAAGCGGAGGACGGCACGGCATTCCTCCCCTAAAACCCCTCCTGCCGTGCCGTCCGACTCCATATCTTTGAGATTGCGACCAAAAAGAAAAACAG
>CAINCE010000062.1 GCA_903846945.1 uncultured bacterium
AGTTTTGTAGCCAAAAATAAGGCTTTACATGGCAGGGGGAAGATGGTGGATGGGCTCTTAAATGCAAATTAACATTTTGTTGCGTAGTTAGAAATATTTCTGAAATTTGTGACTCAGTCGCCCACAAAGTATCTTTGACAACGTCGGCCATCAACTCTGTTTCTCCTTTCTCATTCGTATAAATGGCAATTATGTCTTTGGCTTCATAATTATTTGATTTTGATTTCTTCATATTGTTGTGTGTAAATGTATAATTTCAGACCCCAAATGTTTCCATTTTGGAAACAGTTCGAATTGATTTTCAATCCAACTCCACTTCATCACTTCCCTTCACGATCTCTCTCACCTCGCAAATGAGATCATCCAACTCAGCTAACCGCGAATAGATCCTCGACTCAGCACAATCTATCCTCTCTTCGAGCCGCTCAAAACTGCGCGCAATAGAGATGGCGATGTCATCGGCACTTTTGTAAACGATACTCTCGATAAGTTCAAGGTCTTTTTTGTCTAATTGCATATTATTTAGGGGCTAGGGTATAGGCATTAGGGTATAGAAACGCACCAACTATACCCTACACCCTAAACCCTATACCCTTGTTACTTCTAATAATACTCCCCACTCTACCAAATGAGTGATAAAATCCTGATAAAAAAGTTATGAAGAAACGATAAAAAAAGGTTCAAATTTCGATAAAAAAAGAATGAAGGAATGATAAAATAATCTCTGCACAGGTCTGACCTATGCAATCAGAGTTTATACACAGCTTTTCCCCCGTATTTCTGTTGCACGCTCATTTGCAAACTTTTTATAAGTGATACAATGATGCTACTTCCGTACATATTATCGACATGAATACAGCATCACCATACTTCAAAACGAGAGACTTGAAGGTACCACCACATAGCCTCGAAGCTGAAAAAGCCCTCCTCGGATCCGTCATGATCCGCGGTGAAGCTATGCATGACATCATCGACATAGTGAACGAACAGTCATTTTACTCGAATATTCACCGAATGGTCTGGTCTACTTTGTTCGATCTTCATACAAAAGGTAGTCCGATAGATGTACTCTCTGTCTCGGCGAGACTCAAGGAAAGAGAACAGCTCGAACAGATCGGTGGCATGACATTCTTGACTGAACTCATCAACTGCGTACCAACCTCGACCAATGTTGAGCACTACGCGGAGATGGTTGGAAAGAAACACATCATGCGAGA
Source organism: uncultured bacterium (assembly GCA_903846945.1). GTDB lineage: Bacteria > Patescibacteriota > Minisyncoccia > Phycocordibacterales > PALSA-1337 > C7867-002. The sequence goes on from CAINCE010000062.1 coordinate 1,218, forward strand.
GCTCCTCCGTGCTGCCGAGAATATCAGCAATCTGGGCTATGACGAGGAAGCTGACTTGCACGACATACTAGACAGAGCAGACAAAGCTCTCTATGCCGTCACCAACAAAACCGGTTCACACAAGTTCATTGCGCTGAAGGACACCCTGCACGAGGCATGGGAGCGACTAGAGCATTTACATAATACAAAGGATCAGCTTCGCGGCGTGCACACAGGTTTCCCAGATCTCGATAGCAAGCTTTCCGGATTCCAGAAGTCCGATCTCATCATTCTCGCCGCCAGACCTTCTATGGGAAAGACCTCTCTAGCACTGGACATCGCTCGCAAAGCCGCGGTGAACCACAAAGTTCCCGTCGCTATATTCTCACTAGAGATGAGTTCTCAGCAACTCGTAGACCGTATGCTCTCAGCCGAGTCCCAAGTCGACTCATGGAAGATTCGTACTGGGCACAACCTCTCCGTCACGGATGACTTCAAAGCTATAGGCAGTGCTATCTCGCGTCTATCCGATGCACCAATATATATCGATGACTCGCCTGGAAATAACATCCTGAAGATGCGTGCTGTCGCTCGTAGACTCAAGAACGAAAAGGGGCTCGGACTCATCATCGTCGACTATCTGCAGCTCATGCTGCCAACCAATGCCAACAAGAACAATGACAACCTCGTTCAACAAGTCACGGAAATTTCGAGATCTCTGAAGAATCTAGCTCGCGAGCTCGAAGTTCCCGTCATCGCACTCTCCCAGCTCTCTCGTGCTGTCGAACAGCGTGGTGGCAAACCTCGTCTATCTGACCTGCGTGACTCTGGCTCTATCGAGCAGGATGCGGATGTGGTGATGTTCATCCACCGTGAGGCTGATGCCGACGCTGGTGGCAAGAAGGAAGACGCGGAGATCATGATCGAGAAGCACCGCAATGGTCCGACCGGCACAGTAAAATTATACTTTGATAGCAAGAAAACTACTTTCTTGTCTGTTGATAAGGCGGATTTTGGTGATTTTGAGAAAACGCAGTAAACGCTGGAGACTAGATACTGGATACTAACTTCTTCAAGGGCTTATTACGAAAACTAACTCGTTTATCTAGTTCCAGTATCTAATATCTAATTTCTTAACATCATGGACAACCTCAGCCGTCTCATCGAGATATTCTCCCACTTCCCTGGCATTGGTCCACGCCAAGCTAGGCGTTTTGCGTACTACCTACTCGGCAAGCCACAATCATTCATAAATGACTTTGTAAAACTCGTCGGCGAGGTCAAGAGCGCTTCAAATCAATGTTCAGAATGTCAGCGACTGTTCATTGATAGGGGTAATGGCAAATTGGTCCCTGAGATGAGCAAATCGAGCAGGTCAACTTTATGCAACATCTGCTCCGACACTTCTCGTGATAGGTCGACACTGATGGTAGTTGCTCGAGATTCAGACTTTGAATCAATAGAAAAATCAGGCGCATACCGAGGCGTGTATTTCATACTTGGTGGAACTGTACCGATACTCGATAAGGAGCCAGAGAAACGCATTCGATTGAAATTACTTTTAAATCGGATATCTGATACAACCGCCAAATCACTCACGACTACACAATTCAAAGAAATCATACTGTCATTGAACACGACTCCTGACGGAGAACACACAGCTGATATCGTCCGCGCGTCCCTAGAAAAGTTGACCAAAAAATCGTCGAAGTTGACAGTGCTAGGAAGAGGACTCTCTACAGGTGCTGAACTGGAATATGTCGATGGAGAGACTATTAAAAATGCTCTGAAAAACCGGGCGTGAAGCAAATCACAGTAGATATTAGAAGCTAGATACTTGATACTAGAATAAACTACCTCACAGCAAGCTGGCGAGGTATTAAGTGGAAGCTCTGCTTCTTTACGCAGCAAGATGCGGAGTATTTACTCGTTTGTTCTGACTTCGACTCAGATGTTGTGAATATAAAAATATTCACACATCTTCGCTTGTCAGAATAAAAAAACGCAAAATAGTTGCGCTTTCTAGTCTCTAGTATCTAGTCTCCAGTCTCTACTTGAGAGCTTCTATCTGCACCTTTACAAATGGCTGTCTATGACCATTCTTTTTGAAATATCGAGACTTTTGTTTGTAGTGGACGACGATGATCTTCTTTGCACGACCGATCTCTGTGACCTTGCCCTTTACTGATGCTCCTGCTATATAAGGGGTACCGATAGTTGTGTCCTTGCCATTGTCTACTAGGAGAACCTTGTCGAAGATGATAACATCACCTACCTTCTGCGTGTCAGAAAGCTTCTCGATAGCGACAATATCGCCCTTTGAGACCGTATATTGCTTCCCTCCTGTTGTTATAATGGCAAATTCCATAGTGGCAATCAGTATATACGAAGAGCCATTAAAATGCAAACTAACTCATAACCTCCCCTTCCTCCGGCTTTTCTAGCTCTTTTACACGGAGTCCTGGTGCATCACCTGTGATGCGTAGCACATCTTTGTCTATCTTCATAAATTCTTTATTGGAATAATTGTAATGGTTCACGACAGTACCGAGTGACGCCCCCAATTTCAGATGATATTCCTCATATCTCTTTATATGCACGCCCAACTGACCAACATGCTTCACGATATCCTTGGCTGTTTCCTCGATCTGCATCGCCTTGAGTCCCTGTAATACCGTCTGCAAATATGCCAGGAATGATGTTGGTGAGACGATGATGACCTTGTACTTGCTAGCTGCGCGCTGGATCAAGTTATCAGTATCTTCTGCTATGGCACCGATCTTATTCACTAGCAGATCATAGTAGATCGCCTCATGAGGTATGAACATGAACGCAAAGTCCATCGTGTGTTCATCTGGCCTTATATATTTCGAAGTTTCTTGGATGCGCATCTTGAGATCGTTCACAAAAGCCTTTTCCAGTTTGTCTTTCTCTGCAGGATTCTTTTCCTCGACCAGTTTATTGTAATTTTCAAGGGAAAATTTGGAATCGATAGGGATAACCTTGTCCTTCACGAACACAGCCGCGTCGACGATCTCACCATTCTTGAAGGCGTACTGCATCTGGTACTGTCCTGGTGCCAATACATTTTTCAGCAGAGTTTCCAGATAGTATTCACCGAGTATGCCGCGGTGTTTGGGATTCTTTAGGATGTCCTGCAAGTTTTGCAATTGGTCCGCGAATGATACAACCTGCTTGTTCGTCTCATCTAGCTTGGTTAGCCCCTGCGTCACCTCACGGATAAGTTTGGCTGACTCCCCTAGTTGCGAGCGCATCGACTCCTGCATATTGCGAGAATTCTGGTCGATCTTGGTATCTACTGTTTTGGTCAATCCGTCCACTTTGTAATCAAGTGTTTTCGTCAAGTCACCCACTTTCCTATCCAATGTTCGTGACATCTCATTTACCTGTTCCAGTATGAGCTTTAGACCGGTATCGTCCTTCGCCACTTCCTTGGTCCCTTTGCGAGCGAGCATGAGACCCATCACTATAATTGTGATGATCGCTATGACGACTAGTGTGATGAGAAATATTTCCATGCACTTAGTTTACATGGAAAAGTTGAATGTGTGAAGGCGGCGCATTCACCGAGCTAAAATGACACCGAAGGCCTACTGGTTCTCTGAAATATATAGACACCGAAAACCGTGGTACGGTAGTGGGTTCAAGATGTTTCTCGACAACCAGGGCGGGGCCTTGTTGAAAAATCTCACTTTCCCTAGGGAAAGTGGCATTATTTAATACTATACCTACCCCGAGACTCCCAAAATGAGCGCTCAACAACAGACATATATTTCAGGTTTATTTATTCCCTGTATATATTCCCTTGTATCTAATGTCCAATGATTGTAAACTGTACACATCATGACATTACACGAAACCATTAAAAACCAAATAAAAGAAGCTCTGCGTGCCAAGGACACTATACGCCTCGATACTCTGCGTGGACTAAATGCATTGGCATTAAATGAAATGCTCACAAACCCAGTGAATATGGCGACTGGTGATGACAAATCTGCAGGTGAATTCCTTCCTGATGACCGGATACTGGCATTGGTAAAACGCAGTGTCAAACAGAGAAAAGATTCCATCGAACAGTTCACCAAAGGTGGTCGTACCGATCTCGCTACCAAGGAGCGAGCTGAACTATCTATCCTCGAGTCGTTTATGCCGAGCATGATGACGCGCCAAGAGATTCACATAGTTGCCCGTCAGCGCATAGACGCACTGAAGTCTACTGGTACATATGATCCGAAAGCTGGTGGTAAGATCACTGGTATGATCATGAAGGAACTAGCTGGCAAAGTTGATGGTAGTGATGTGAAGGCTGTAGTGGAGGAGCTGATGATGGTGTAATAACTAGGCACTGAGCCCTTCATAGCTCTCTCGTATTTTATAGTGGCGCAAATTCACCGAATAATGGCATTTGACAAACGCCGCATTGCGGTTGTATAATTGATACAGTTGAACCATCAAAAGAAAGGGAAACTATGGGAAATTCATTCCGTAAACCCGGAAAGTTGTGGGCTGCAGTAGTTGAGGAGATCGAGCATGATGTCGTCTCCCGACAACCTACTGCAACCACCACAGACCAAGGGTCGTCCCCTCGATGCACATGGACGCCAAGCAAGATTCCGGATGACTACGGTCTCCGATTGCGTCGCGCCTTCAGGGGCAATCGTGTTCGCATCGAGGACTAGGATCAGGAGTAGTGCCCCAACAAAAAGAGCGACCCTCGCGGCCGCTCTTTGTTTTCGTCCATAATTATTCGTATATAACTAACTGCTCACGGACCAGATTCCCTATTCATCCTATCAGATACTATCAGAATTCCTGTATCCCAGAGTTCCTGATGATCAATTTCGCCTGACTCTTGTCGGTAGTAGGAGTAGCACCTCCTGTCTTACAGCTCAATGTAAATATATACTGACCTAGTGCTTTCCCGGTGGTTGGAATGGAAGCATTTCTATCACTTACTACTCCTGGTGACAATGACCAATTAGCGCCCTTATCATTTGTAATTGTGCAAGACTCATAATTTGTAGCAGTCGCAATATTCCACTTCAATTGGAATGACCTCCCTCTCGAAACGGTGTATAACTTGTAATTTGCTGCAGTAAAACCAGTTGTAGGATCATTCGTATTATCAGGCAAGGTGGCAGCAGGTGCACCGATGGCAAGTCTCAGATTACCAGATCCACTTGTTGCGATGTATGAGCAGGATGCTGCTTCAGCCGATTGCCCAGTTACAGTACATATCCATGAATATATGTTGCCACTAGAACTTTGACTCATCGCTTGACCCGGTGAACAAGTATATTGCGAAACGATCGGGCTCGGACAAGCACCAACATTTGACACATCGCCCGTTCCCACTCTCACCGAAGGACAGGTAGGAGAAAATGAACTATTTGTTAGCGTCGCTGAATCTTTGACGGTGAGTGTCGGACCATCGAAATCTGCATTTCCTGCTTTATATATTATGTTAACCTGATCACTTTGATTTTCAAGTAAAGAATTCTTCCAGTAGTATTTGTATGGTGCTGTCCCTCCGCTAGGATTGGCAGTAAACCATACGGTCCCACCCTCACTACCTAGACTCGAAGGATCTGATGTGCATGTCGCAGAAAATGGTTGCGCCCCCCCCACGCATCCTGGACATATCACTCCTGCAAATGAGAGCCACCCGACATTTGTTGAGCCCCATGCAAAACCGCTAAATTTTCCGTATGTCGAGGGATCTGAAGGAGTTACACCTAGACTAACTCCATAAGTGCCGCCACCGCTAACTGTTCCAGACAGATTTATACAACCATCTGCACCCGATGCTACTGAACCAGATACAACTCTGGCCCAACCAGTAACTGCTCCCGTTGAGAGATCGATCGAAGCAGCAGTTCCACAGACTCCTGTGTCTGTAGGCTTAAATGAAACCCATCCAACATTCGATGACCACGCATATCCGTCGAAGGTACCAATAATGTTTGGTGGCGATGAATTTGTCGAGGTGCTGACTGTCACTCCATAAGTAACTGATGAATTACCAATTCCATTCGTTCCTGTATTTAGATCTCCTGAAAAAAAGCTCAACCAACCAACAGTTTGAGACCAAGGTCCGAGATTCACAGCCCACCCCTTGAGCTGATTGGCTGTACCAGCCTGCGCGCTTCCTGCGAGAACGAGAGAGAATGCGAGAGCTATAGTTAGTACGAGATATTTTTTCATGTTCAAATATTTTTAATGATGGATAAAGCTAATATATTAGAAACTACACACTTGACCGACTTTAAGAATTTACCATAAAAATCTAGCCGTAGACTGACTATTTTTTCTTGCAATACAACTCTGTAACATACGGCGGCATGATCGAATAAGCTTTCCCTCCCCCAATAGAAGTTGATTTGAATATTGCATCAGCAGTGTCTCTGACTTCATGACCTGCATTATTGCTAGCCAGATTTGCTTGAACTCTGGCGGCGATAGGAAGGGTAAAGCTCACCTGGAATGCTGGTAATTCTGCTATAGTCAGCGTATGAGTACTCGCACCTCCTGTTGATTCTACAATGCCAGAGGTAGAAGTGCCCAAAATGAATCGCCCCTGAGCTGGGATGTATGGATCCCAATCACTCGGACATGAATTCAAGGCAAACGCCATGATAGCGCCACTCGGGATCGATCCTGAACCACCACCCGCAGCCCAGCTCGCATTGCCTTTTCCATCATTCGTGAGGACGCTACCGGCAGTGTTCGTCGTACCGCTAGCAACATTCATATTGACGACGGCAAGATTGTTCAGTGTTAATAGACCAGTTTTTATCTGTGTAGTCCCTCCCACATTGATAGGTGCATCAACATTACCGTTCGGAGGTGTTTGGGTTGGAGCTGACCAAGTTCCCGCAGCAACGGCGAGAGCAAATGCTCCTAAAAAGAATCCTGATAATGCTATTGCGCGAGATAATACTGGTGATTTGATTTTCATGATGATGAGATTACTAATTATTTATAATACTGATTTTGTCTGATCATATTTGACTCTCTAATTGCCTCAATGACTGATCTATCTCACTCTGTGATGCTGCCTTGACCTTTGACTTGGAAAGTTGCTCCAATGAAGCATCAATGTCCGACTGTGTTGCTGGAGGAACATCCTTCAATGTTGCCAAGGAATCAGTTATCGCCCGTTCCCTACTGTACTGATCAGTAGTGGTCGATGTAATAGACTGGTCACTCGTATCTACTCTGTAATAAATATAATAACTAATAAACGCGACACATATAATGATCACTGTTACGAGCAGGATCATCTTAGGATGATGCTCCTTTGGAGGCATCTGTAGGATTTCTCCGAAGCCTTGGTTGTTTGTTGCCATATGTATTAATTATATACCGAATCATCTCATAGGAACAGTCAATACTGTGGATATCTTATTAGCACTGAACAGATAAAACAGCTATAATTAAACAGCAAAAGCATAGGAGACAAGTTTATTAGCTGTGTTTTAGATGTTTATTAAGATTATTAAATAAATTAATTATAATTATGATGAAAAAATTAACTATCCGATCGGCTGCAACAGTATTGGTCGGAATATTTGCATTGGTATCCGTCGCCTCAGCACAGACTGCGACAACTAGCACCAGTAGTAGCGCCATATCAAATGCGGTCTGCCCAGTTGGATACATCTGTACGAGAACCGTTGCCGCAAAACCAACATGTCCGATAGGATACATCTGTACAGTCAGTACGAGTACTGCCCATACTCTATTGATGCAGGCCACGAGCAACAACCAAGGACAGGTATATACTCCAGGGACTTACGCGAGTCCATATTCAGTATTGAGCAACAACCAATCACTCATACGGTCCGTTACACCTACTACCGCACTTCCGACTGATGCTGCTGCTATCGCCGCTTTTCTAGCATCAACTACAGCGGATCATACAAATTTAGTAACAACCGGAAATACAACTTTAACATCCCAAGGATACGTTGCTGGTCTAACATCAGCATATGTACCATCGAATCTGCGCTTCCGTGACGACGCGATATGGCAGGCAGGTATGAATCTACCTTTCTCTGGCTATGTAACAGATCAATCAAACGTTCTCGTCACCCAATGCCGATATCCGATGACAGACTCTGCTGCGAGAGAGCTACAAGGAGTACTGCAGGCTCGTGGCATGAATGCTGGTTGGATGACTAGTGACAATACGCTATTTGCGACCTGGGCAGGATCGACCTTACAAACACCTTTTGGAGCTAATTCACCTGCATATTACTCTGGTACTTCGTATGAAAAGTATCTAGCAAACATGAGGGTATCTCCGAACAGATATAACACTGAAAAGCCACCAGGTTTGACACTCGCTAGATGCTTGGACGCTGGATATGTTTCGAACTTTAGTCAATGGTCAAAATACTTTCCAAATATAACCACGACATCTGGCGGAACGACACAAGTACAAACGGGAGCGACATCATCAACTCCATATTTTGTTAGCGTCAACTACAGCAGCTTCACGATGGAGTCAACTGCCAATCATTATGTATCTGTCTACACAAGTTCAGGTACGAAATCAATGACAGTGACAGTATTCAAATTCAATGATAGTCCAACGATGACAGCTGATCAGGCCATTGCCAAGATAACTAGTCTCGGATATCGCCCAGCGATATTGGCAGAAGTAGCTAGTTTGAAGAATTTGCAAACCGGTGTAGTGGGCTTAGGTACAAATCTAGGAGGTACCAACGGCTATCCGATCACAGGTGCTGGTTCTGGAGGTTCTGTGAACTCCTCTACAGGTCTAGGCATGAGCGCAGGACCATTCAATACGAATAGTGTTCTGTTTGCTGCAGTTGGACCGCAATAGTTAGCGAGGTTCCACCTTACTTACAATTCAAAAATCATCGGAATAACTCCGGTGATTTTTATTGCGAGGTTCCACCTTACTCACAAACCTAACTGACTGGCCACTTTTCCACCATGAGGAGCGACTTCCCTTCTATAGGCATCTCCGACCAGATCTCCTCTGTCACAAATGGCATAAATGGGTGTAGTGCGCGGAGAATTACGCTCAGTGTGTGTAGCAGGAACTGCTGTCGTGACTTACGATCTGCTTTGCTGCCGTCCTTCAAAATGGCTTTGCTCTCCTCGAGAATCTTATCAGCAAATTCGTGCCACGCATAATGATATATCTTTTCTGCCGCAATGTAGAATTTGAAATCATCCATCTCTTTAGTAATCTCACCTGTCAAAATACTCACGCGATCCAAATGCTCCTTGTCACTAGTAGAAAACTCCCTAAAACCCGCCTCTACAACTTCTCCTTCTGTACTTTCTAGAACAAATCTAGTGATATTCCACAGTTTGTTGACAAACTTTTTGTACCCTGAGACTTTATCTTCAGAAAGTGCAAGTGAAGTTCCTGGAGTATTACCGGCAACGAGTCCCATACGGAATGCGTCTGTACCAAACTTCTCTGTGAGTGTTAGTGGATTGATAACATTTCCCTTACTCTTGCTCATCTTCTG
>CAINCE010000063.1 GCA_903846945.1 uncultured bacterium
CATCTTCCCCCTGCCATGTAAAGCCTTATTTTTGGCTACAAAACTACGCTTCGTTCTCGCCATAATTCATTATGGCTCGAACTCCAGCTTGTTTTTCGCCTAAAAATAAAGCTTTCCTGGTAGGGTACCACGAGATGGTGGATGGGCTCTAAGGTATTAGGAATAAAGAATTGTTGCAAGGGTGTGACAGTCAGCGATCTATGTATCGGAAAAAATGGATCATGATGAGGGTTTTTGCAGATTCCATAAATCGACATAATTATTTACATTTGTGAACTAGTATTTCTCATTAGAAGGAATACAATTCTTACATGTCGAAAGAATTAATTGTTAACGGACCACATAAAAGTTTTGAGGAAATCAAAGAGGTTGATGAAAACGGTATAGAATTCTGGACAGCCAGGAGATTATTTCCTTTGCTTGGGTATGCAACATGGCAAGCATTTGATGAAGTTGTAAGCCGTGCCGCAAAAGCGGCTCTAAATAGCGGTCAAATAGTGGGTAACCATTTTAGCCAGTTGACTAAAATGGTTGATGTGGGTTCTGGTGCACGGAGAGTTATTAAGGATTGGAAGTTGGATAGATATGCGTGTTATTTGATTGCACAAAATGGAGATTCGAGGATACCACAAATAGCTATGGCTCAAACTTATTTTGCAGTTCAGACGAGAAGGCAAGAGATTTTTGATAAATTGCCAGAGGAAGAGAAGAGACTTTTCGTCCGTGATGAAGTCACTAATGAGAACAAGAAATTATTTAGAACCGCGAAGGAGGCTGGAGTATCTCATTTTGGTTTATTCAATGATGCTGGTTATAGAGGTTTGTACGGGATTCCGCTTAGAGAAATAGAATCCAAGAAGGGAATTAAGAAAGGTGAACTCCTCGATCGAGCGGGAGCATCGGAATTGGCAGCGAACCTGTTTAGAATCACGCAGACGGATGATAAAATACGCCTTGATGGCATCAAAGGTGACGCGGCAGCACAACGGACCCACAATATGATAGGTGGTAAAGTCAGGCAGACTATAAAAGACATAGGTGGAATCTTGCCAGAAAATCGCAAACCAGAAAGACATATAAAGGAGATAAAGAAGGAGAGGAAGCTCCTAGAGAAATAGGTGTACCACCTTATCCCCACCTTGTTAGTTTGCATTCTATTTTTCATGCTATAATAACTGCATTACAAGACATAATTATTATAATAACAAAATCTCATGATGTTCATTCAAAACTGGGTTTCTGCATTCGTCGACTCGCTACTCAACGTATGGTACGGTGTAGCAGACTTCTTGCCTAAGCTCATCATAGCACTCATCATATTTGCAATAGGATGGGTATTGGCCGCATTACTCGAGAAGCTAGTAGAGAGCATTTTCAAGTCTCTCAAAGTCGACTCAGCACTCAAAAGCGCTGGTCTAGAAGATGTAGTCAAGCGTTCTGGTCATAGCCTGAATTCTGGCATGTTCGTCGGCGCATTGGTCAAATGGTTCATTATCGTAGTATTCCTCATGTCCGCATTCGATGCTATCGGCCTGGCACAGGTCAATAGTTTCCTCCGAGACATCGTCGGATATCTACCTACGATCATTGTTTCGGTCCTCATACTGATGGTCGCTGTCGTCGTTGCTAGTGCAATGCAAAAGTTGGTCGTTGCTAGCGCACACGCAGCACATATAAAGTCAGCTGAGCTACTAGGTCGTGTCACGAAGTGGTCTATCTGGATATTCGCTCTCTTGACCGCATTGTACAACTTAGGCGTTGCACCTGCTCTCATCCAGACAGTTGTCATGGCAGTATTTGCTGGAGCTGCTCTCGCACTCGGACTCGCATTTGGACTCGGTGGCAAAGATGCCGCACAGAAGTGGATAGAGAAGTCTGCTTCAAGTTTGTTGGAGAAGGAATAATTAAGTCGAAAGTCTTAAAGTCTTAAAGTCTATAAAGTCCGTAAAGTCGTCTAGTTCAGACATTACGGACTTTTGACTTTATGGACTAGTCTCACTATCCACAAGTTATCCCCAGATAGGTTATATGTGGGTAGGCACCTAGGGTATTGACTTATTTATAGCCTTAAGTATACTTAGCACCACTGAATGATATTTATGAAAAACCCCACTAACTTGCGGCCATAGCCATGCCCCAGTAATGGAGTGTGACTAGATGCCGCTTATTGAAGCGGTTTTTTCTTCGCTCGGTCTCCACTTAGGTGGAAGTCGAACGAATCCCGAACGATTGCAGCTTGAAAATTTCATATCTCAAATCAAGTCCGCCGTTTTTCACGTTCCTTCTTCGCACAAGGCTATGAAGGACAAGTGTGAATTATGGCGGGAAAAAATTGTTCATTGTTTTTCTGTAGTACAGGGAGACTATGAACGTTTCGTATATTATCCTGGTCGGAAGTATACGGAAAGCAATGTAGGTTCCGACGCAAGTCGGAATCCCGATCTCGTAAAAGAGCATCGGGATAAATAAAGTCCCTTCGAAACTCTGCGTAGCAGAGCGTAGTAGGGTGATCTCTCTCGCTCGCCTTTGTAGGCCGAGTGAGTAGGGTAAACACAACTCTATGTCGCTCGCGAAAAGCGAGCCATGAAGAGTAGTAGCGGTTTTTAGATTTCCTAATGGGAAATTTAAGGGCGTATGGTGGATGCCTTGGCTAGAAAAAGCGATGAAAGACGCGGCGTGGCGGCGATACGCTTCGGGGAGGTGCCGAGCAACCTTTGATCCGAAGATGTCTGAATGGGGAAACCCCACTAGATGAACTCTAGTGACGTGCTTCGCACTCAGTCCGTAAAGTTAAAAGTCCATAAAGTCCATAAAGTCAGCGCATTTGCGATTGACTTTCGACTTTCAGACTTTAAAGACTTTGTGACTTGAGCGCGAAGCGCGAGCGTACTCTGGGAAGTAAAACATTTCAGTACCAGAAGGAAAATAAACAAACATGCATTTCGTCAGTAGCGGCGAGCGAACGCGAAGTAGACTAAACCGTTCACAGCACATAGTCCGTAAAGTTAAAAGTCCATAAAGTCCACAAAGTCAGCGCATTTGCGACCGACTTTACCGACTTTACAGACTTCTAGGACCTTATGACTTGTGTGCTGTGCGCGGTGTTGCGAGGTAGAGACGTGCTATTTATAGCAGAAGAGTCACAAAATCTTTCATTAGAAGAATCATCTGGAAAGATGAGCCCTAGCGGGTGATAGCCCCGTATTCGAAAATGATAAGAACTCTTTTGTTTCTATTCTCAAGTACCCCGGGACACGAAAAGCTCGGGGGAATCCGCCAGAACTAACTGGCAAGTCTAAATATTTTTCTAGACCGATAGTGAACAAGTACCGTGAGGGAAAGGTGAAAAGCAGCCCGGAAGGGCGGTGAAATAGATCTGAAACCATATGCCTACAAGGAGTCAGAGCGGTCAGCACACAGTCCGTAAAGTCGAAAGTCCATAAAGTCCATAAAGTCAACGCATTTGCTATTGACTTTACAGACTTTACAGTCTTTAAAGACTTTGTGACTTGTGTGCTGACCGTCATGGCGTGCCTATTGAAGAATGAGCCAACGAGTTTATGCATGCTGTTCGACTAAAGCCGAGAGGCTGGAGTCATAGGGAAACCGAGTCTGAACAGGGCGTTTATAGTATGCATAAGACCCGAAGCCAGATGAGCTTGCCACGCGCAGGGTGAAGTTCCTCGAAAGGGGGATGGAGGCCCGAACCGTTTAGCCGTGCAATACTATCGGATGACGTGTGGTAAGGAGTGATAAGCTAATCGAATCTGGTAATAGCTGGTTCTCTCCGAAAGAACTTTTGGGTTCGCGTCGGATTTACCTTTACGGGGTAGAGCACTGGAAGGTCTCGAACGGTCGAAAGATCACGAGACCTATCAAACTCCGAATACGTAAAGTCATTATCCGGCAGTTAGTCTGTGGGGGCTAAGCTCCATTGGACAAAAGGGAAACAGCCCAAGATCTCTATTTAAGGTCCCTAAATCGACATTAAGTGCGCTTAAGGTAGTGAAATTTCATTGACAATGAGGATGTAGGCTTAGAAGCAGCCACCATTCAAAGACAGCGTAACAGCTCACTCATCGAGAAATTTCGCGCCGCAGATAATCGGGGCTAAAATGTCGTACCGAAACTGAGGACTTGTGAGCTTCATAGAGGAAAAAATATATTAATCATCAGTCAGTAAAAACTGATGTACAGTTCTTTATATTGATTTCGGTCCGGGACGAGGTGTCGAATTGTCATTGACTCTCTGAATTTACAGTCTAACCTGTCTGATGATGAATCAGGCTTGAAGATATTGACTGTCGGTACTGAGGAGTCAGTAATTTTACATCCGTCCCGACCAATCATCGTGGTGGGAGTGTTCTGGAAAATGTTGCGGGTTTCGAGTGGCGTCTTCGCTGATGCCCCGATTTGCGTCCCGCAGTGTTAGGTTAATGCCCTCCAGTCGCTCCCACCGCGCAATTTCTTTTTCTTCGGTTTTTCAGGTAAAAACCGATCCTCTATGAAGTTCACAAGTGGTAGGAGAGTATTCGCATCTGCAATGAAGGTGAAGGGGTGACCCACACTGGAGCGTTGCGAAGTAAGAATGTTGGTACAAGTAACCGCAATGCGGGCGAGAATCCCGCACGCCGAAAGATCAAGGTTTCCTTGGCAATGTATATCAGCCAAGGGTTAGTCGGTCCTAAGGGGATGGCGAACGCCGCACCCGATGGATATACAGTTAATATTCTGTAACTTGCGTTTAGATCGATGGAGTGACGAAGTGTAGTATGCCTCGCGTATAATTGGATTTAACGTTCGAGCTATAAGGGTGTGTCCTGGCAAATCCGGATGCTGGCTTCAAGGCCGAACTCAAGTAGAACGAAAATGTCCGAAAGGGCGAAATGAGGTAAAGCACGCTTCCAAGAAAAACTTCTAAGATTATCTAGACACAAACCGTACCGCAAACCGACACAGGTGATCAGGTCGAGTAGACCTAGGCGAACGAGTGAGAGGTCTCCAAGGAACTCGGCAAAAAAGCAGCCGTAACTTCGGAATAAGGCTTGCCCCTTTTTAACTAAGGGGGCCGCAGCTAAAGTATCTCTGGCAACTGTTTATCAAAAACACAGCTCCCTGCGAACTCGTAAGAGGAAGTATAGGGGGTGACACTTGACCAATGCGAGAAGGTCAAATAACGGCGTTCCACTTCGCTTTTTGCTTCGCAAAGAGCTACGCGGAACTGATCCTTTCGGATCAGTTGCTCGGCAAGCTATATGGCTTGCCCCGCGGAGCTTTCTGAGAATCAGAAAGCGGAGTGGGGTGACTGTTATAAGCCCTCGTGAATGTCGGTCGTAACTATAACGATCCTAAGGTTTCCAATCTATTAATTTTAATTGATTGGGAAGGACTGGGATCGTTAGGAGATTAATTTTGATAAATCTGAAGAATCAGTATCAACGTGTGAAAATATGCTACCTAGCTTTGTGGTAACACAAAGCAGTTTACGTGGCTCAAATAGAGACTATACGCCATGCTCCATTCGTCAGGGGACGATCGGATGAAGATATAGTCCTTCTTAAAGGAATAGAAGAGCGCAATTCCTTGCGGGGTAAGTTCCCGCGCGTTGAAAAGTGTAATGACTGGAGAACTGTCTCGGAGACTTGCTCGGTGAAAATACAGTACCGGTGAAGATGCCGGTTACCTGCAGTTAGACGAAAAGACCCTAGAAGCTTTACTGTAACTTGATATTGACTATACGTTTTTGATGCGTAGCGTAGACGGTAGGATTTGAAGTTCACCTCTCGGGGTGGATGGATCCGACGATGAAACACCGTTCTTTAAACATGTATATTCTAACCTAGTCGGCATAAACGACTGGAGACAGTATCTGGTGGACAGTTTTAGTGGGGCGCTATCCTCCTAAACAGTAACGGAGGAGCCTAAAGGTCAGCTAGCCGTGAATGGAAACCATGGCGATAGTGTATGGGCACAAGCTGGCTTGACTGCAAGACGTACGTGTCGAGCAGATGCGAAAGCAGAGCCAAGTGAACCGACCGTTAGCATTAGATGCTGCGGAAGATTATCGGACAAAAGCTACTCTAGGGATAACAGGCTAGTTCCGCCTAAGAGTTCATATCGACGGCGGAGTTCGGCACCTCGATGTCGGCTCACCACATCCTGGGGGTGGAGAAGCTCCCAAAGGTTTGGCTGTTCGCCAATTAAAGTGGTACGCGAGCTGGGTTCAGACCGTAAGTTAGTCAAAAGTGAAAAGTCCATAAAGTCCATAAAGTCGGCGCAAACTGACTTTACAGACTTTCAACTTTATAGACTTTCGACTTCCTTGCAGTCTGAATCACTTCGAGAATAATATTTTTGTTTAGAATTTACGCGAGGTCATTTAAGCCTCGTGTGAGAAAGTATAAGGGCAAATGCCCTTGTTCCAACATCGCTCGGACATTGTGCAAACAAAATTTGCACATGCTCCTCGCTCGTTGGAATAGGAATGATCAATCAACCATGGCGGTCATCTAAGTCCAAAGTCCATAAAGTTCCAAGTCCATAAAGTCGCGTTGACTTTACAGACTTTAAGACTTTCTGACTTTACAGACTAGAGATGAACAAGTCGATTTATATCGGTGGAGTCCGGAACCAAGCAATTGGAAGTCGGATAATACCGAGGGAAGGATCGAGTCCAAAGTCCATAAAGTTCCAAGTCCATAAAGTCGCGTTGACTTTACAGACTTTATGACTTTCTGACTTTACAAACTGATTCGCCCGTAGAGACTAAACATCGACGATAGAAGTTAAAAGTCCACAAAGTTTCGAGTCCATAATGTCAGCGCAAGTTGACTTTACAGACTTTATGACTTTCTGACTTTACAGACTCCTATCAAGCTATAGTCCAATGCACGGAGTAATTCGTGGTAACATGCGTGAGACAGGTTGGTCTCCTATCTACTGCAGGCGTTGATACTTGAGGGGAATTGTTTCTAGTACGAGAGGACCGAAATGAACGAACCTCTGGTCTACCTGCTGTCGTGCCAACGGCACCGCAGGGCAGCTAAGTTCGGATCGGATAACCGCTGAAAGCATATAAGCGGGAAGCCGGCCCCAAGATTAGGTATCGTTGAGACCCGTGAGAGATGATCACGTTGATAGGCTTTAGGTGTACGCACCGTAAGGTGTTGAGCTGTGAAGTACTAATCCGTCGATCCCGTTAGGAACTCTGAATGTCGCTATGTGTTTACCCTTCGAAGCTCGCGGAGCGAGCGAAGTAGGGTTACTTTCACTACATTGTTATTACTTTGATTTGAGATATGATTGATTTCGTAATCTTTAGAGATGTCTCGATTTATGATTTACGATTTATGATTTAGGAATAAAGAGCAACATGATTTGTCTTTGCGATTATTCTTAAATCTTAAATCTTATCTCTTAAATCTTGCTCTTTGAACCTTGCGTTCTGGTGATTTGGCGCTATGGAAACACCCGTTCCCATTCCGAACACGGCAGTGAAACGTAGTTGCGGCGATGATAGTCCTTCGGGGCGAAAGTAGCTTGTCGCCAGAACATAGGGTTTAAAGAAAACGCCATTCAGTTGGTGTTTTTTAGTATATATGTGATAATCATTAGGTAGTTTATTAAATTGGCGACCTAATCAAAATGTCGTCGAATCATATAATTTTAATACCATGGAACCAAACAATGTTTCTGCACCAGTCACCCAGCCCACTTCAGTTCATAGTCTCACAGGCCCGATAGAATTACTTATATCAGCGTGGCAAATATTCAAAAGTAACTGGAAGATATTGGTTCCTATCGCTGTGACTCCATCAGCGATCATGCTTGTAGGTTCTCTCATCGGCATGATTGGTGGCTCCGCAGTGTTCGTCACTCTCGTATTTTCTATCGCATCTATCGTATTCTCGATCGTGATGGCACCGACACTCATCATAGCTATCTCAAAGATAGAGGGGGGATCAGCTGGTTCGATCGAGTACTGGCCACAATACAAGGAAGGTTTCAAATTCTTTTGGATTGTTTTGGGCTTGGGAATATTGCAGGGATTGATATTTATGGGTTCCGGTATATTGTTTATCATACCAGCGATCGTGGTGGGTGTATTTGTTAGTTTTATGGTGTACTCGAGGGTCTTGGATGGTAACAAGGGCTTGTCCGCATTTACTGAGTCATATAGTCTGGTAAATGGAAGGTGGTGGGCTGTTTTTGGCAGGATGCTATTCTTGATCCTTATCTATATAGCGCTCGCGATCATTCTCGGGATTATGGCGTCATTCGTCCAAGTGATATTCGGTAAAGATTCTAGTGTGACGACCATCTTTTCTATGGTATTACAGTTAGCTCTTTCATCTACAGTGGGAGTACTAGCCTCGGCATATATATTCAAGATGTTCGGTTCATTAAAAGCGACACGCATGACAGGAGTCGCAACGGATGCATTCAGGAAATGGTTGATAGCATTCTTGGTTATTGGGATTATTGGCGTAATATTTTTGCCTGTAATAGGTTTTATGGCCTTTTCTTCGATGAGTCCAACTTATGACAGGGGCCACCTTGTAAATCCCATTATACAAAATCTGAGTGCTACGAGCAGTGAAAATCACTTGCCAGAGGGAATTCAGCCCCAATAATTCACCCCTAACCCCTAAACCCTAACCCCTAACCCCTAAACCCTAATCACTAATTACTACTCCTCATGTCTTCTTGGTCAAATAATAGAAAAATCATATATGGTGGTACCGTGACTCTAGTCTTGGTCTTACTCATCACTGTTCCAGTATTCAAGTATTTCTACAAAGCTCCGACATGCTCCGATGGTCTACAAAATGGCAATGAGACCGGCGTCGACTGTGGAGGGTCATGTTCTAGATTGTGTCAGAATTCATTCTTGAATGCCGATGTTGCATGGACCAGATTTGAAGAAGTAGCACCTCATCTATACAACATCGCTGCATATATAGTGAATCCGAACACCGAAGGCGAAGCTATCGATGTACCGTATCATCTAGCATTCTATGATAATAACGGTGTTATCATCACAGACAGATCCGGAATAACAACTCTACCTCCACATAGAAATACCATCGCTTTCCAAGGGTCAGTGAATGTTGGTAAACGCATTCCTGCCAAGGCTCTATTTGAATTCATTACTGCGCCAAATTGGCACAAGAGAATAGATCCGTTATCAAAGATCACCATAACAGACAAAAATTACAACGAAGATTCAGGTGGTTCTTCATTGACTGCTACTCTCAACAATAACGATATATATCCCTTGAGTAATATTTCTGTTTATGCGGTATTGTATGACAAGGATAGTAACGCTATCGGCTTTTCGAAAACAGTATTGGATGAAATACCAGCAAAAGGTTCAGCGATCGCACCATTTACATGGGTAGTCAATCGTGACGGTAAAGTCATCTCAGTAGAAGTGCTCCCAGTACAAGAATGAAACTAGGTCAAGATTATCGTCTGAGAGATATAAATATGAAAAAGACCATCGACTGGTGGTTGTTTTTTGCCATCGTACCTATATTGATAGCTGGACTCATCACTATGCATTCATTTAGTGGGGATAGCTCATTTGCATCACATCAGATGGTCGGCATCACCTTTTCTCTGGCAGTATTTTTCGGGTTGAGTTTCATCGATATGCGGTTCCTCCGATCGACATGGGTTTCGGTGACACTGTTCGTGACTTCGGTGGCGTTCCTTGGAGCACTATTTACTCTGGGCAAAGTCTCTCATGGCGCACAGAGTTGGTTTTCTTTTGGATCATTTTCATTCCAGCCATCAGACTTTGCGAAAGTCGCACTCATCATCGTGTTGGCAAAATACTTTTCAAGGAGACACATAGAGATAGCCAATGTAAAGCATATCTTGGTTTCTGGCGCGTATGCCTTCGTTATATTTGCACTCGTCCTCGTCCATCCGGATCTAGGTTCTGCCATGATCATCGCACTGGTTTGGCTAGGCATGACGATGGTCTCTGGTATTTCCAAGAAGCATCTATTTGCCATGATCGCCATCGCGGCACTAGTATTTGCGGTACTCTGGAACTTTGGTTTCAAGGAATATCAGAAGGACCGTATTCGCAATTTTATAAATCCTCTAGCAGATATCCATGGTGCAGGATACAATGCCTACCAGTCATCTATCGCTGTTGGTTCTGGTGGTATCTGGGGCAAGGGTGTCGGTTATGGCACTCAGTCTAGGCTCAAGTTCTTGCCTGAATACCAGACAGATTTTATCTTCGCTGCATATTCAGAAGAATGGGGTTTTGCCGGTATAGTTATACTGTTCACACTTTATGGGATCATCATCTGGCGCATCATCAATAACGCCATGAATGGCGCAACAAACTTTGAGATCTTGTTCGGTGCAGGTGTTGCTGTGTATTTCATCGTGCATATCGGTATCAATGTCGGTATGAATATGCAGTTGTTGCCAGTCACTGGAACGCCGTTACCATTCATGAGTTATGGGGGAACACATATGCTGAGTGAGTTCATGGCACTCGGTATCCTCATGTCCATGAGGAAGTATTCGAGGATCGCACACAAAGATGCGACAAAGAATGAGTTCATAGGTCCGCAGTAAGAGCCCATCCACCATCTCGTGGTACCCTGCCATGTAAAGCCTTATTTTTGTCTACTAAACTACGCTTCGTTCTCGCCATAATTCATTATGGCTCGAACTCCAGCTTGTTTTTCGCCTAAAAATAAGGCTTTAT
The DNA here is from genome assembly GCA_903846945.1 of uncultured bacterium. Lineage (GTDB taxonomy): Bacteria > Patescibacteriota > Minisyncoccia > Phycocordibacterales > PALSA-1337 > C7867-002. Next base: position 10,736 of record CAINCE010000063.1, read on the forward strand.
ATGGCAGGGGGAAGATGGTGGATGGGCTCTGAGGAGAAGTTGAGGGGAAAGTAAATGGGTAAGGGCTCGTTTCCTGCAGACAGTTGTCCACATATAGGGTGAAACTTGAATACGCGTAGTGTGCTACAATTCTATTATGAAGAATAAAATAGATGTTACCTATGTGGTCGCAATTCTCACGACCTTGTGTTTAATATTTGCAACTGTAACAACAAATATCAGTAATCGATCGCTAATTGTTTCTAAGGGACTTTCTCAGTCACTTGGTGAGGTCGGTAATGTCTTTCGTGGCGCGGATTCGAATCTGGCGGCGGTAGCAGCGATAGGGGGTAGTTCAGCCAAGACGGTCGTATGTACTGCCGCCTCTATCGCCGCAGGTACATGTGGAGCATCAGTGCCACGACCACCCGCATCAGCACCCACATCAGCACCTGTATCAGCATCGGTATCAGCCTCAGCACTGCCTGTAAATGCAAAGGGAATGAATACAGCCAAATCTGTGCAAACAGCACAATCATCTGGAATTGGATATTTTCCGATTCATGCGACAGTTGGTCAATGGGAAAGTATAACTTCACAATATTATGCGCAAGGATATATGAATGGAGATTGGACTGGCATTGATGATCTGTATTACCCTGGAGATATCATGAAATGGCCAGATGGTAGTCAGACCACTGTTGGTAGTTCAGGTTTATCTATCAATTGCGTAATTATGGGTTCTCCGTGGAATTGGTGTCCTACCGATATTTATGCTCCAGGATATGCAGTTTCTGGTTTCAAGACAGGGTCAGGAACAGGAACAGTTTCTGGTGGCGTTGATTATGGTGCGAGTTCTATCTATATATCTGGTAGTGTAACTATCAATTGTGGCAGCGCATGTTCAACTCTGGTACGACATACATGGCCAGTCACCTTGACTGCCACCCCAGCATCGGGTTCAACTTTCACTGGCTGGAGCGGGGGAACTTGTGCAGGTACATTACCAACATGCACATTCACACCAACGGCGAGTGTATCTGTAACGGCGGGGTTTAATCTGGCGTCGACCGACAAGACACCCCCGGTCCTTTCAGGAACGATGAGCCTATCAGCCACCTACGAACCGATAGTTAATCTAAAATGGACTGATAGTACTGGTGGCAAATCTGGTTATTCGATAGAGAGGAATGGGCAAGGTGCTTCACCTTCATTTACCAACCTTGACTATGTCTCTGGCACAACAATGTCATATACGGACAATTTATCTATACCATCTGAGTATATAGAAACTTCTAGAGACAATCCTATAACTGAAGATTACCGAGTGCGTGGCAAGTATGCTGACAGTACATATACTGGTTATAGTAATGTTGCGAAAGTTCATAATTGTGTGAAACTGTTTGGAACTGGTCCAAATGCCATTGTCTTTATGCGTGGAGCGGCAAATGGAACACTTTCCGCATTTATATCAAAAATGGTTACTATGGTAAATTACGGATTCGGAAGAGTAGATCCGTTCAAAGCATATGTGGATACGTTTTCATTTTATGCTGACATGACCAAGTATGATGATAGCAAGTATGGGACAGTAACAGGTGGTGGAAGTAGATCATTTTTTGATAATATAACCGACGATATCTTAACGGACGGAACTCCTTGTGATAGGAGTACGATGATGGGGCTTGGTGGAGCAAATCCGAGATTTACCAAATTTATATTTTTTCATAATAACAATGCTGTACATCCCGCATACACTAGGCGTGGCGGAGATATGGCATGGATAAATATCGATTCGAGAACAGATTATCTGCCCGCTGTTATGTTACACGAACTTGGACATGAGATAGGTAATCTATGGGATGAGTACATTGTACCCAATGGAAATGCTGTTTGGAATAATTCGATATATTTTGAACAATCCTCAACGAGGAATTGTACTACAGACCCTACGAATGACTATCGCGGTACCGACAATCATGTATATGGATTTTTCCCATATTCCGAAGGTTGTACAAGTATGCGTTCATCTCAGGGGACAATGGATACAAAGGGACACGTTATCGTATTCTATCGTCCGTCCGAAGATGGGTTGATGAATGGCGATTATACATCGATGGGTCGTTTTAATATCATCGACTGCGGATACATATCTGCCGCTCTCCTGGAACCTACCTATCCACCGAATAGGGATACTGCTGCGAAATACTACAAGACATGTGCGAGTGCTAGTATGAACACTCAAAAGAGTAATCCTCCTGCTTCACCTGCGGCAAGGATTAACCCCATTTCTGCTAGCAGTGTCACACCAGGCTCAACATTGGCTATAAGCGCGACATCTATATCAGAGCCAGAGAAGAAGCCATTTCCAACTGACGGAAGTGTCTTTGATAGGATTAGCTACTATCTAGGTGAATTTGCCAGATTCTCCACGGCTGCTGTTGCTGGTGTTCCTTCTACTATCACAGGCTCAGGGCTCTCTCTTACAGACAATGCCGTACGGATATGGAATGCTGCGACTACTACAGAGATCACAGGTCTCACTTCAGATGGAACAACACTCGTATTCACTATACCTGCAAATCTGCCAGCGGGTTCATATTCATTGAAGGTTGGTGCATTCAATAGTGACTGGTCCAATGCGGTTCCGTTAACGATCACAGCACCACTCGTCCTCACTGTTTCCGTGTCAGGTACTGGCACAGGAACAGTCACTGGTGGAGGGGTCAATTGCACTAATGTCAACAATGGTTGCACTGCAGGTGTTGCAAATGGTACACCGATAACCCTCACTGCAACTCCTGCGACCGGCTCAACTTTCTCTGGCTGGAGTTCTAGTTGGAGTGGAGTAAATTGCCCAGGTACATCACCTACATGCACTTTCACACCGACAGGAAATGTAACTGTTACCGCACAGTTTAGTGTTATACCTCCAACTGTACCAGCTATGGTCGCAGTTCATCTCTCAGGCTCAGGTACAGGAACAGTCACCGGTGGAGGGATGAATTGTGGCGTTAACTGTTTTGCATATGTAGAAGTGAGACCCATCACCCTCACCGCAACTCCTGCAGCAAGTTCAACCTTTACTGGTTGGAGTGGTGGAACTTGTTCTGGTACGAGACCCACTTGTACATTTACACCAATAGTAAACATGATGGCGACAGCAAATGCAAACTTCAACTCGTTGCCACCACTCCCTGCAAGCAAGTATCTAACCTTGACAGGTACGGCACTGTCATCGGGTCAGATAAGTCTCACTTGGTCAGTGACTGCTGGACTATCTATACCAAAGTTCACTCTATATGATGCGAATAATATAGCGATACTATCGAGTACCACCCTGAAGACATACACCATCACAGGATTGACTCCGAACACGCAGTATTGCTATTCAGTACAACCATCAGCTACATATTGGGCGTCAACTACCAACAGTGTCTGCGTCACCACTTTCTCAGCCAATGGCAATCCACTCCCCGCAGGCAAGTATCTAACTCTAACAGCTACAGCATTATCTCAGAGTCAGATAAAGCTAGCATGGTCAGTGACTGCTGGATTATCTATACCTAATTTCAATCTATATGATGTAACTAATCTAGTGGGGAGATTGCCCGCTGGTACTCCGCTAACGATAACTGCGTCGATGTTATCAAACATAACTCTGCCTGCGCCGACACTATCAAACACAACTCTGAATACATACACCTTTAC
>CAINCE010000064.1 GCA_903846945.1 uncultured bacterium
GTAAAGGTGTATGTATTCAGAGTTGTGTTTGATAGTGTCGGCGCAGGCAGAGTTATGTTTGATAACATCGACGCAGTTATCGTTAGCGGAGTACCAGCGGGCAATCTCCCCACTAGATTAGTTACATCATATAGATTGAAACTAGGTATAGATAATCCAGCAGTCACTGACCATGCTAGCTTTATCTGACTCTGAGATAATGCTGTAGCTGTTAGAGTTAGATACTTGCCTGCGGGGAGTGGGTTGCCATTGATTGGGAGTATACCGGACGAAGCATTTTTGATATTTACAGTTACTGCATTACTCCAAACATTTCCAAATGCACCAACTTTCATCGTATATGTTCCTGGTGGAATATTTGATGGGATTGTAAAAGATAAATGGGTCTTATCAGTCGTTGTTGCGTATAGTATCTCATATGTCGTCGTAGCAACTTGGGCATTGGATGTAGACGGGGTAAACCACTTCTGAATACTATTAAACGCATTCGCTAGCTGAGTTTGATAATCCAATAACATATTCAATATATTTCCACTGACTCTATTTAGAATAACAGTGTTATTTGTTTGTGAAAAATTTGATCCCGTGATCATCATTGTTTCTGTGGCGCCTGGTGTAACTGACACAGGGTCCACTATCGGTGCAGGAGGTAGTGATATATTCATATTTAGAGCATTACTCCAATCACTATTTTCGCCACTCACCTTTACCATGTATTGACCAGGAACGATGTTTAGAGACAACTCCGATGAGCCTGGCAGGTTGAATGTTAGACTTCCGTTCTGATTGGGTACCACATCATAAATATTGTAATATATGTCAGGATTGGAAACACTTTCAATCTGAATATTGTTTCCGGTTGGGTCAAAACCTATACCATTGATGGTTACATTCTGTTCTGGAATACCAGAGGCCGGCGTGATACCTATGATATTTGGTGGTGTATCCAATGTACTCGTAACTGATGTAGGTGTAAACGAACAGTCCACAGTACAGTTAGTATTTATAATACCTTGTATCGTTGCCCTGAGGTCTGCCTTTTGCAATTCACCAGTTGCGGTAATGAAATTAAAAGGATCATGTGTCGGCAGTTTACTGAAGAAAAGTCCAAAAGCAGCACCATTCGTCCAATTCTTTGTTCCGCTATCACTCTGTATACCCTGACAGATAGCACGGAAGACGCTACTCATTTTGCATGCGAAAAATTTGTAAGGGGGATCGAGGTATATAAACTTCACATTTTTGCCTATATAATCGCTGTGCACATTATACGCTACCATTGATCCGACAGAGTGTCCCACCACGACAACTTTCCTGTTCAACGCGAGTTGACTATTTATAGCTTGTCTCAACAATATACTATTTCTAGCAAAACTCTTGAATCCATTGGGGATGCGTATAGATCCGGGAGAAATACTATCCATAAAATCAAATATTTTGTTATTCTGTCCTGTACCAATACCACTAACGGTTACTATGGTCGCAGGATCATAATCTATCGGAACCGTATCCATCAATTTACATTCATCCCAATGTGTTTGAGCTTGCGCTTTGTCTACAGTCTCTCCGACTATTGCAGAGACTAAGTAACCACAAGATATTACATTAAACTTATCTGATGTGATTAATTGACTGAACGCACCTCCTGTCATGTTCATAATACTATTATCACTTGGACGATAGTATACTTTTCCGGTGGGATCTGTTTCATACTTACATCGGTTTATATTGGTGCTACCGTAATATATGTTGTCAACTGAACTCTTATAATCAACGGCTGGATTTTGTGAACAATTCGTTAAACTGTTGCTAAACGAACCTACTGGGAAGTCATAATTTTTATATTCATCATTCAGTTTCCCAATTGCATGACCCAGCTCATGGATAGTAGTTAGGATAAAATCAGGACTTTTTTGTCTGGTCGTGGAAGTATTGATAAATGCGACATTTTCTATTGCATGCGAATCCCAACTAATTACAGTACTAGGAGGATTTACAAAAAAATATGTATATGCAAGGGCATCGTCACCACAACTTGACTGAGATCTCGCAACTGAACCAGAAGTGTCACTGCTTAAAGCCGCATTTTGATCCTGTTTTTTCAAATCAACATAAAATGAAAACTGGTCCGCATATGTTTTAAAAGGATCGATCGTCAGAAATTTACTAGCCACACTAGTGCTCTGCAATACTAAACTAGAAACAGTAGAATCCCAACCATTTCCCCTGATATACACGACTCGTCTCGGTCCTGTACCACTAATATGCGCGCAAGATGTTACCTTTGCAACATTCGAATAATTTGAATATGTCCCATCTACCAACCGTGATTTCACTCTGTAATATAGCGGAAATGAGTCGGTCAGAGAACTAACACTATCGGAGTATGTATGCATTCCTGAACCAACATTACCGATACTACTGATTTTGGCATAAGTACCTATAGTCCCTTTATTATCTACAGATTTGGCACGCTCAACTTCTAATGAACTGGCACTGGCTCCAGAAGGTAATGAGAACGACAAATCAATTGTTTTACTAGTCAGATTCAATGTTGCTGTCAAGTTGGTCGGAGTATTATCTACCACCGTCGCCCTAAACCCCGCCGTTACAGATACACTCGCCGTTGGTGTGAATGTGCATGTTGGTAATGTACCTGAACAAGTTCCCCCACTCCAACCAGTGAAAGTTGAACTAGCTGTAGGAGTGGCAGTCAGAGTGATTGGAAAACCAGCTCCCACCGTA
>CAINCE010000065.1 GCA_903846945.1 uncultured bacterium
AAAGATTATCTAAAGAATGAACTTGAGCTTACATTGCATCCAAGAAAAATATATTTACAGCATCACACGAAAGGAGTTGGTTTTCTAGGGACATTCATCAAGCCATGGCGGATATATATCAATAAAAAGACAAAGCAAAATTTTTACGCTAAGGTCGGACTGTGGAACGAAATTACCCAAAAGAATCACGGTCTGGTCGATGAAAAAGAAACCAGTAAATTTATTGCCTGCGTAAATTCCTATTTAGGGATCATGAAACACTATGATACGAGCATTTTGAGAAAGAAAATGGTATCGAGTTTCAATGCTGAAATTCAGAAGAGCATAATTTTTTCTGGGAATTTTTACAAAATAGGATTGACTAATTTAAATCTAGTCAGCATAAAAAAACCATGCGTATAAAAAATATCTACATTTTCATAACGGTGATATTTATGGGACTGGCTTTCCAGCTCGGTTTTGTGTCGCAGGTTTTTGCAGTAGGTAGCTACTTTTCATCTGGTACAGCCACATCATCAAATCTTCTATCAGGTTATTCAGCCTCCAGTATAACTAACTTTTATTACAACCTTTCTTCTTTGCCAAGTGGTTCTAGTGCATCTATCAGATTCAGTAATAATGGAACATCATGGTATTCTGCGGCTGGAGTTTTGAACGCGTCAACCAGTTTGAGTACAGCTGGCGGTGCGAACATCAGTCTGTCTGCGTTAAATTGGTCTGGGACATCATTCTATTATGCTATCACTCTGTATGCGACAGGTGATGGTTCGGGGTCACCTGTCGTTAGCAGTATACAGTTAGACTACAATACAACCAGTGGCTATGGAAGTATGTTTACTATCAAAAATGATGGACATGTCGGTATAGGTACATCTACTCCATTGTCAACTCTCGATATAAATGGGGGAGTTGCTATGGGGACTTATGCAGGTGTTAATATGGCACCACAAAATGGATTGATCGTCAGTGGCTATGTCGGTATAGGTACCACTTCACCTTCAAACGCTCTTTCTGTGACTGGTAATGGATATTTCAGTGGCAGTCTGACGGCAATGAGTACATTGAGTGTATTTGGCATTACCAACACTGGCTCTATTACTTCCTCTGCCACTTCTACGGCGGCGGCATTTGTGGCTACATCAGCAACTGCAACTTCTACTTTTATGGGAGCAGTCGGCATCGGCACCACCACCCCTATGAGTATCCTCTCCGTAGTCGGCACAAGTACCTTCGCAGGTAGCCTCACACCAGCCCTAGACAACACATACTCTCTAGGTAGCTCTGTTACCAACCGTTGGAAGACTGTCTGGTCTCAAACACTCAACACTGGTGACCTAGTATTTGGTAACAACTTCCGACTCCTAGAAGCCACTACTACAGATGGTAGCTTTGCCACAACCACAGGTGCAGCTATGTACTGGCAGAACCAGTTCGGTCAAAACATCTTTAACCTCGACCAGAAGGGTAACCTAGCCCTTTCAGGAGATATATGTACATCCAATGTGAACTGCTTCGACGAGCTCGCCTCGACTACGGAGGCAGTCTCAGCTCAAGTCGCCTCATTGTCATCGGTCCAAGACTCACTCGCTAATACCACCGCCTCTACTACAGCTCTAACTCTCAAGAACCTAGAACTAGGTACCAGTCTAGCTAACAGCTTTGCTACTATGAATGCCAACTTTGGTGTTCTGGATACGAGGATATCTGATATAGCTAGTGAGTCAGCAAGGTGGAACCTCGCTAGTGCTACTAGCTCGGCAACAACTTCACCATCCTCATTCATCGGCCGCATAGCAGACGCTGTTATCGAGTACATTCAATCAACAGCGACTCTAGTCTTATCCAAGATCACGGCTACATTGGCGGTGTTTACAAATGTGGAGATGCAGAAGGCTTCTATATCCGACAAACTATGTATTGGCTCTACTTGCGTGAATGAAGATCAATTGAAAACACTTCTTCGTGATAGTGGAGTTTCGACATCGACAACATTAGTAGCCACTTCAACAGTGCCTTCATCGATTCCTCAAACTTCTGTGAAGATACCTGTCGTCGTACCATCACCAATAGTTAGCTCCACCACCACGAGTACTACGAGCGAATCGATCATGTTGCCGATCGCATCTTCAACAACGACTGAAATGTCTACGACGACACCAATATCAGTAGCAACGACTACTTTGCAAAACATGCCAACGACTACCCCAGAAACTATTTCAACTCCGCCCATGATTGCTTCGACTACTTCAGAGTTGATCACTCCTCTAGAGGTCACTCCACCTGTCGCTACTTCTACGATTCCGCAATCGAGTACACAAGAAACGGCTCCAGCTAGTACAGTTGAAACGAATGCTGGAATCCAGGCTAGTTCAACAGAGAATTTATAGAGATGCGGTCAATTTTGATTTTAGATGTGAGACATCGTTAATACGATGTTTTTTGCATCTAGAAAAAGGATAGCCTTTTTTGTTATCCACAGTTTATCCACTGATATA
>CAINCE010000066.1 GCA_903846945.1 uncultured bacterium
ACTCTAGGAATACTTGGTGACAGGACGGGTACTACAGGTACCATCGAACTTGGCTGTTATACGGGACCGAACTTAACCGGTACGTATGTTGCAAAGACTGTAACAGTGACTATTCCTCCAGCTCCTACAGCTGCGCCAGCAACTACAACTGGCATGACATCATCGGTTTGGGATTCACTGAGGCAATTCTTTATCAATAGTGGTTGGCTATCACGCTGATCACTATAAAACGCTAGAGTTAACAGTAGACCGTAGATAGAAATCAGCTAGGCCTCACCTAGCTGTTTTCTTTATCTCGGAAACTCATCTATCAATTCATCCGAAGCGTAGAAACTTCCAGCTAATCCGCCGAAGCTATAAGTCGTTGAGCCGATATCTATCTCTGCACCACCTACTTGAGGAGTGGCATTAGGCTTTGAATTTGTGAAGCCGATGTTAAATAGGGTGGCGATGAGGTCTGGCCTGTCTGAAATGGGGAAGCCGGCATTTTGCCATTGAGATGCCGCCTCCTTGATCAGGACCGCACCGTACAAATATGAATAGTATCGATCATGTTCATCGGTGAGTCGGGCAAAACGGGCAGTATCGGTGTCTGTAGTGGTGGCGCTATAGTCCAATAAGTGGCTGTATTCAGCACCCAAATACCAAGGCGAGGCCTTGTCTGTCAGATTGTTCTCGATCTGCCTAGCTGTATCTTGCTTCACCCCCATCACTCCCCAGGAGAATTGGGATTGATTACCGAGTATTTTGAGTGGTGCAAAGACTGATTTGAATATCTCTCGTTCAGAATAGAATAGTCGTAGTTGTTCCACGATGAGGATCGACACTATGAGGCGCGGTTGAACACCTACTTTGTTGCCCGCAGCTGTGATAATTGCGGTATCATTCACTATAGCTGCCTTCAATATTTGCCACTCTTCACTCTGTTGCCATGCTTCTACTGAAGTCGAAGTGCTCGATGCAGTGCCATTTACTTGATTCTTGAAGTAATCATGCTGTGTATCGATGATACCAGATGTTTTCGTGAGTCCTAGACCCAGGGCGAAGTAAACACCGACCAATATGAAGCCGATACCTGCAAAAAAGTAGATGATGATGTTAAATATTTTACGCATAAATACATATTAGCATGTAGTAAGGTGGAACCTCGCTGGATTCTTATCCCCAGTTCGAGTAGTACAATCGCGGGGGGGGGTGTTATCATAGATGCAGGTTTCAAAATCTGCGGCTCTCGACCGTAGTTTAACAATTAATAATAATTATAAAATAGTATGAAAAAGTTCATAAGGTTAGGAATGTCTGCAACAATCATCGTCGTTGCATTGTTTTCTATTAATGGGGGAGCGCAGGCGCAGACGGTATCAGCTACACTAGTTTGTCCAGCTGGGTATACATGTACCCTCGTTCAACCGGTGGAATGTCCTACAGGTTATACTTGTATAGCAGCTCAAACAGATCCAAACTGTCCTCCAGGATACACTTGCCAGGTTACCAATCCATCAGTTCCTGTACTGACAACACTAACAACAGACGCCACAGTAACTGTTCAGGGAACACCAACACTAGCTCTGACTTATGATGCGAATAGAAAGGAATCGGCACTTACGGCAACTTTTAACATCTCAGTCAATGGTAGAAAATCAGGTATCAATTTAGGATATGGTTCGGCAATAACATTTGCCAATTCTATAGATACAGCCCGATCAACATATGCTGGAGGAACGATGACTCCAACCTCTCCAGTAACAACCATTCAAGATAACAATGGTCAAACATTGTATGTTGTTCCACCATATTTGACTCGAACATTTCGCATTGTCGCAGAGGTTAAACCATCACAAATGTTTGCAGGGTCATACTATGCAACTCTGAATGCGATATATGGAGTCGTTGGTACGAGCAATTTGAATAATACAAATTCTGTCAAACTCACACCAAACGCAAACCGTTCTCTATCAAAGACTATCATCGGTGAAACTTCTCCATATATCTCATCCATAAGTCCTACAACTATATCCGTTGGTCAGAAGATGACTATGATGGGGCAGAGAATAGGTGGTACAACATTGATCATAGATGGAGTCCCTACTGTAACAACACTTACCCCATTGAACACGACAGCAGGTAGTGGTACAGGATTGAGTTTCGTTATGCCGACTCTTACGAGTGGTTATCACAATCTACAACTCAGTAGCAGGACTACAGGTCTGAGTAATTTGGTTGGATTTAGTGTGCAGGGAACATCGACTGGGTTTGTCGTTGCATCACTAGACCCATCTTCACCACAGAGTAGTACAGTTCTGATTTCTCCAACTAGTCAGACACCGAATGTTGTATTGGCAGTATTTGATGTTAAATCTCAAGGAAGACCTGCAACGCTTCAATCCTTGCAGATCGCTGTAAATGTAACACTTCCTTATCCTGTTCTCGTTAACACATCAATCATAGGGCAATTAATTACTGGTATATTCATTAGAGTGAATGGACAAATGTATGCTGGAACTTTTGGTCCTATTGGTAAAGATGGAATAGCGAAGTTTAGCAACTTCAATGTTCCCCTTTCAGCAGATGTGAATGTGCCTATCACGGTTTACGCAACGATAGCACCAAGTACAAACAACTCACTTGATAGATCAACGGCATCAGCATCGCTGCTCTTTAATGGTATAAGCGCGATTGATGGAAACTACAATACTGTTCCAGTTTATCCAAATCAGGGATTCATAAATAGCAACACGATAACTTTCTCTTCTGGTGGGGCACAATTGAGTCAGACTAACACTTCCATTAGCACACAATCGTGCAATTCTAGCGGTTACTGTTTTCAACCGGTAACTTTCGGTTTTACACTAACAGCTGGAAATGATCCGGTATACTTGAGCACTTCCGTAACGGATACAGGTACTCTCGCACCAAATTCTTCTATTGTATTTGGTGCTAAAGGATTTATTGTGCCATCAAAGGGTTCTCTACTCGCAAAAGGTTCTGCGGCAGGAGATTCACCAACTTATTATCTTATAGCTCCAGGATCTTCGCGTTCATTTGGTTTTGCTGGAACATTAGATAATAGTTATTGTCCTGCTGGTTATGGTTGTTTCAATATGGTGTCGCAAATCGCGGCAATTAATTATGGAACGAGTGCAAGCAATCTGTCGACATACTCGATCTCAACCGGATTGGAAAATCTGAGAGTGACTGTTAGTTTTCCCGGTGGTATAACAACCCCACCAACTTGTAACGGATATGCATTCACCACAAACCTACAACTCGGCAGTACGGGAGTTGATGTCATAGCCCTCCAGACATTCTTAATATCAACTGGCTATAGCATACCTAATATTATGAATGGCTCAACTGCTAAGGGAAACTTTGATAGTCAAACGGCAGCGGCGGTGTCAGCATTTCAAGCAGCTAACGGCATTCCAGAAACAGGCTTTGTTGGTCCACTAACTAGGGCAAAGTTGAATGCTTGTCCAGTTATCCCGACATGCCCCGCAGGTTATGTGTGTACTCCTGGAACACCGACGACTCCACAAGTAGTTGGTTGCCCAACGAATTATATTTGTACTCTTGCAACAACCCAACCTTCTATCACTGTCGTGAGTCCAAATGGAGGGACGTTTGATCCAGGAGGCCAACTGAACCTCCAGTGGACTAGTTATGCAGGCGATTTTGACTATTATCAGTTAATGCTTGGAAACACTGTTGCAAATTCCGAAGTTGAGATTGATGACGGTTATCACATATTGAAAACCCAAAATAGTTATAACACTTTTGCTTTGTGGACTTTCGTAAATCAGATTGTGACGAATTCGGGCATGTCGGCGGATACAATTAAAAGTGCATATTACGTTAAAGTAAATGCTGTAAAAGCTGATAGAGTTGGTGGTGGAATAGTATATACAGGAAAGAGTTCGATTTTCACAATCAGCTCTGGTGGCCAACCATCCACGGACAAGCGTGCTTCTATCCGACAACTCTTCCTCAAACTCCAGTGTCGTGAACCTGATGCACAAGGTTGGGATTATTGGACTAACTATTCAGCTGACCTGAGTTCCATTCAACAGCAAATGATGTACAGTATCGAATACAGGACAAAACAACAGATAATACAGATCTTCCAGCAAGTTTTGGGGAGAGCCCCAGATTGCTCTGTGCCAACAAATGGTGACAGTGAACTCAATCATTGGTTTGGAAGGGCTTACAATAATGGAGTTGTAAATCTAGATGTTGTCAGACAGGGATTAGGTGTAATAACGGCACCTTGCCCAGTTGGATATATCTGTACACCTCCCGGAGGAACAACGATGTGTCCTGCAGGGTATGTGTGTACAAATGTTACAGCCAATTGTCCTTCAGGATATACTTGTTACTCAGCGACACCCGCTGTTTCCACCCCAACCATCACCTCCTTCACTATAACTCCATCTCCTACAGTTCTAGGTCAGTCAGCCACTCTCTCATGGACAACCACAGGTCTGACTAGCTGTAATATAGATAGTGCAGGAAATACATTCCTACAAAAGATTTTTGGCCCATTGTTAGGAGTAGTTAAGGGTGCCAATGACAGCTTCACCGTGACCATCCCATCTACATTGGGAATACTCGGTGACAGGACTGGTACCACAGGTACTATCGAACTAGGCTGTTACACCTCTCAACTTCCTAATATCACAGGTACATATGTCGCGAAGACGGTAACCATAGTCATACCTCCAAAGACAGTATCCGTAGGATCGATGACTACCACCAATATCACCGCCGCAATCTGGGATGCTATCAGGGAATATTTTGCAGCAGGGGGGAGGTAAGAGGTCACGACAAAATCTAAGTTTAGGTGAGATGAGAGTTAGGCGAGACCTAGCTCTCATCTTTGTAGGGTGATATAATATCCTCATGAAAAAAGAACAAACCATATTCGGTGAAAATTTCAAGTATGTTCTCGTGCTCACTGCTCTAGCATATATAGTCTACACACTGCCGAGTGTGAGAGCTGCTATCAGTGGAGTAGATATGTTGAAGCAGTCCTCTATAAATACTTCGAGCGAGTATCTTAGCAATAGTAATGATTGACGGTTATCTGCTTCGTAGCTAGCATATTGATCGTATTGAATTATATTCAATAAGTAGTATATTTAGCATGTCGGTTAATACTAAATTATAAAATCATGAACAAATACATCATTACAATGGGTTTTGCAGTACTGGCTCTAATCCTATCAGCATCTATCACGCCTACAGCTTCGGCACAGGTCGTTTCGACGCAGGTGGTCCCTGGTTCTACGGGGTATACATTTAATACTGACCTCACACTCGGTTCCAGTGGTTCTGATGTGGTTCAACTCCAGACATGGCTCATCAACGGTGGATTTAACATTCCTTCTGTTAGTTCAGGATATGTTGCAAAAGGATATTTCGGTTCACAAACTCAGACGGCACTCATGGCATATCAGAGATCTATCGGTCTGCCTGCTTATGGATATTTCGGTCCGATGACTAGGGTGTATCTAAATAGGGGAGGAAATTATGATAATGGAGGTGGTAATGGAGGTGGAAATAATGCCGCACCGTTCCAGATCACTCGACCAGTGGGCGGTGAATCATGGCAGAAGGGAACGACACAGAATATTACTTGGACTTCACCGTATTATTTCCGTGCGACATATGTGGATATAAAGTTGATGCCGTACTATCAGCCATGTACTGGTCAGATTTGCCCTATGACAGTGCAAACGGGCAATGCTCAATCGATGTTGTATCCGTATAGAGCGCCTTACACGATCGCTACAGGTATTTCAGTCAATCAGAATTCATATAGTTGGAATGTTGGGAGTATAAATGATTTTACGCCTCCTATAATTCCTGGTGGCGCAATTCCTATTCCTTCGATTCCTATCGCTCCTGACGGCCAATACACGGTTCAAATCTGTCAGACTGGCACTTCAGTATGTACATCTAGTGCTTCACCATTCAACATTTACACGAGGGGCACTCCTATTGGTAACGCACCAGTTATAAACGGCGTAGATGCTCCTACAACACTCGCGGCAGGTCAAACAGGTACTTGGACAGTACGCGCGACTGATCCATCGAATGGAAATCTGAACTATTCGGTTACTTGGGGAGATGAACAGCGCTTTGTTAACGGTATTTCCGCAACTGCAAGCAGTCCAATAGTTTTGCAAACTTCAACCTTCCAGCATTCATATTCAACTGCGGGAACTTATACGGTCACATTCACTGTTAGAAATGCTGCTGGTCAACAGGTTCAGACGACTAGTACAGTGAGGGTTACTGGATCAAGTCTTCCAACGAATGGTATTTCGATCACATCTCCAGTAGGAGGTGAGGTTTGGAACATCGGGGAGAATAGAGTGATATCCTGGACAACGAATAATAATGGATATTACGGAACAACTGCCTATTATGGAGCAACTTATCCCGCTTACAATCAGAGCTACGATATTTACCTAGTCTCTCAAGGTTGTAGCTATCCGATGACTTGTATGACAGCTCCTCAGGCTCTAGTAAAGAATGTTCAAGGAACTAGCTATACATGGTCAGTAGGAACATTGATGGCAAATACAGGAGTTACTGGTACATACAAGATCCAAGTTTGTCAGACCGGAGCCATGTCTGTCTGTGCTACCAGTAATGGACCTGTCACGATCAATTCATCTGCATATTCTCAAACACCTGACATAAACGTCGTGTCACCGAATGGGGGAGAGACTTGGTATGGAGGTAGCTCTCAGACGGTTTCTGTGAATGTTACAGGTGACTCTAGCCGTGTAGGAAATACTATAACAGCTTACCTGGTCAATTCTAGTAATATTCAAACATACCTCGGGAATTTCTCTACGAGTTATGGTGCTGGGCTAAAGTCATTTAATGTGACTGTTCCATCAAATGTTCCTTATGGATCGTACAAAGTGCTGGTTTACCTCTATTCAGGCAATGTACAGCAAGCATATGACTCTAGTAACACCTACTTTACTGTTGCCAATAACTATTGACTTTGACTCCGCTTGGGTATACTATACACCTGTTATCCCCAGGCGGGGTTTTTTAATAAGGTTTCACCTTTCTTTCATCTGCGTTCGCATGTCATGCCAAGCTTTGCTTGTCACGCCACTGCTCACTTGATGAGATAAAAATTCACTTTAACAGCCAAAAACCATGATACTTACAGACTATATCAAAGATACTCGTGCAGAGATGGCCCATGTTAACTGGCCAACACGACAGCAAACAATACGCTTCACTGTCCTGGTTATTTTGGTATCTATAGTTACATCTGCAATTCTAGGTCTGTCAGACTTCGTATTCTCGAGATTATTGACACTATTATTCTAATTATTAAAGAGATTTACGATTTACGATTTAAGAATGGCTGCAAACTTCGAAATAATATTGTGACCATTCTTAAATCTTAATTCCTAAATCATAAATCTTGCATTCATCATGACCAAACAACATATAACAGGTGAGAGGAATTGGTACGCGATACATACATACGCGGGTTATGAAAACGCGGTCGCTAGAAACTTGAAGCAGCGTATCGAATCTCTAGCTATGGAAGACAAGATATTTAATGTGATCGTCCCTACAGAGAAGAAGATCAAGGTCAAGGCCGGCAAGAGGGTAGAAGAGGAAGAGAAGATCTACCCAGGATATGTGCTCGTAGAGATGATCGTTACTGATGACTCATGGTACGTCGTGCGCAATACTCCACGCGTCACAGGATTCGTCGGTGCAGGAGTTTCACCAGTTCCACTCGAGGCCAAGGAAGTCGAAACATTGTTCGCACGCATGCAAAAGGGCGATACACAGCATATGATCGACCTCGTCGTAGGTGATCTCGTGAAGGTTGCTGACGGACCATTCAAGGACTTTGAAGGCAAGGTTGCAGAAGTAGATACACAGAGAGGCAAGATCAAGGTGCTCGTTTCCATGTTCGGACGCGAAACACCAGTCGAGCTTGACTTTTTACAAGTTAAAAAGGTATAAGTAATAAACTAACATGGCAAAAAAAATAATCAAAAAAGTTAAAGTTATAGCTCCAGCAGGCAAAGCTACTCCTGCGCCTCCACTGGGCCCAACTCTAGGTCAGGCTGGCGTCAACATCGGCGACTTCACCAAGAAGTTCAATGCTGCTACCCAGGGTATGTTGGGTGATATGATCCCAGTTTTGATCACAGTTTATGAGGATCGCACATATGATTTTAAGCTCAAGTCTCCTCCAGCATCTAGCCTCATATTGAAGGCTCTGAAACAGGAGAAAGGTTCTGGTAAGCCAAATACGAAGAAGATCGGTTCTATCACCAAGGCGCAGGCTCGTGAGATCGCTGAGAGGAAGATGGCGGACTTGAATGCTAACACTATCGATCAAGCAGTAAAGATCATTGCTGGTACTGCTAGATCTATGGGAGTGGATGTGAAGTAATTTAAAATCTGAAATCTGCCAGCGGGCGGATTAACTATTGAACAATTCAGAAATGGGCGGAAAATGGGGCTGAAAGGCCTCGTTTTTTATATGGAAAAGATTTGAATCTACTGGGATTGTATTTGACATCATAATATATTTGTAGTATCTTCAATCACGGTTGTAAACAAACGAATTGAACAGAAAGTGATAATTATGGACGTACATTTCAAAGAATGGCTCATTAAGGATAGTAATACCTGGAATCCTGCGGAAAAACGCAATGTTCTCGCTCTGTTGAGAGAAAATCCAGAGCGAATGGTTCAAATAATTTTTGATAATATGGAGGGTTGGGCGTTTAGTTACACTTCCGCTACTGGTTTAGCAGTTGTCGATTCGTCTCAAAGGAGCGACGCCGAGGAACTTATGGAAGCATATCGGCAGCATTTCGCGACTGAATTATCCTTGGGTACATAGTTGGTGCTCCCCAAATGAACGATTTCATGGTCCACGACAGTTCGTGGGCCTTTTTTATTCTGACAAGCGAAGATGTGTGAATATTTTTATATTCACA
>CAINCE010000067.1 GCA_903846945.1 uncultured bacterium
CTATTTTGTGACTCTACGGGGAGTCGACCTCGCCTCTCAGTCGCTACCCGCTCCTTCGGGCTGGTCACCGCCTCGCGACCTCGCCTCCTGGCTCGGTATCGCTCCGGCGTTCGCCTCCCCGACGCAAGGTGCGCAGGCACCTTGCTTAGAGTCACAAAAATTACGCTCACTTCGTTCGCTATATTTTTGTGACTCTACGGGGAGTCGAACCCCGATTCCAGCCTTGAGAAGGCCGTGTCCTAACCATTAGACGATAGAGCCCTACTATGCGAGCGATGCTCGCTACGAAGGGCAAGCCCCACGTACGCATCACAATAACCTGTTTTTTACGCTTTATCAAGCCACTCCTTCTCCTGCCTGACCAACAACTCCTCTGCCCTGGCAGGATTCCTGAGCAATGCCTTCACGATGCGCTCCATCCTCACTGACTGAGAACCTTTGACTAGAACGATGTCACCACGAGCGATAACGGGCATCCCTGTACGAACGACATCGTTCGAGGAATCAAATGAATAGATGTCAGCTGATTTCATACCAGCCTTGACCGCTTCATCGGCTGTCACACGTGAACGTGGTCCAACAGTGATGAGGGTGTCAACAACCACAGCCGCCTCTCGACCTATCTTCCTATGTTCATCAGCCGCAAACTTCCCAAGTTCCATCATATCCCCGAGAATGGCGACCTTTGACCCATTTGTATCGACTGACTTTAGTACTAGAAGTGCGGACGATACGGCGTCGGGTGAAGAATTATATGTATCATCTATGACGGTGCTGTCATTTATCCCTGGTACTAGATTCATACGACCTCGCGGAGCAGTGTAGAATTGCAGATTCTTCACGATCTTCTCTGCATCCATACCCTTTGCGAC
Organism: uncultured bacterium; assembly: GCA_903846945.1. Taxonomy (GTDB): domain Bacteria; phylum Patescibacteriota; class Minisyncoccia; order Phycocordibacterales; family PALSA-1337; genus C7867-002. The sequence continues at coordinate 873 of CAINCE010000067.1, forward strand.
CCCGACGGCAGCGGCGGCCAATATAGGATATTGATATGTTTCGCCGAGAACATTGGCGATCGAAATTGATTTTGAGACTAAATTTGGCAGACCTTGCTGATCTAATCCTGCAGCCATCTCTATATCGAACCTTGTCCCTATAGGATACTTCAGATCCTGGTCGAACCGGTACTCGATAGCCAGATTCTTCCCTTTCACTTCCGCATTCGCACTCTGCGTACCATATGTGATCACCTTCACATTATTACCTTCCACCCTTTGAGCCATCTTCAATATTTCTGCATCATCTCCAAACAAGATGAGTGATCCACCAGACTTCACTGCTTCTGCCAATGCCGCCTTTTCCTCAAACACCTGCTCAGGCGAATCGAAGAACTCCACATGAACTGGAGTTTTGCTGACTTTGGTGATGACAGAGATATCAGGCTTCAGCCACTTGGTAATGTTCTTTATATCCCCTGGATGGTCTGCACCGATCTCCAACACCAGACAATCTGGATAATCCTGATCAATTATGATTAGTTTCAATCCCACACAGATGTTTCTCATCCATCCCCACATGCTCCTCCATGCATTTGAAACACCAATAACAGTTAGAGGTAACCCGAACTCGCTATTGAAACTTTTGTCACTCTTTCGCACAAATTTACTCTGGTCTCTCAGTACGCAGTAAATAGCGTCCTTGGTTGATGTTTTGCCGACACTCCCAGTCACAGCGACGATAAAGGGCTTGTATTTGCGAAGGATGAGCTTCGACTCGAGGATGAGTATTTTGATGACGATTTTCTTGAAGAATTGCATGGAATTTAGACTCAAGATTTAAGATTTATGATTTAAGATTAGCCGATTCGTAAATCGTAAATCCTAAATCATTAATCTAGCATCCCACTCATTCAATAAAGACTACCATATATTATTCATAAAACACTACCTGTCTGGAGTTATATCATAATAGTCTATCAGAAATTTCGTCATTTCACTAAATGGCGCCGTGAGAGTATCAGAGGCATATTGTGCACCCTTGGGATAGATCTGATAGAAGAAGACTATGAATTTCGGATTGTGCGCTGGAAAATAGCCGAAAAATGAGTGCAGATATCGGTCCGAATAGTAACCTCCGTTCGCATGATCAGCGATCTGGGCCGTACCAGTCTTCGCAGCGACAGAGAAATTTTCAAAATGAATGTCCGGATGGGCGATGGCGATCTTTTCATCAACCACCTTGACTAGCATACTAGTGACTTCGTCGATGGTTCTTTGTTTTAGAACTGGTCCAGTCTTCGTCGGCTCGATCGTCTCTACCGTACCATCACTTCTATCTATCCCCTTCACTAGGTGCGGGGTTACTACAAAGCCACCATTTGCTAGAACAGCTAGCGCGCGAATCATCTCCACTGGAGATACTGCTATACCCTGTCCGTATGCAGCAGTCGCTATCTCGATATCACGCCCAGTCTTTAGGTTGGAAATGATGCCCGTTGCTTCATTCGGCTGATCGATACCACTCTTCTGTCCTAAACCAAAACTATCAAAATACTTGAACATCGTACCTGTTCCCAGTTTGTGTTCCACATTCATGGCGATAGTGGCCGCACCAACATTCAATGACTGACTGAGTATCTCCTGCATCGATATGACCCCACGCGCTTTTCCATCATAGTTAGATATCTTCTTTGTGTTCAATGTGAGCGTACCAGTATCATTGTATGTAGACGAAGCTGTCTCGACTCCAGTATCTAGTGCCATAGCCATAGTGAGCGGTTTCATGATCGAACCCATCTCATATACATGCTCGACTAGAGGATTTGAGAAAACTTTGGCATCCTTTACACTGGAAGTATCATTGGGATCAAATGAAGGAAATGAAGACATGGCTATAATCTCACCTGATTTTGGATCCATAACAATACCACCGATCTCTTCGGGCTTCCATTTGTCACTAGTTTGACTCAGGATTTTCTCAAAATACTTCTGCGTTGTAGGTTCGATAGTTGTGACTATGTCTCCAGAAACGGACGAACCGCCAAAGACAATATCTTTGACTCCAGAAAATAGCTGCGCAAACACATTGACGCTCGACCCCACACCACTCCGAGCTAACACATCCTGATAATAGCTCTCTAGACCATACCTTCCCACGATCGTTCCAGAGGTAGAATTTTCCCCTATGATACCGAGCTCATGAGCGACGATCGAACCACCTGGATATGTTCGCCACGACTCTTTCATAACTCCGATACCCGTGAGAGTTAGCGCCTTGATAGTTGATGCTGTTTGTTCAGGTATTCGGTGTGCCAATTCTTCATACAGATCACCTTTTCTCGTAGCCCTAGCAATAAAATCATTCTTTTCCACATCTATATACTGAGAGATGGCTTCATATGTCTGAGATGGGTTGGTAATCTGTGAAGGATTCATAAATACTAGATAACCACTACCGACTGCTGCGGCTGCGGCCCTAGTGCTGTCCTTCGTACTGAAAAATATCGTACCCCTGTCGAACAGTGATGTTGTGGGTCTAATATATTGCTTGTTTGCTTTCGCCAGATAACTAGACCCCTTTACTATCTGAGTCGTATACAGAGAAATTATCAATATAATAGAAATGACCAATATAACCGCATATACTAACCGAGCACGAATGCGTTGGTTATAATTCATGTCCACCTATAGCTACAGATCCTAATGTTGCATTTCGTGGGATATATGCGCTCACTTTGCCTGTAGCAAATCCATGCTGAGATAGTGTGTCAGGCGTTATCTGACTAGAGAGTTTGAGGTACGAAGAATCAAGTCCCTGAACTGTACTCTCTATAGCTACAGACTGTGCCTGAATCTTTTGTAGAGACACGGTATTCGCGATAACTCTATAAACATTGAATGCATAGAGGCCGGCCATCATAAGACTGCACAATATGAGTGTATATGTGATATGCCTCCTATATTCAGTCGCTGCGCTATATGTATTTATGATTGCTTTTGTCATTATGTTATTAGATTTATGATTTAGGATTTAGGATTTAAGAATAACGCCTGTTTACTATGTCTTGCTATGATCTGTGATATTTCGTAAATCTTAAATCGTAAATCTTAAATCTATTTTTCTATTATTCTTAATTTCGCGCTTCTCGATCTCGGATTCTCTGCTCTCTCTTGGTCACTCGCTATGATCGGTTTCTTTGTAATGATGGATGCCCCTGTTCTTGCTTTTTCTTTATAAAAATCTTTTACAATTCTGTCTTCTAAACTATGAAATGATATTATCGCCATGCGACCACCCCCGTTCAATGCCGCATAACCCTTCACTAAACCTTCTTTCAGTGCGTTGAGCTCGTCGTTCACTGCTATCCGTAATGCTTGAAAAGTCTTTGTTGCCGGGTTGGTCTTGCCACGCTTATAAAATCCCGGAACTGACATCTTGACGATTTCTACTAACTCAAATGTTGTCTCGATCTGCTTCTTTACTCGGTAATTCACGATCGCTCTAGCTATCCTTCTCGCAAATCGCTCTTCTCCGTATCCAAATATGACATTTGCGATATCTTCTTCTGTCCAACGATTCACAATGTCTCTAGCTGTGAACATGTGTTTGTGACGATCACACATGATCATGAGTAGTGGCTCGTCCTTCTGAAATGAAAATCCTTTTCCTGAATTTTCCAATTCATCTGATGAGAATCCGAGATCCATGAGGATCATGTCTACTCCTTCGACGCCATGTGTTTCCAATACCTTGTCTAGGTTTCGGAAGTTCTCGCATTCGAGGATTAACTTTCCCACATGATTTGGTCCGCCATCATCTGACATGCTATCTGTGCCATTCAAAATGCCTGGCAATTTTTCGCGTGCCCTATCGATAGCTACAATATCTTGGTCGAGTGCGATGATGTTCACATCTCCACATAACGCCTTCGCGATAGCTATGGCATGTCCAGCACCTCCCAGTGTTCCGTCGAGGTACCAGATATCACTCGTCTCTTTCGAGATTGATAGACCCGTGACTACTTCTTGTAAAAGAACCGGTTCGTGAATGCTCTCTTGACCTAATTGGTGATCATTCTGCATGCTATTTGACTCCTGCAGCGCTCCCTAGCTTCTCTGCTAGCGTTCCAGCTCGACCTTCTACCTCTTTCCTGTATGCATCCCAAGCTGCCTCATCCCAGAGTTCAGCGCGATCGCCAACTCCGATGAACGCTACTTTGTTATTCTTGAGCTTTGCTCGCTCACGAATATACTCAGGCAACAGCATGCGACCAGCTGCATCAACCTCGACTTCAACTGCTCCTCCCAGGAGGTAACGGTTGAAGCCTCGATTGTCCGCCTGCAGCATCGAGGAATCTCCGGCCGACAGTCTTCCTGAAATCTTCTCCCATTCTTTCATCGTAAAGATGAAGAGACAGGAATCGAGTCCAGGAGTGATAACCACCGTCTTCCCCATTTCCTTTCGGAACTTTGCAGGAAGCGATAGGCGGTTCTTGTCGTCGATAGTATGTCGGAATTCGCCGATAAGCATTGTGTTTCCGCGAGAGGGAGTGGTTCGGCTTTCCTTCAAAATATTAAAATTATGAGAAAATAACCTTTTCCACTTCTTCCCACTTGATGGATATTATACCCCACTTCGTTATTCGAGCGCAATGATATATCAGTGGATAAACTGTGGATAACAAAAAAGCCTATCCTTTTTCTAGATGCAAAAAA
>CAINCE010000068.1 GCA_903846945.1 uncultured bacterium
AGAACAAACGAGTAAATACTCCGCAGCTTGCTGCGTAAAGAAGCAGAGCTTCCACTTAATACCTCGCCAGCTTGCTGCGAGGTAGTTTATTATTCGCTATATTCGTTTTGCTCATATATCATTCGCGCTCGGATTTTATGCAAGCAAGCTTTCAAAAATCCTCGCTTGTCGCTATACTATACTCATGAAATTATATATATATGCACTCGTAGTCCTCGTTGTAGTCTTGATAGCACATTTATTGGGAATAGGTGGTCTGTACTTCCAATATCCATTTTACGACATCTTCATGCACATATTGGGCGGTATCGGTATCGGTCTATTCATTACAGCATTTGTAAAGTCCAATTTTTCGACTTATGTGAGTGCTCTGCATATTCGTCGAAATATCGTCATAGGAGTATTACTAGTCGGTATCGTATGGGAGTTGTTCGAGATGTACTATAACATTGCAGGCGCACCGATCGGCACGAAGGCGTATTATATAGATACAGTGAAGGATCTCATTGATGACATGATAGGTGGTGCGATAGTAGCTTGGGTAGTATTTAGGAAACGGTAAGCTTTTTGTGTCATCCCCGTGAAGACGGGGATCCAGGTTTACTAGAGCTACAATAAATCGCATGGATTCCCGCTTTCGCGAGAATGACAAACTTAAAATTATGAATAACAAATTATCAATCAAATTTTGCACGGGAGTTGGCACAGTTACTGGTGCGAATTTTCTGTTGGAGACTGTGAAGGGGACGAAGATACTCGTTGATTGCGGACTAGTGCAAGGGGAGAAGGTGGCGGAGGATATGAATAGGGAACCATTTGCGTACGACATCTCTTCGATAACAGCCCTATTTATCACCCATGCCCATCTAGATCATGTAGGACGGATACCTAAACTGGTGAAAGATGGATTCAAAGGTCCTATATATTCAACACCACAAACGAAAGCTCTCGCTGAACTAGTGCTGAATGATGCTGTTGGAATTCTCACCAATGAAGCGAAGGAAGATGGTTTGGAGCCGCTATATTATCAGACAGATGTGGATGCTGTATTTCCATTATGGAAAACCATTGATTATCATTCACCATTTCAGTTGAATGACGAGGTGTCAGTGTATCTGAAAGATGCTGGACATATTTTAGGGTCGTCGATGATAGAGTTTACGCTAACTGGTATCGGCAACAATCAAAAATCTGAAAATGACCCTAAACCCTTAAAAGTTCTATTTACCGGCGATCTCGGAAACACCCCTGCACCATTACTCCGAGATACAGAAGAGGTTGGTGATGTTGATTATCTAGTTACGGAGAGTGTCTACGGCGATCGAAACCACGATGACAGAGAGGGTCGTTTGAATAAATTTAAACAGATCATCGATGAGACGATGGCCCGAGGCGGCACACTGGTTATCCCCGCATTTTCTATAGACCGTACACAAGTATTGCTCTATGAGCTCAACAATATGGTCGAAGAGGGCAAGATTCAGTCTGTCCCCGTCTTCGTCGATTCACCTATGGCGATAAAAGCAACAGAAATATATGCGGCGAATACGGACCTATTCAATGTCCATGCGCAAGCACAGATCGCGAGAGGTGACAAATTGTTCGAATTTCCACGACTCGAATACACAGTATCTGCCAATGACTCTAGAGATATCGAACGGATGAAGGGCGCCAAGATCATCCTAGCTGGGTCGGGTATGTCTGTCGGGGGACGCGTGATCGGGCATGAGGCGTTCTATCTGCCAGATGAGAAAAGTACTATATTGCTAGTTGGGTATCAGACTACAGGATCGCTCGGTAGAAGGTTGGCTGACGGTGCCAAGAAAGTTCATATCCATGGTCAATTAGTTAAGGTGAAGGCGCATATCGAAACACTCTATGGCTATTCTGCACACAAAGACAGTGATCACCTAGTCGAGTTTGTCTCTACTGCCGGAAGTCGCGAAAGATTGAAACAAGTCTTCGTCGTGATGGGTGAACCGGGTGCTTCTATGCATCTAGCGCAGAGGATAAATGATGAACTCGGCGTGAAGGCGATAGTGCCGGAGAGGGGTGGAAACTATGAATTGAAAGATTAAACTATTTGACCATGTTCACAACCTTGGTGAAAGTCTCAGGTTTGAATTCGGCGAGATGGGCGAGTGACTTCCTGTCTAGTTCGATACCTGCCTTCTTTGCGGCACCGATGAAACGGCTATAAGAAAAACCTAGTGGTCGGAGAGCGGCGTTGATCTTCACATTCCATAGGCGGCGGAAATCACCTTTCTTGTCACGGCGATGTGCGAATGAGTAGGCACCAGCGTGTGACAGAGCATCTGTTGCGGCGCGTTCAGTCTTGGAACGGCGGAATCGAAAACCTTTGGCGGCTTTGAGGGTGCTGCGGCGATTCTTTAGGGCGTTTGTTGCTTTTTTGACTCGGGTCATATTAGTAAGATTTAAGAATAAAGATTTAAGATTTACGAATGGGACAGGTTATTTATGAATTTGTGATGATTCTTAAATCCTAAATCGTAAATCAGGTTATTAATTATGCATTCACTAGGAAACGGCTCTTTGCCTTGTTATTCATGTGCATGACGGCGACCATGCGTCTCTTGTTGGTACTCTGTTTACTAGAGTCCTTTGCATTGAAATGGTTCTGACCTGGGCGGCGTGACAAAATCTTGCCATTTTTCGTGACTTTGAAACGCTTCATGAATGATTTGTTGGTTTTGATTGTCATGGTATTTAGTCTATAAAGTCCTTAAAGTAAAAAGTCTGCAAAGTTGTGTTAGTTGGTTAAAATTTGTTCTGTTAACTTTATGGACTTTAAAGACTTTATGGACTTTCGACTTGTTGTTACTTTTTTTCTATGTAAATGGTTAACCCCTTCGGTCCTTTCGTCACAGCCTGCGCTACCTTGTATTCTACGGTGACGAGTTTCAGGATGCGCTCCAGTCTCTCTTTTAGGAAGTTCATGTCCATGTATTTGGAACGACCGACGAGGAAGAGGTCTATCTTCACTCTATTGCCCTCGGTGAGCCATTCGGAGACTTTCTTTGCCTTGAGCTCTAGATCATGGTCACCTGTACCTATCTTGACCTGGATGATCTTTACCTCAGTAACCGTAGTCTTTTGTTTGGCAACCTTTTGCTTCTTCTTTTCATCGTACTGGTACTTCCCATAATCCATGATCTTGGCGACTGGTGGCACTGCAGTAGGGGAGATCTCGATGAGATCCATGCCCCGACTCTTTGCCTCCTCTAGAGCTTTAACCAAGCTAATCACGCCGAAATTCTCGCCGTCTGCGGAAATGACCCGTAATTCGGGAGATTTGATCTGATGGTTTATTTTGACGCGTATACTCAAGGGATTACAAGGTGTATTTATAGCATGCCCGAGCTGGATACACAAGGGGGTTGACTATATAGGCTATTAATCGTAGAACTCGTGAGCTCTACCCGAGAGAGGTGGTCAAAATTACGACGAGGTGGAAAACTTTTTATATATTGCGTGTTATTATATATCCATGCAAAAAAGATCAATATCTCTAAGTTTTACGGCGGCATTCGTAGCAGTAGTCATAATTATCTCCGTATTGATCTCAGATGTTTCGACGACGAGGGCGCAAGTCGTAGGGTGTAGTGCTGGAGCTATCGCCGCAGGTAC
>CAINCE010000069.1 GCA_903846945.1 uncultured bacterium
CATAATGCCGGAATAGAAAACTGATGACAGAATCCTTTGAATATAGCTCTTCGTCACCTTCTTATCAGTCCTACTCCTGAATCCCTCACTGTAGAGAATATTTGATATTTCCACAAAGCCATGCGAGCCGGTAAGGTAGAGCTCAAATGCCCTTGGTATGTATTTTGATCTTGCAGGGTCAATGACGATGTTTCTCGTAACTTTGTCATTCAGAAATCCAAGTGGAGCTCTGCCTGACCATTCGCCCCTGGATATTTTTTCCCTGATGCCACGCTTAACGTTCACGCTCAAATCACGGATATACTGGTTAGCCATGGCTGTTCAATGCTCATCAGTAATACATTGTCATTTGGTAGATAGTTTTTCTCAAAAGTCTTTATGCACTTGATCTTACCAGTCTGTAACAGCCATTGAAGTTGTCCGCCATCAACTGGATTTCTGGTCAAGCGATCGATTTTCCAGCAGAGTATGGCATCAGCTTTTCCGGAGACAATCATTTTCATCATATCGTTGAATATCGGACGGCCAGGAGCTTTGGCTGACATGCTTTCTTTCATTGTTTTGATGACTTCCAAGTCTTGATTCTTGGCAATATCCAAAAGCTCATGCACTTGCGAATCAAGTGAAAGGACCTGGCGATCTTCGCTCTCTGTAGATTTTCTGCAATAGATAATATATTTCATGGTGAGTATTTTATACCTTGTTAATAATGGAATCAAATAAATCGAATCGAGAAGTGGGTGATGGGATGATCAATTGCTCTAAAATATTCTTGCTCTCTGGCATTTTATCGATTGATATTCCTATGCCGATCTGTTTCAAATCCTTTTTATATCTGTAAATCGTACTTCGATTAAGCCCGCCACGAACAAACATATTTTTCATTTCTTCATTAAAGTAATAATCCTTGTAGAATTGATAAAGTCTGGTTGCTTTGGTCTTGGTGAAGTTTTCGAATAGGATCTGCTTGATATTTTCATCGGTCATACTATTGGCATTGAGGTAGAAGAAGACTTTTTTCTCTAGGTAATATTTCAATATATCGGTAATGTCATTGTCGGCAATAACATCTTTCAAATACACTTTATCCAGTCCAAGGAAGTCCTGTAGATATACTCTTTTCAAATTAACCTCAAATCTTACAATGTGATCAGCCCAAGCTTGTAATGCCATAGCCCTATTGATTTCAATTTTATCAAAATCATGTGCCTGAAATTCAGAACCTTTGGCGTAGAATTTCACAGTGTAAGCAGTGCCCTTGTACATGACCGATGTGTCGTAGATATATTTTTTCTTTCTGGGAAAATCAATGCGTCTCAAAAAATCCATAGCATAGGTTGCTTCATTTGTATCTTTGAATATCCAGTTATAACAAACATCCAGCCTGTAAATTGGCCAGGTGTAAATGTCAGCCAGCTTATAATTCATGTATTCGCACAGTTCATCGTATAATCGCGACAATATTTCTGGTAATTGATGCGGATAGATCATTTCCACGTTATTACCTTTGAAGTATTTTGGCACAGAAAATTCAATGAAGAATCCTTGAGGCACATTCGTCGACTTTATGGCAACTGTCCTATGATACGAGCCCAACTCAATATTGCTACTGAAGAACTCAAACTCCATTTTTCCAGTCCGGAGATCGTCCTTACGGAATCGCATAAGATTGCTCTTTAACTGCTCAACAAGATTGATGTCAGGCATCGGGATTAAGAATTTAATAGTGTCTATCATGGTGCATATTGCAACGTACCCTAGGTGTTACTAACACCTAGGGTTAAGTCACCATGATTAGTGTCGACTGGAAGCGTCCCGCCCGGCGCTGAAGCGTTCGGGACGGGACGCTTCTCCGCAAACGCCAAAAACAAACCAGCCATTGAGTGTAAATACTCATTAGCTTGCTCCGGAGACAGATCCAAACCATCTTCCTCTTTGAAGCATCGGATTGTCTCGTCTATTAAGTTTTGGCTGAAGTTGCTTGATTCTCTCATACCCATTTTGGGGTACAAAAAACAGCTACGAAATGAAACGCAAAGAACCCATTTTGTGATGGTTTCATGCTTTTCTTTTCTAGCTGGAATCAAGTGGTCGAACCTGCCTGTCCCACAGATCTAGACACCAATAGCGACTGGTGTGCGATAGGGCAAAATTTCGAGGAGCTTTCTGTACTGCATACAATTATATTCCTTTCAAAATAGCTGTCAATTTTTCGAATGAAAACTGTGGATAGTGGCGCCACCCGCTCCACAATCTTTTCCGGCTAGGTGATACAAGGTCGCGGAATAACCCTGTAGGCTAAAGAATAGGGACGAAGCAGTCGATGTCCACTTCCTCTACGAGGGTACAGTAGACCGCCTTACGCATAACCGTACTGCTTCGCGCTTTCCCACCGTCTGTAACGCACAGACAGTGGGGCGCTACGCAGTACCGATATGCTTCAGGCGGAATATGGCTCCGTGAGAAGGAAGTGAACATCCACTGCTTCTAGTGCCCGCGACCATGAATCACCTAACCTCCAAAGATAGTCGAGCGGGGGCGAATAACGACTGTGGTTTACACGGTGGCTTAACAGAGCCATACAACGACACACATTTGACGAAATCGTCAAAGTATTGACAAATAGTGTTCAAAGTGCTATACTAGGCAGAGAAGTCAACAATCAACATAGGAGATTTGAGTATGAAGTGGTTTCTCATTTATACCTACACCAACGAAATGGAAGCCGGCACATTCCGTGATGGCGTCGAGGACGAAGAAATCGTCCTGAATGCAAGCACGGAGAATGAGGCGATCATCGAAGCTGGAACGAAATGGGATGATGTTCTCGCCAAGTCGATTGCTCGTTGGGAAGAGCAGAAAAAGACGTGGAAGCATCCGCCGGCTAGCCCGTCAGAATGGGGAGCCCGTAACCCGCGAATCATCTATCGGATAACACTGTAGCAGTTCATTGAGTTGAAGAACTCACGAAAATCTTCAAGCCATACCCAGATCGGTATGGTTTTTCATTTTTATGCTAAAGTATTCAACGACAAAAAGGTTCCAACTTCGTACCACAACCCGCACTACTTCGCAATTTGTCTAAAAAGACAAATTGCTTCGAAGTGCAGGCACGTTGAAAATTACAAAACATTGTTAATATGAATTCGAAGTGCAGGCACAGTAATAATGCGCCTGTCCTGCGTAGCTTTAGCGAAGCAGGGAAGTGTAGGCACAATGATCCGAAAGGATATAAATCCATTACGCCAATTATGAGTAGCGCACAGATATTTGTGGTGCGTCAATATTGATTTAATATTTTGGTGTGAGAAAATGGATGCATGGAAGAGAAAGAAAAACATTTAACTATATTCGATGGGCAGAAAATTCGACGACATTGGGATGACCGTGCGGAGAAGTGGTATTTTTCTGTGGTTGATGTGGTGCAGATTTTGACAGCTCAGCCTGATTTCCAGCCAGCCCGCAAATATTGGAATAAGCTAAAAGAAAGGCTAACAGTAGAGGGAAATCAGTCGGTGACAAAATGTCACCAACTGAAAATGATAGCATCTGACGGTAAGTATTATCTTACAGATGTCGCAGATACCGAAGTAATGCTTCGTCTAATACAGTCCATTCCTTCACCAAATGCCGAACCATTCAAACTTTGGCTAGCTCAGGTAGGCAAGGAACGAATCGATGAAATCCGTGATCCAGAACTCGCTGTAAATCGTGCAAAAGCTATTTACGAAAGAAAGGGATATCCGAAAGATTGGATTGACAAGAGATTGCGCGGTATCAATGTTCGCAATACTCTGACTGATGAATGGAGGTCTCGTGGGGTGAAAGATGGTAAAGAGTTTGCCATTTTGACGGATGAGATTTACAAAGGCGCATTTGATTTTACTGCGCAGGAATACAAGCAGCACAAGTCACTTTCGAAAGAGAACAACCTCCGAGATCACATGGAAGATCTGGAACTCATACTGACTATGCTAGGCGAGGCCACTACGACGAAGCTGACGGTAGAGAGAGATTCAGACGAATTAAAGAAGATGCACAGAGACGCCAAGGAGGGTGGTGAAGTCGCCGGAAAGGCACGACTCGACATAGAAGGGAGGATAGGGAAGAAGATAGTGAGTAAAAAGAACTTTTTGCGTGGTTCTGAAAATCAGCTGACTAATTAGAATTGGTCGGAATCTACTAATGATTTTGTATGTGGCTTAATAGAGCCGTATACTTTGTATGGCATTGACAAATAGGCATTAACAGTGCTATAATACAGGTAGAAATATGGTCATTGTAAAAGGTTTAAGGTGACTCCGAAAGGCTGAAAACGTCGGCTTTTTAGAGTCACCGAAAACTGATAAACAAAAACAAAGAAGGATAAACTATGAATGGTACCGTTAGTCCAGAATTCAAGGCAATTATCATACAGTTCGTCCGGCGTCGCCAGGATTACCTGGCAGGGCTCTAGCAGGGCTCATCAATAATGAAGATTACATATCGGGGCAAGCGATTGACCTGCGTGTACATGAGACACACCATGGATACGGTCTCGGTTCAAACAACCAAGGAGACCATTGACCACCTGTTCAACAATGGAACGCTTTGCTTGTCGGGACCTTTTACCGAGGTGATCGTCAAGTTCAAGTTGAACGAGATCCAAATCGTTGGCTAGATACTTTCGAGATTGATGTAATCTCCGCCTCACTTCATTGTGGGGCACTCAACTGGGAACATGACAATGACGTCGTGCCCCTGAGAGCTTCGCTCTTTCACACGGTCAACAATTAAAATAAGGAAATACATGATAATTGGTACTGGAGACAAGACTGGCCTCAATGGTCAATTCGACCTCTACCTTACGGCCGAAAATCCTGGTGATCAGATGATACTCGCGATGCTTCGCCGCAGGCTGGAGCCGATCAACTTCGTAGCCCGCCACCTGGATCCAAAAGGGACGGGCGATGAATTCCTCGTCATTCCACTGGAACACTTGCTCGCCAATCCAACGCCGGTGGCCAAGCCGTTGCCCGACTCCGGCTTCCGGAAAGTCATCAACGGCCTCGCCAGCAAGAGGAGGTAGTGAAGTGGTGCTAGGTTTAGCCCGCGGTCAGCAATGATCGCGGGTTTCTGTTTACCGACAAAAAACACCGGCATACCGCCGGCATCTTTTTCTACATTTATCGAGTGATTGGGATTTGTTTCCAACCAGCAACCTATTACTTTATCCCTAGCAACGACTTGAGCTTTGGTTCATCGAAGCCGACGACGACTTCTTCGCCTACTTTCATGACAGGCACACCCATCTGGCCGGTCATATCGATCATCTCCTTACGCTTCTCGAGATTTGACGCAACATCAAATTCTGTAAAGGCAACATTGTTGGACTTAAAAAAGGTTTTGGCCATATTGCAATAGACGCACGACGGAGTTGAATATATTGTGATGTTCTTCATATGTTAATTAGTTACGTTTTTTAGTTATTTTATTATTATCAACCTATAGATTTCTATTGTATCATACTGCTATAATAATACAAACAAATATGCCGTACGCACACTTTTTCTTCGCCTTGTCTAGTAACATCGAAACCTTCATCGTTGCGGGAGGATATCCTTTTCTATTTATCATAGTGATATTGGAAGGATTGCCACTCATAGGAACGGCAGTGCCAGGTCATATCACTATCATCGCAGCAGGTTTCTTGGCTAGGATGGGAATATTGAATATCTACGGGGTACTTATCATCTCCGTTGTCGGAGCATTGCTGGGTGACTTTATAGGATTCATGTTAGGAAGGAGATATGGTCTACCACTCATCGCACGACTCCGTCCATATTTCTTCATAAAGGATTCTCATATAGAGCGAGCCAAGAAGCTTCTAGATACTCACACGGGCAAAGCGATGTTCATCGGCAGGTTCAGTCCTGTGACTAGGGCACTCACACCTTTTCTCGTTGGAACAGGCGAGATTGGCGCAGGTAAGTTCTGGGTATACAATATCCTGAGCGGCGTTAGTTGGGTAGTTTTGTCAGTCATACTCGGATATATCTTTGGTGAGGGTTATCACGCTATCACACCATACCTTGGTAAGTCTGCGGTTATCGCCATCCTCCTCGCTGTACTCATTCTCTGGGGATATAGATTTGTGAATTCTAGGTTTCATATATTTGCTCGATATGAACTGTTTACTCTAGGATTGAATGTCATTTCTCTCATCGTTCTAGCAAAGACTATACAGGATGCTTTGGCGACGACATCTTTCATGGCCAACTTTGATGTGATGGTAAATGTGTTCATGGACAAGGTAAACCATCTGTATCCAATGCTAGTCTCTATCGCTACAGTAGTAACGAATGTTGGTGGTACGGCTGTTACGGCAGGTTTGGGTGTGTTATTTGGTGTAGTGTTACTTTTCAAAGGTAAATTACGCCTTGGTTCTATATTTCTAATATCTATCGCCTCAACCGCCTTTTCCCTAGGATTTCTCAAGGAATTCTTCATGCGTGCGAGACCTGATAATGCTCTCATGAGTATAGTTAATGATCCGAGCTTCCCGAGCGGTCACGCAGGTATGGCGGCGGCCTTCTTCGTCGTGTTAGCATACTTCATAGTGACTAGGATGGATTCCTGGGCAAAGAGGGAACTCGTGATCGTCGCTTGCGGTTTGGCGATGTTCGCCGTAGGATTGAGTCGGGTGGTCCTAAATGTCCACTGGGTTTCGGATGTATTAGCTGGGTGGTCACTAGGAATATTTATGGCAACAGGTTCGATATTGCTGGTCAGGTATGTGGGGGCGCTCGTGGTGAGGAAGAAGTAGATACCACTTACTATTAACTATTAACCACTAAATACATATGTACAAAATAGTTTTGATCAGGCACGGAGAGAGTCTTTGGAACAAGGAAAATCGCTTCACCGGCTGGATGGATGTTGACTTGTCTGACACGGGAGTGAATGAAGCACATGCGGCAGGTGTGGCGCTCCAGAAAGCTGGGTTTAGTTTTGATGTAGCATATGCGAGCGTTTTGAAGAGAGTAAATCATACCCTAGATATTATCCTGAATGAATTGGGTGAGAAAGATATCAAGGTCGTGAAGACTTGGAAGTTAAATGAGAGACATTATGGTTCGCTCCAGGGTATGAACAAGTCAGAGATGGCCGCAAAATATGGTGAAGATCAGGTAAAACTCTGGCGCAGGGGATATGCCGTAGCCATCCCACCTCTATCGAAGGACAGCCCGATGTATCCTGGCAGAGATCCATTGTATGTCAGTCTCAAGGAGTCAGAAATTCCTTTGTCGGAGAATTTGAAAGATGTAGTTGATCGAGTTGTGCCGTACTGGAATGGAGAGATCATGCCGGCGATGAAGGAGGGTCACAAGATCATTGTGGCAGCATCTGGGAACAGTCTCCGCGCGATCGTGAAGTATGTAGAAAAGATATCTGATCTGGATATAGTAGATGTGAATTTCCCTACTGGTATCCCGTTGGTTTATGAGTTTGATGAGAATCTGAATTTGATAGGGAAGTCATTTATAGGTGACGCAGAGGTCGTGAAGGCTGCGATGGATAAAGTGGCGAATCAAGGGAAGGCGAAGTAAGTGTACCCGCACAAAAGCCCCAATGAAGGGGCCTTTGTACCATAATGGTCACGCTCAGGAGAAAGATGCTGTAAATGTAAAGTGGTGTTATAATGCATATGTCATTTTACATTATTTAT
Organism: uncultured bacterium; assembly: GCA_903846945.1. Lineage (GTDB taxonomy): Bacteria > Patescibacteriota > Minisyncoccia > Phycocordibacterales > PALSA-1337 > C7867-002. The sequence continues at coordinate 7,709 of CAINCE010000069.1, forward strand.
CCACCTAATTAATCACGACTCATGCAAAAAAGATCAATATCTCTAAGTTTTACGGCGGCATTCGTAGCAGTAGTCATAATTATCTCCGTATTGATCTCAGATGTTTCGACGACGAGGGCGCAAGTCGTAGGGTGTAGTGCTGGAGCTATCGCCGCAGGTAC
>CAINCE010000070.1 GCA_903846945.1 uncultured bacterium
CCCGCACTCTTTGCTGTAGACACATTCCCCGCAGCATCCTTGGCCCATGCGTAGAGAGTGTATGTTCCTGCAGCAGAGACGGTGTAGGAGGTAGGAGCAGTAGTGGTCCAACCAGTAGCGGAGGCAGCTGGGGCAGTGTTTGTAGTTGTGATCATATACCCTGTCACTCCTACAACATCTGTAGCTGTGAAGGTGGTTACAGGAACAGAAGCAGGTACTGATGAAACAGTTAATGCAGCAGGTATTGTGAAGGTGGAAACTACTGGAGGTAAGATATCTACCACTGCAGCTAATGTCGTCGTAGAGACAGACGTAGACTGTGTAGAGACGTTAGCAGTAGGTGTAGCGTTGTCATAGGCAGCTACGGAGTAGGTATAGAGGGTGTGGGGATTGAGACCCATGTTCTGGAAAGTCGTTCCAGTACTGTTCACGTAGAAGTTGCCATTGATATATATCTTGTAGCCTTGTAGTCCTGTACCTCCGACATTGTCTGTAGAAGCGCTCCATGAGAGGTTCACCTGTGTAGGAGAGACAGATGTGACGCGGAGATTGGTTGGAACGGAAGGAGCGGTAACATCACCTGTTACAGTAGTTGCGGCTGGTATGGTTACATTTACTGACTTGTATACATATGTACCTGTAATATTAGGTAATTGAGATGTGTAACATCCTAGTTGGATATATCCTGTAGTACCAGCATTACGCATACCTACGGTTACATTGTTAGCGGGGATGGTGACAGTGATGCTGTCGTTAGCACCTTTCACTACCCCTAGTAAAGAACCGAAACTCTGTTGGAGGTAGTTGTTACCGATAGATTCGATGTTACAGCTAGTCAGACCTGTGGTTGTCCATGAGAGAGTGGCTGACTGACCTCTAACTAGAGTGGAAGGAGTGATGGTGAAGGTATTGATGGTAGGAGTAACAACAGGAGTGGCTGTTGGAGCAGTTGTGAACTGTTGGGCGATCTTCCCTGTCTGACTGTTAGCAGTAGATCTCACCTGGAAGTAGTACATGGTATTAGGAGTGAGACCTGTGAGAGTGACAGAGTGAGAAGTAGAGAGAGCGGAGTCTAGGGCGGTATGACTGGTGTAGTTACTTGAGAACCTCTCATTGGTTAGACCATAGTAGACTTGGGTGTCAGCTGGGATATTGGTAGACCAGGTGATGGTGGCACCAGTAGAAGAGACTGTAGGAACAGCGACACCGGTGATAACTGGTGGGTAGGTTGGAGCTGGTGTGGAAGGGGTTGTGGTGACATTCAGTGTGGCATACATGGAGGCATGGCCAGTACCTGTAGTAGACGATGGGAAGGTGGATGGCATGGCACCATAGGTATATGGAGCTGCTTTGTAGGAACCAGAGGTACTCCATGGGAAGTATAGGTTGTTGTCGTTGGTGAGGTATGTGAGCCAGTAGGTACCAGCGGTGAGAGATCTAGCTGTTACAGGAGAGGTGTTCCAGCCTGTAACTGGTGTGATCTCGTTGGTTTCGGCTACTTTGGCACCACTACTGTCGTATACACCTAGTCGAAGCTTGCCTGAAGCAGTAGTGACATAGAAACTCATAGACTGGACTGTAGCAGTCTGTGAAAGTGTAAATTGTTGTGCGACTAGATAGTTACCGTCTCCATGATCATCTTGCTGAGAGAGTTTAGAGTTGGTCTCCCCCATAGTTATGGTTGACTGTGTCACCTGTGCTACCTGAGTCTGTGGAGCTACTGTAGCTATGTTGGTAGATGGGTTTTGGGTCACGATCACAGAGAGCAGTGCTCCTACACCTATGACTGCTGCCAAGAGAGCTAGGGCTATTTGGTTGGGTTTCATATGATTAATGGTAAATGGAAAACCGTCGCGTTTGCGACGTTATCTTCCACTTTGATTGTTACGTTTTGTAATAGTAATAACGACACCAATTATCCCCTTCCCTGGAGAGAATTAGTGTATATATTGTACCTTAGAGACTATTAGAAACGGAGGAGATTGTGGGGATAACTAAAAAGGAACCGTCAAAGTTCCCTTCTAACTGATGAGTTCCGGTCTATCAATGTTACTTTCCTATGCCGTGGCACTTCTTGTATTTCTTGCCGCTACCACAAGGACAAGGATCATTTCTACCGACTTCAGCTTCTTTCTTTTGACCCGCACCACTCTCCGAACCATCTCCTGCGCCGATGATCTGAGCATTTTCATGGATCTCTCGAAGTTCCGCTTTGATGCCACCATCATTTGCTTTAACTTGCTGGCCATTCACAACCGGCACAATGTTCGGCAAAATTCTAGCGATCTGCTCCGTCATAGCTATCTGCATCTCCTTGAAAAGTCTTAGACCCTCTTTCTTGTACTCAACTAATGGGTCTCGCTGACCATATGCTCGCAGATTCACACTGCTCCTCGTGTAGTCCATAACTTCGAGGTGTTCGACCCAATACATGTCGATGACTTGTAATAGGATGATACGGACCGACTGCAGGAATGCCTCACGACCGAATTCTGCAATCTTCCTGGAAATGATTGATTGGATAGCTGTAGAATCATTGGAATTAGGATCACTTCCCTCCACCGCGCCAACCAATCTATTTAACTCAACCTCTACATCATCAATAGAACCCAATAGCAGTCGGCGGCGCATACCATAAATATTCGTCCTCTGTTTATTGATAACGTCGTCAAATTCTAGAACATGCTTACGAGAGTCAAAATTAAAGCCTTCAATCTTTTCCTGTGCAGATTCCAACGACTTTGAAATGATCTTATGTTCTATTGCTTCATCTTCCGGCATACCGAGTCGGCCCATCATTGATTTCAATGTGTCTGACGCAAAGACACGCATTAGTGAATCCTCGAGCGAAACGAAAAACTGAGTCTCTCCAGGATCACCCTGACGGCCAGAACGACCGCGGAGCTGATTGTCGATGCGTCTAGCTTCGTGTCGCTCTGTTCCTAGAACGAACAAACCACCAGCTTTTTTTATCTCATCTGCCAACTCCGGAGTATTTGGATTGCCACCGAGTTTGATATCCACTCCGCGACCCGCCATGTTCGTAGCGATGGTGACGCCACCCTTCTTGCCGGCTTGGGCGATGATCTCTCCCTCTCTCTCATGATTCTTGGCATTCAATATCTCATGAGGAATGCCCTCTGCTTTCAGGAATTGTGACAAGACTTCATTCTTCTCTATAGAAACCGTACCGATCAATACTGGTTGACCTTTACTATGGAGATCCTTGACCTTGCGAGATATCGCCTTGTATTTACCGATCTCGGTGCGGAATATCTGGTCATTCTGATCTTTACGAACGGCTGGTACATTTGTGGGAATCGAATACACCTCGAGACCATACACTTTGTAAAATTCTTCACTAGAAGTTGCAGCAGTTCCGGTCATACCTGACAATTTTGGATACATGCGGAAAAAGTTCTGGAATGTTATAGATGCATATGTGCGTGACTCTTGCTGTATCTTTACACCCTCTTTGGCTTCTATAGCCTGATGCAATCCTTCGGACCAGCGACGACCTGGTTGTAGACGACCAGTGAATTCATCGACGATAACTATCTCATCATTCTTGACGACATATTCCTTGTCCACATGATACAGTGCCTTGGCACGAATGGCGGTTTCTAGATGATGTACAAATTTGATACTTTTGTCAGTGTAAATATTGTCTACTCCGAGAGCTTTTTCGGCTTTGGTGATACCTTCTGGGGTCAATGAAATGGCGCGGTGTTTTTCCTCTTTTGTATAATCAGTATCCTCAATGAATGATGCAACCATACCAGCAAACTGCTTGTAAGTAGACTCTGCCTCACGAGTCGGTGCAGAGATGATGAGTGGTGTGCGCGCCTCATCGATCAATATTGAGTCGATCTCATCCACGATGGCGTAGTTAAAATCTCGCTGGCGCAATTTCTCACGACTGTATTCGAGGTTATCTCGCAAATAATCAAAACCAAACTCATTGTTGGTTCCATATGTAATGTCTGCCATGTATGCTTCGTGCCTAGTGCATGGTCGTAAATATTCATGAACTACTTTGAATCCGCCGACTATGTCCCTCTGCTTATCGAAATCATCTACAGAAAGTGATGTGTCAGATTTTGAGGGTTTAGGGTTTAGGGGATAGGGGTTAGGGTCTTGTTCTGATTTCTTTGTGCTGACTATACCCTCGACCCTTCCGCCAGCTGGCAGACCTAGACCCTTGTTTGTATGCGCCGAATCATATATAAAACTCGACTCATGATTGATAACTGCGATAGAAAGTCCGAGGAATGAATATATCTGACCCATCCACACCGCATCGCGCCTAGAGAGATAGTCGTTCACCGTGACGATGTGAACACCCTTACCAGTGAGAGCATTTAGATACGCTGGCAATGTTGCGACGAGAGTCTTTCCTTCTCCAGTACGCATCTCAGCTATAGCGCCACTATTTAGGACCATACCACCGATGAGCTGTACATCAAAATGTCTCTGACCGAGAGTCCTACGTGCCGCCTCACGAACTACCGCAAAGGCTTCAGGAAGGATTTCTTGCATGATTTTATTCTGCACTTCATTTGAGGGTATAGGGTTTAGGGTATAGGGTTTAGAGTTTAGGGGATAGGGTTTAGGGTCTTTGGCAGAGTTAATTGTGTTTTCTATACCCTCGACCCTTCCGCCAGCTGGCAGACCTAGACCCTGCAGTTTGTTTCTAAACTCATCCGTCTTCGCCCTTAGTTCCGCATCAGAAAGAGCCCGAATCTGTGCTTCGAGAGCATTTATCTTGGTTACTGTAGGTTGGAACTCCTTTACACCTCTAGTATGAGATTCCCCCATTAATCTGCTGAAAAATGACATGGAAATAGCCTTGTATAAGGCAATGGAACTCTAGCACATTTCAGCCGATTTTGGGAGGTGGTATATGGGACCATGAACAAGTGTGACTGTGTCCACTTTCTAAATTGTATCGTGACCTAGAAAGTAATCGAATATATTATCCTTATGGATTAATTTGGCCTCAAAGTTTTTATAATCTTTTTTCCACATCAGAGGAATCTTTTGATTCTGATCTTTCCACTTACATTCAAATATTTTATACTCCTCACCACCCCTATACTCCTCAACGAAATCGATCTCCTGACCCTGTTTCGTTCTCCAGAAATATACTTTGCTTTCCGCATTGTTATAAAAATGTTGTTTCATCTTTTCAGAAACAAAGAAGTTTTCAAATAGCGCCCCAACATCAGTTCGTTTTTCCAATGGTTCAAAGTTGTCTACCAGTGCATTCCTAATGCCATTATCATAAAAATATATCTTATTGAGACGGCTTATTTCCTTCCTCTTGTTCTTATGAAGTGGAGGAATAGTGAAAATGATGAATGCTTGCTCCAATATCCCGATATATGAGCGCACAGTATCCCTATTAACTGATAAAGTCCTAGCTATTTCACTATAGGATACTTCATTTCCTACTTGCAAAGCTAGCAACCTGAGCAAATCAAAAATTACCTTTGGTTTCCTGATACCTTCATACGAAAGTAAGTCTTTGTACAAATAATCACTTGAAAGAGTTTTCAAAATCTCCTTCCTATTTATTTCTGCAGAAACAACTTCAGGGTATGATCCGAAAACTAGTAAGTCTCGCAATCTACTTCTCAACCCATCACCGTATGCCAGCGACATTTCCTTGACTGATAATGGAAAAAGATAAAATTTCCAATTTCTTCCAGTCAGTGGCTCATTCACTTTATTTGCCAGATCAAATGATGATGACCCTGTTGCGATAACTTGTAGATCACCGTAATTATCAGCTATTATTTTGAGAGTTAAACCGATGTTCTCGACTCTTTGTGCCTCATCTATAATGATCAAACTTTCTTTTCCAAAATACTTTCTTAAATCATCTATTGATTTTGGCTCCAAACTTTTTGCAACAGCAGGATCGTCACAAACTATTATCTTACTATTTGGATACTTCTTTTGAATTTCTTTGCATAAAGTCGTCTTTCCGACCTGTCTCGGTCCATAGATGATGATAATCTTGCCTTTATAGAGCTTTTCTAATATTGGTACATAGTTTTCACGTTGGAATATAAGCATATTTTGAGTATTTATAACAAACGCGATTACGATAGTGTTTACTATATACCATTTGTTTTCATTGTCAATTATGTTCAGTAGCTTGAACATTATGTTCCCTTGAATTCTATCCCAAAAAAACTACTTCTCCCCCCACATATCATGCCACCGCCCATTCTACTTCACCCTCTATCACTATACCTGTTTTTTCTTTCACGAGACGCATCAACTCATTTGCGAGATTTAGCACTTCTGTCGCAGTCGCACCAGGCTTGGCGACGAGCACGAGCGCTTGCTTTTCATAGACACTAACATTACCTACACTCAAACCTTTTGCATTACATATCTTGTCCAAGATATACCCAAGAGAAACTTTCACTCGACCATCATGCTCGACGAATCCTGGGAGCTCTGGATACTCGGATCTCAAGTCTGCAAATCGTGCAGCTTCGATCACTGGATTCTTGAAATATGAACCTGCCGTTCCCCACATCGTCCAATCAGGCAATTTACTTTTACGAATCTCTATGACAGCATCTCTCACCTCTTTCAAACTAGGCTTCGTCATATCTTTCTCAACAAAATATTTTTGCAATGCCCCATACTCGATATTGAGCTCGCCCAGTTTACATAGACGAAATCTAACTCTCGTTACGATGTAATGACCCTTTTCGTGCTTGAATATGCTATCACGATATGAAAATTTGCAATCGAGCTGCGACAACTCGACGAACTGCATCGTGCTCGTATCCAGAACTCTCACTGACACGATAACCTTCGAGACCTCAGCACCATATGCACCAATATTCTGAACAGGTGAAGCACCGACTTTTCCTGGTATTGCCGACAGATTTTCGATACCAAATAGATCCTTTTCGACAGTCTCTCTAACTAGATTTTCCCAATCCTCACCCGCGAAAGCATCGACAACAGAATAGAGAGTCCCGTCATCGGTAAATGTCCTCCCCATGATTTCGTTCTTGATAATGAGGCCAGCATATCCCGAGTCAGAGAACAATAGATTTGATCCGCCACCTATGACCAGAAATGGCAACCCCTCTCCTTTCGCGTACCTTACTGCCTCCACCAACCCATCCTCAGTTGCAACTGCGCAAAAAAATCTGGCAGGACCGCCGATTTTGAATGTGGTATATGGTGCGATTAGTATATTTTCTTGAATATTCATCGTGGTATGTCCAGTCCTTCACAGCAAAGAAGGGTGAAGGGGACTTGTGAGCGTGTCTGACGCGTGAGGATGCGAATACTTGGAGCATCCGCAAGACTCATTGAGGATTTTCGAGTGAAACGAGAAAAGCCCAATGAGTAGACAGTTCCTGTAAGGAACACGAGGAATTTTTCAGCAGAAAAATATCCGTGCCCCTGAACTCTTCTTTGTTGTGAAGGACTACATGTTTGCGCCCAATGATGGCGACGGGTGCGAGCTCCAAATAAAAATGTTTAAATTTAATGTGAGTACAACCGTCGCCGTCATTTGGTACAATCCTCTATTAGTATAACAACAAGTGAGGATTTGTGGAAGCTCGTCGCATTCACAGCTCGCATTCACATAATCCGAGCGCAGTTGGTATATGAGCTTTTCGAATATATCGCGACTTGCCCCATTACGCAAAAGGCCCCCGAGGGGGACACTTTGCGAAACATTTGCTTTGGATACGCCCACACGATTACTCACCTACCGAATATAACATTATTTTGCGGGGAATTCAATGTAGGTTGTGGATAAGTCGCCCATTTCTGTACCTTGCTGGTAATTTGGATACATAATACTTGGAAGTTGTTAACACCTCGTGTGGTGGTAGTCTGTTGTTGAGCGCTCATTTTGGGAGTCTCGGGGGAGGTGTGGTACTAAATAATGCCACTTTCCCTAGGGAAAGTGAGATTTTTCAACAATGCCCCGCCCTGGTTGAGAAACTTCTTCGACCCAAACTTTTTTTCAAAATCTGCTTATTACGGGATAAGTCTATTTTTGATCTCATAAGGAGACATCCCTCCCCGCTCCATATACAAAAGCGTCAACTTTCTTGACACTTTTTCATAGGAGGCAAAACCCACACACTACACTCACCCATTTGATTCATGAGTGCAGTATGTATGTGAGGTTAGTCATATGGATAAGTGAATATTTTCCCTACTTCCCACTCTGTATCTGTTTTATAGCAGCCTCAACTTGAGTCTTGTATTCGGGATTGGTATCTAGAATACTCTGTAATGTCTTCACGGCAGCATCTTTCTGTCCTGCAGAATATTGCACCTGGGCTAGCGAACCGCGTAAGTTCACATCTTTCGTACTCGTACCGATCAATTTTGTATAAATTGCGATCGCTTTCGTATATTGTTTTAGAGAAGAGTACACATTTGCCATCTGTTGAGTCTCGAAGATAGCTGGATCATTGTTGAACATTGCTCTAGCCTCAGCCTCCTTATTGGTAACAACCAAGCCTATTGCGTAGGCGTACTTTGCAGAGAAATTGACAGTTGCAGATTCATAAGCATCCTTGAGCAACGCGACAGCTTCCTCGTTCTTACCAGTACTCAGATAGTCATTCGCCAGTGCGATACTCACGGACTGTTTTGTTGGTGTGAGTTCATGAGCTTTTTCTAGGAATGATGTACCATCGGCAACTTGACCGATATCATTCATGAAGGAACCTCCGAGAACATAGATACGAGCATCCTTGGGGGTCGCCTTGATCTGTGCATCTATCTCACTCGCAGCCAATGTAAAGAATTGCTGCTTTACTTGATTTGGAACCTGTTGACTGGAAACGACTTGACCAGCACATGATAACAATTGTTCCCTAGCCTCTTGGTTAGCAACATATGTATCTATGGCGAGTGCTTTCTCGAACAATACCGCATCAGGTTTACCACTACCACATGCTTGCAATGCCGTGATGAGACGAGTATTAGCTTGGATCGGTCGAACATTGAACATATACACCGCACCAAGGGCGAGGATGATGACGATCGGTGCGACGATGTATTCGACAGCATCAGTACTCATCGCCTTTTCACCAAATATCTCAACTTGTTTTCCTTCTTTCAATGAATTCACGAATGCGATGACAGCAAAGAAGAATACATAGCTCGCAAGGTTGTCGAACACGGCGAGGTTGTTCACCGCATATGCCGCCATGAGACCGGTCAGAACGCTCTTCTTTGATACAGTGATATCAGACTTCCAGATCGAGATGATGGCGAGGATAAATAATGCCAAGTAAGCGAACAGCCCAACAAAACCAGAAGCAACGAACCAGTCGATGAACACACTGTGAGCACGATCGAACCATTGTTCCTGACCGTACATCTGTGGAGCATAGTTAGCATTGAAGATGTAATTGAAATTCTCCTGACCCCAACCAAGTATAGGTCTCGCGAGTCCTCCCTTTATAGCCATCGGCCAGATAGATGCACGACCTTCATTTTGGAATCCACTGAGAGATAAGCTGGCTAGACGGCCAAATATCGGACTGTTTGCAAAGAATGGTTGTTTCCTTTCAACATAAAATATACCTGCTAAAACGATGAGGGCGACGATGATCCCACCAGTTATCTTGCGACTCTTCATAGAATGACTCTTTGCGAAGATGGTATAGAGCAATAGAGCGATGAATAGTCCTGCAGCCAAACCTATAACTGCGGCACGAGTTTGAGTCTCGAGAGCGACGAACCCAAATAGGACGAATAGTACTGGATATGCCCAACCAAAGAACATCTTGCCTTGGAAATCATCTGATCGCGCTGCAAAATAGAGATACGCGACGATGAACATATGGATGATGATGTATATACCGAGATATGCAGAGTTACCTATTGTCGCATCGAGACGAGCTGCCGACTGATGAATGGCAAACCATCCTAGAAGTTGTCCGATACCATAGAGGGCGATGATGGTCGAAACTGCAACAGAAGTATTTAACCAGCGATGCCAGATTTTCTTGCCCACTGCTCCGGCGCCAAATAGACTCGTTGCTGTTATATAGAATGCCCATAGATGGATGATCACTATCCAACCTTCCATACGTTCAAAGTTAGACCAGAGACTGCGGAGAGGATTAACACCGAGAAGGTCAGCGGTGAGAGTGATGACGGCGAACAATGTTACTGATACGTTTAGAGCAGTAAACTTCGGTCTGTATTTTGCATCTAAGAAACACAAGATAACCCAACTAGCAAAAGCGACTTCGACTAGTATTCGAAAATAAAATGCTTTTCCAGTAATGAATGGGAAGAAATACGAATTCGCTACGATGAGCGGAAAGAGCGGGACGAGGAACAGGGCGATGACGGAAATATACTGGGTTACTTTTTTTATAGACATGATAGTAATACTGCTTAACTGCTAGTTATGATAATAATGCGAAGTTCATACATCATACTGAATAATGTGGAAATACTCAACAAGAGGACAAAGTCGTGCTAATATGGCTCCATGTCAACGAAGGTTACTATCATCAGACCAAAGAAGCTTTTCCACCTAAGAGACCTAAAGGAATTGTGGCAATACCGCGAACTGCTGTATTTCTTTACATGGAGGGATCTCAAGGTGAGATATAAACAGACAATGATCGGAGTCGCCTGGGCTATATTCCAACCCCTGATCACCATGGTCGTGTTTACCGTTTTCTTCGGTAACTTGGCAAAAGTTCCTTCGGATAATATCCCCTACCCTATCTTCGTCTTTACAGGCCTACTATTTTGGCAATTCTTCTCAACAGCACTGAGTGAGACGAGTAACTGTCTCGTCACAAACCAGGCCATCATAACAAAAGTCTATTTCCCTAGACTGATCTTGCCATTATCTTCGGTGCTGACAAAACTCGTAGACTTCCTCATCGCTGCAGCAATATTAGCAATAATGATGATCTTTTATGGATTTGTACCTCAACTATCCAGTATCGTCGTCGTGCCGCTCGTCTTGATCATTTCATTTATGGCATCCGTTGGACTAGGACTCATTCTTGCTGCCATCAATGTGAAATATCGCGATGTGCGTTATGCCCTGCCATTCTTCATACAAATGCTACTCTTCATCACCCCTGTTATATACCCAGCCAGCATCGCGGGAAAATATTCATGGCTATTGGCATTGAACCCTATGACAGGAGCTATCCAGAGCGCTCGTGCTTCACTTCTCGGTACAACACCGGTAAACTGGGCACTGATCGGGATCTCATTTGTAGCATGTCTCATACTCATGTTCGTGGGCATATACATATTCAAGAAAGTAGAACGATATTTCGCAGACATCGTTTGATGAAGTTAATCCAATAACCATATGGAACCAATAATAGAAGTAAAAAATATAGGAAAGAAGTACAATATCAACCATCAGCAAGGTCGGTATGTCTCATTACGCGACGTAGTTACAGATGTGTTTAAAAACCCATTTAGATTTCTGAAAGCCAAAGCAAAATCAGTAGCCGGAATAAATACCAAGGAAGAGTACTGGGCACTGAAGGGGCTAGATTTCAATATACATAAAGGTGAAGTAATAGGTATCATTGGTAGGAACGGTGCCGGTAAGTCAACACTTCTAAAGATAATTTCCCAGATCACCCCACCGACAACCGGCGAGATAAAGATACGTGGCAGAGTTGGTAGTCTCCTCGAAGTGGGCACAGGTTTTCATCCAGAACTGACAGGAAGAGAGAACATCATGCTAAATGGAGCAATTTTAGGAATGACGTACAAGGAGATTGCGAAGAAGTTCGATCAAATAGTTGAGTTTGCAGGAATTGAAAAATTCTTGGACACCCCAGTTAAATATTATTCTAGTGGCATGTATGTCCGACTCGCCTTCTCAGTCGCTGCCCACATGGAACCAGATATTCTGATAATAGATGAGGTGTTGGCGGTCGGCGATACAGAATTCCAAAAAAAGTGTTTGGGTAAAATGGATGAGATAAGTAAGGCTCAAGGCAGGACTATACTCTTCGTTAGTCACAATATGGGAGTTATACAGAATCTCTGTCAAAAGACAATCCTCCTCGAAAAAGGAGAAATCAAAATGTTTGATGATACTGATAAAGTGATACATCACTATCTCAATAACGGAGAGCATTCAAATGCTGTCACGGACTTTAATGTCGACAAAACCAAAGATGCACAAATTTCCAGGGTTACAATTCTGAACAAAGATGGTATCCCATCAGCACGGATACCCGTATCAGAAAAATTCTTCATAAAGACTGATTTTACGATTTTCAAACCATTAAGCAAAACTATGGCTTCGCTGATGTTCTATGATCAGGGAGAAGTCTTACTACTCGCTTCGCCTTCCGATAGTTCGATGGAAATAGGTGATTATGAGATCGGTAACTACTCCATCACAGCTGAGATTCCAGCATTTCTATTCAATACTGGCCAATTCTTCTTCGATTCCATCATTCATAAGCCTATGATCATAAGTTTTGATCATAGGAGAAATCTAGGATTTGAGATCATGGACAATAACCTCAACCCTAGATCAGTGATATTTGGCGGCAACAGTCCTGGAAGAATGGCGATGGTGTTGAATTTCAAAATTATCAAATTAAGTTCTGATATTAAACCGAATGGAAAGATCTAAAATAAGAGACATCGTCAATATTGGCAAATGGTACATAAAAGGTAAACCAACTCCTGCACCTCATATCATCAAACAGATCATCATTAGACGAAATAGAGGTAATAGGAGAGTGTTAGTAGAGACAGGCACATATAGAGGAGATACGATCGATTCTCAAAAGAAGTATTTCCGACAGATATTTTCTATCGAACTCGACGAGAACCTGTTTAGACAGGCAAGAGAGAGATTTACAAATATTCCTTCTATCAATATCGTCCAAGGGGATAGTGGTATCGTTCTGGGTAATATACTTCATGAAATCAACGAACCTGCGGTATTTTGGTTGGACGGTCACTATTCCGGCGGAGTCACCTCCAAAGGGAGTCATAATACTCCGATCTACGATGAGCTCGCAAATATATTTAGACACCATATTAGATCTCATGTGATATTGATAGATGATGCCAGGTGTTTTACCGGCGAAAACGACTATCCGACGATCAGTGATCTAGAAAATTATATCAGAAGTAACACACATAAATTTTCCATGACCGTTAATAATGATGTCATAAAGGTCAAATATGAATAACCTAAAAAAAGGTACAAGTTGCATCATATTCTCTATGGATAGAGCTATGCAGCTTCATGCTTTGCTCGGATCGCTGCTAGAAAACTTAACCTCCCCTATACCGATCTTCGTGATATATCGACCAACTTCCGAGATACATGAGAATGCATATAATAAAGTTATCGCCATCTATTCTAATAGATCGATAATCTTTATTGAACAAAAAAGGAGAGAGACATTTCGAGATCAATTGCTAAAAATCATAGACACCGTAGACACTGACAAGGTATTTTTTCTAGTAGATGACATTTTGGTTACAGAAACAATCGATCCGAATGATTTTGACAAATTTGACCCTGAGACACATATGTTGAGCCTGCGTCTCGGTCAAAATCTGACTAAGACATACAATGCAAAGCGATCTCAACCTTTTCCTATATTCCTATCGGCTACAGAGAAATACAAAGATATGATTTGTTGGAAATGGGATACCGGCAGATATGACTGGAATTATCCCATATCAGTCGATGGTCACATATTCTCAACTATTGAGATACTATCGATGTCTAAAGATATTGACTTTAATTCCCCTAACACGTTTGAGGGTAACCTCCAAATCTTTACTCAGACCTATATGGATCGTTATGGTCTAGCATACAAAAAATCTAAACTTTTTAACATACCTTGCAATAGAGTCCAAAATGATATGACGAATCGTCACGGCAATATCCACCAGGATGATCTACTCATGAAGTGGCAAGAAGGCTATCAGATAAACTATAGAAAATACTATCATTTTGTGAATACTGGAGTTCACCAAGATGTTGTATTCGATCTGATCAAGCGAGACAGGACAGATCCCAACGTACCCAAGGTATCTGTCATTATGCCTGTTTATAACAGTGAAAAATATGTTAGAGAAGCGATCGATAGCATTCTCTCGCAGACATATTCAGATTTTGAATTGATCATCATCAATGATGGTTCAACTGACAGCAGTGTAGATATAGTTAAATCCTACAATGATCGAAGGATTAGGTTCATAAACAATGTTTCAAATAGCGGTCTAGCAGTGACTAGAAACCAAGGATTGAAACTGGCTCGAGGAGAATATATCGCCAATCTAGATAGTGATGATCGATCATACCCCGAGAGGATTGAGAGACAAGTTAAGTTATTGGATATCAAACCGGATTTTGGACTCGTCGGTACTTATGTGGAACCTATCGACAAGAACGGGCATGCAACACTGCACGATATCTGGTCTTTTCCTGCAAATGCAGACGAGATACCTGCTATACTGTTTTTCAATAACTATTTTGCTCAATCAGCGACAATGATCAGGAAATCTGCCCTCCGGGAGATGGGATATAGACTAGATCTACCCCCCGCAGAAGACTATGATCTGTGGATCAGAATTTCTGAAAATTCGAGAGTCTGGAACCTTCATGAAGTATTAACACAACTCAGAAGTCACGAGTCAAATACTAGTCAGATTCACAAAGATGATTACCCTATCATCATGCCCAAAATATATACATATCAACTAACTAGACTTGGAGTATCATTCAATCAGACAGAACTATATGATCACTACCTGTTTTGCTCAGGTCAATATAGAGCAACAACTGAGTCAACAGACAGACTGATGAATTGGTTATGTAAACTAATTGCAGCAAATAGCAAAACTAGAATATATGACAAGATAAATTTTTCGAAAGCGATCATCGGAAGATGGTACCTGCATTGCAAACAGATGCACATATCAAAATGGTCAACAATGATGATATTTCTCACTGGTCTACTGACCATCACAAAGGATCATTCAGTCATCGAAAAATTGAGGATGATTTGCACTTTATCAGTAAAATACTTTCTGTATACAAACACTAAGCCTAAGATACACGGTAATGTTATAATGAAATAATATGCATTCATTCAAAAACAAGCTAAAGCGTATGATCGGTGATGATACTATCTATATCGCAAAGGACATCATAAACAGGGTCTCTCCGAGCAAAGTCTACCTAGCAGACCTGGAAGATAAAAAAATAAAAAAAATATTTTATAGTAAATATGTGAAAAATGGTGATACATTTTTTGACGTCGGTGCGAATGTTGGTAACAGGATCGCTCCATTACTGGAATTGGGCGCGAGAGTTGTAGCCTTCGAACCGCAACGATCTTGCAGAAAGATATTGAAATGGAGATTTGGCAATAAGATGATACTGGTTCCCAAAGCTCTCGGTGAAAATGATGGTAACAAAGAACTTCATATCTCAAATTTTTCTGGAATCTCTTCCATTTCAACAGAATGGATCGACTCAGTAAAAAATACAAGATTTAAGAATTATGAATGGGCAACGGCCGAGACAGTCTCAACAACAACATTGGATCATGCGATTAGCACGTATGGGACTCCAAAGTTTATCAAGATCGATGTTGAGGGATATGAACTCGAAGTATTAAAAGGATTGAATCAACCCATAGACATGATCTCGTTTGAGTACACAACACCGGAGCAAACAGTTAAAGCCGTAGCATGTATAGATAGACTCGCAGTGATAAACAGAAATGTGCGATTTAATTATTCGGTAGGAGAGAGCATGGAATTTTTACTGAGAGATTGGATCGGCAAAGATGAGATGCTTCAACTAGTGAATAGTCCCAAATTCATCCAAACTGGATTTGGAGACATATATGCCAGAAATTCTTAGAGAACGAATGTTTGTAATAATCCGCTAGCAAAACCCAATGAATACAAAATTATCGGTCATAATCCCCTGCTATAACTGTTCCAAGACACTCGTAGAAGCGGTGGACTCAGTTATTTCCCAATCCCTAAAGGTACTCTATGAAATCGTCTTGGTGGATGACAGATCCACTGATGGTACTCGAGAGATCATGCAAAAACTAGCAGAAGAACATAAGGAAATAAAGTTGTTCTATCATGAAACAAATAGAGGTGGTGGAGCTACTAGGAATACCGCAGTAGAAAAATCTCTCAGTGAAGATATATTTTGCTTAGATAGTGATGATCTACTCCCTGCCGGAACTTTGCAAAAAATGTATGACTATTTATTGCTCAAAGGGTGCGACGGGGTGGCCATAAACAGGTCAGTGAAATTTATCGGTAATGATATTAACAATATTGATCGTGTCGAGATATCAAATTATCTCGACAAAGAAATACCATTCTCATCATTATTGTCTAAAGAGGAGTTCAATCCCCTATGTGTTAACTTTATGTTCACAAAAGGTGCTTTTCGTACTGCAGGTGGATATCCTACTGCTCACGGATTTGATACTCAGGGGTTTGCCTGGCGCTTCCTCTGTGCTGGATTGAGAGCATTTACCTGTCCGGATACGGAATACTTGCACAGAACAAATTTTCACGATTCATATTACTCAAGAGAATATAACAGTGGAAATTACAATTTTAACTATAGAAATATACTCTTGGAACACTATTACGTTTTAAACGACAAGGCGTTAAAATTTATTCGCGAGTTTGACTGTGCTGATTTTACACGAAATATAATGATGGAACTAACCGATCTCGATGATATCTTGGCGTCTGGACTAGAAGATAAGCTGCATGTAAAACATTTGCCATTGGTCGAACAAGATATAATATATAACCCTGTAAAGAGGAATAGTCTACGAGGATACTTCTATAGAATACGACACAAACTCGGACTGATATTACACTATAGCAAAGGTGTACGGCCTAATTCAAAAATGACCATAAACAATGGTAAGACTCCGAGCATTGGAGCATATTACCAATGTTTTAAACGTCCAGAAGCTGTAATATTTGTCTTGAGAGAATTTCGTAGGCATTATCCAAATTCAGATATATTTCTACTGAATGATGGCGGTTATAACTACACTCATCTTGCTAAACAATTCAATTGCAAATACAAGCATGAAACGAAAAACATAGGCAATGGTGTGGCAGGTATTCTAAATAGTAGAGAAAAGTTATTAGATCTAACATCTAGATGGATAGAAGCTGCTAGAAACATAAAGGAAGATAATATATTGATCCTTGAAGATGACGTATTTGTTATGAATAGAATCAGTAAAGAAATGAAATATTCCCTGAATGGGATACCAAACCCTAAATCATATCTGGGAGCAAAGATGACACAATTTCTGAAGTTTAAGAACCGAACAATCCCATTTTGGATATTAAGACAGCCTTTCAGTTGTTTTGGTGGTACTATTGTAAGAAAGGCGGATATAATCAAATACTTAAGCCACGACATTAAGAAAGATCTGGATAAATTAGTCAATTATGAAAAGAAACCAATCTCGAACTTTGCAGCCGACAAATGGCTAAGTATATTGATGTTGTATAATGGTGCAACAATCGGACAGTATGAAGGGTTATGTGAGACGCATTCACCAGAATATAAGAATCGACTGGCCAAGGGTGACATATCTGTACTTCATCAGTATAAGATAACATACGGCAAGCCTCTAACAAAGAGTGACCTAGAGTTACTGGGTGACTACATCAACTAACGTGAAAAAAACATCTGAAATATTGGTCACTATCGCTCTAGGTGAAGACTATAGATTATTCTATGATACCTACTTCAGAAAGAGTCAGGAAGATTTTGCAAAAAGACACGGTATGGATTTTCTTGCCATCTATGAACCTATAGTACGATCACAAAAACATCCATCATGGCAGAAACTCTTGATATTTAAACATCCACAAATAGCCGAGTATGAACGTGTTGTATTTGTTGATGCGGATATATATATAACACAAACAGCTGACAACCCATCGAATCTAGTACCTCCAGAATATTGGGGAATGGTTGACAATAACTCTTACAAACTCGAGTCACTTGAGATTACTGATCCGCCTCTTTATGTAAATTGTCCAAAAGACTATACGCCTCCATTGATGCTAAATGGTGGTTTCTTCATAGCTAATCGCAAAGAACATCAGGAGTTGTTTGAGAATATATTTCTGACCTATCCGGAGCAAAATTGCTACGAGCAGGGACCACTGTCATATAGTCTGCAACGATATTGTAATAGAGGTATCGTTTTACCCTCTACATATAATGCCGTTCTGGCAGCATATAGAATGAAATTCGGAAAGGGGTTATCAAAGATTATAGATTTCTTTGATGATAACTATTTCATTCATTTTGCAGGTGGTATCCCTATCATATTTGTTAGAATGCTCATAATGTTAGACAGGAAGCCTAACCATTTATTAACTAAAATGTTAAGATTGGTTAGTGGAAGATATCTTGACCCTTTTACCACAATTCTATTACGCATATTGAGTCTTCTAAAGAAAATGGGACAGAATTATTACATATGAATAGTTTCCCAATACCAATATTATTGATTATATTTAACAGACCAGATAAGGTTCAGCTGCTTATTCAAGCACTAGAAAAGCTGGGTCCGAGTCGAATATTTGTATCTGCAGACGGACCACGTCCAAACGTAGATTCTGATATAGAATTATGCGAGAAAACGAGGAATATAATTAATAATATTAATTGGCCATGTGAGATCGTTAGACGCTATCAAGATACAAATACAGGATGTAAGATTAATGCATCTGAATCAGTTTCTTGGTTTTTTGAACATGTCGATGAAGGAATCATCTTGGAAGATGATTGCATACCAACAGAGTCATTTTTTCCATTTTGTAGAGAACTTTTAGATAGATACCGAGACGAAACAAAAGTCATGCATATAAGTGGAAATACTTTTTTACTTCCCCAAGAAGTCAGTGACAAATCTGTGTCGTATTATTTTTCTAGATGTCCACAACTATGGGGCTGGGCAACATGGAAAAGAGCTTGGAAACATTATGATATATCGATGTTGCATCTAGATTCTATAAAAAGCGATACCAACGTTAATAACCTATTTTTGCGAAAGGAGCATCTGGATTATTGGATTAAACATTGTCAACATATTCGAGACAATAATATTGACACATGGGATGCTCAGTGGCAGTATACGATGATGTATCATGGTGGCTATGCTATCTCCCCTCTTTACAATCAAATCAATAATATTGGTTTCGGTATCAATGCCACCCATACCAAAGAAGAAATAAATAATGTTAGTGTCCCAACCAGAAATTTTTCTTTCCCTTTAAAACACCCATCGCATGTAACTGCAGATAAAATTGCAGACGAAAGGCTCATGAACAAATTTTATATAAGAAAGTGGTGGCAAAAACTTTTTTCAAAAATTAGAAAAATGATATGAAGAACCAAACAAATATATCATTCGTAGTACCCGCTTATAATTCAGCAAAAACTCTTGTTGAAAGTATCGACTCTATCTTTGATGGGAACTTTGTCGAAGGTGATGAGGTCATCATCATCGATGACCATTCCACTGATAGTACTCCCCTGATATGCAGAGAATTATCGGAAAAATATCATCCAAACGTAAAGATCATATATAATACTGAAAATAGAGGGTGTCCAGCATCTAGAAATGTAGGCATTAGAGATTCAAAAAATGAATACATTTTCAACTTGGATTCTGATAACATTCTCCCGCCGGGGGCTATACAAAAACTTAGAGACTCAATAGTTGTAGGTAAGACTGACCTCGTATCGTTTCAAAATTATCATTATTTTAGAGATGATATATCAAAGATCTCTCACAGATGGATATGTAAAAGCGGACGATTGACCTTACCGGATCTGTTTTCGGGACTGATAAATCCGGCTCCAGGGGGAAATTTTCTGTATAGAAAAAGTATGTGGTCTAAAGTTGGTGGTTACTGGGAATACGGAAAAGGACTTCATGAAGCCTGGGGATATAGTTTCAAACTTCTTATCAATAACGCAATATTCATAGTTGTGCCCGATACTTTTTATTATCATAGGTTTTCACATAAATCTCTTTTCGTACGAGAAAACAAAAAACATAACGAGAGCATTAACGTAACAAATAGATTTATCAAAGATTCCTTGAATATATTTAGCGATCAATCGATTTTAGACATGCAGAGAGATCCTGATTGGTTCAATCATTTGGAAAAACATTCCCTCACCCTCAGGACAGGTGACATTGGAACAAATGGAAAAAACATATATACTTCAAAAGTGAGGCAGATATTATATCTAACAAAGAAAATTTTTATATGAAAAAGTTGATAAAGAAAACAATTGGTCTTATATTATCGCCATTTCTACTCAAAGACTTCTTGGCATTCCATAAGAGTCTAAGGTCTGGTGATAAATCTTCTACAAGGTTTGCATTTAATATCAGAGACCTTCATTGCCAAATCAAAGATAAAACAATAAAGACAAACTTCGATAGGCATTATGTGTATCATACCTCATGGGCAGCACGCGTTCTAGCGGAATCAAAGCCACAGAAACACGTAGATGTATCTTCGAGTCTGTATTTTTCTGGCATAGTTTCCGCATTCGTCCCGATAGATTTTTACGACTACAGGCCAGCAAATCTCGACCTTTCAAATTTGAGTTCATATGAAGGCGATCTACTATCTCTACCTTTCAAAGATAGCAGTGTCAACTCGATATCATGTATGCATACCATAGAGCATATAGGTTTGGGGAGATACGGTGACAAGATTGACTACGATGGAGATCTAAAAGCCGTGAAAGAACTCAAGCGAGTAACTTCAGTTGGTGGGAACCTGCTCATCGTTCTACCGATCGGCGAAAAAGCGATTATCCAGTTCAACGCACATAGGATATATACATACGATCAGATCCTAGCAATGTTCCAAGAATTTCGACTAAAAGAATTTTCCCTGATTCCAGAACATGATAGTAAAGGTGGTCTTATACGAAACGCCACACCAGAGCAGATTCGGGGAGAAAAATATGCCTGCGGTTGCTTCTGGTTCATAAAATAGATTTAAAAAACCCGGTACTATCTCTAGTACTCGGGTCGAACCTGTAAACTCAATTATACCGACGACTGTTTCAATATATTCTCTGGGAAACAACCTGTCTGACCCATCGAATGTTCATACGAGACAGCTGCCGCGGACTGATTGAACGAAATCCCTAGTGAATTCCGGACAGACGCTTCTAGCTCATTACGTTCTCTCACGAGATCGTCTGCCGACAAAGTATCGGAAAATACATAAGCCTTGTAGCCACCATTGGGGTCACCCTTGTAGTAGTCGGCTACTTCTTCGTAGTCTACTGCCACCTGGTACAATCTCGCCCCAGTTGGAGGATATGTGTACACCCAAATATTGTCCCCGAACTGGGGCGCTCGTATCGCCTGATCATAATAGGGTGTTCCAGGATAACAGGTAATGATAGACATATCAAAGTCATCAGGCCTAACTTCGAGTAACCATTCCTTACTAGCCCTGACAGTCTCCAACGTCTCTCCAGGATGACCCATGGACATGAGAGCTTTTACCTTCAACCCATGACGCTTGGCTATCTCCATGCAACGCGAATTTTGAGCACGGGTAGATTTCTTGTTGATCGCAGTCAGAATATCCTCGGAACCGGATTCAAAACCAACTAAAATCCACCTAAAACCTGCACGATACATCACACTAGCTTGCTCATCAGTGAAAAGTTGTGACTTTACAAACCCTCTCAACCTCCACTCTACACCAAGATTCCTCTGAGCATCGGTGATTGCAGACATGAGGGCCACTATATTGGGGTTAACATTGAGTTCATCATCATAGAACATGAAACCGAGACAACCAGATGTTTTGTACATGTGCACCATCTCAGCTACGATGTTTTCCGTTGTTCGCGTCCTGATCTTGCGGAGCATATTCGACTCTCTGCCTCCGCAAAAACCACAAGCAAACGGGCAACCAAGTTGAGCGATGATAGACAGAGCCTTAACCCCATCGATCGTATAATGATAACTGCCGACATCGACTAAATGTCTCGCCGGAAATGGTAGCTCAGTTAAAATAGAGTTCGTAAGGAACATCGACGAGTTGAGCTCATCAGCATCAACAATCTTGGGAGCATCAGCTTCCAATGCCCGAAAGACAGCGATTTCCCCATCTCCCGCGACTAGTGTGTCAGCTAATGATTCCAAACCTTTCATAGCGCTGATTGCACGACCGTTGAGACCAAGTCTCTGTTCCCTCTTGAAAGCCGCACTCACCAGTGTTACATGTGGCCCACCTAGTATGATCCTGGCTTCGGGACGGAGTGCTCTTATCTGGCCAATGATCGACTTTACCGTAGGTAGTTGTGGGGTTGTCGACGTCAATCCGAAATGGATTACGTCTGTTTTCATCCTCACATAATCACGAATAACTTCAGTGAAGTTTCTAATTCCAGATAGATCGATCATATCAACCTGTAATCCAGCCTTCTCGAGAACGGCTGCGATTTTCAAAATACCCAATGTCATGAAGACACGGGCATCCAGGAGAAACGACGCTTCTGGTATGATGAGACAAACTCTTTTGGGAAGTTTCTCTCTAACCATGTTGCATACTGCCAGTGTATTCATATCATTTTTTCCTATATTTGTTTATTACAAAATAGCTAACTTCCGAATCCACTATACCCACTTGACAACACGTTGTCAAAGATAAAAAACTGCCCCAGCGATGGAGCAGGACATCCGAAATTTACCACTGTATTAAAACTTTTTTGTTAGACGATACCAGAGAGCGAGCACTAAGTATTTTACTGTCCCTGCAGATTCGTGAATGATACTATATTTTCCATTCCACGCTGGAATGTATGCACTCTTCCACGAGTCATTCATTGAACATAATATTTTCCATGTAATCCACATTCGAGGATAAATATGAAATCCAGTTGACACTACCAAAATATTACGTGACAAGTGCGACCTATTGATCATGTCCGTCATCTCTAGAGTAACTTCGATACAGTTCCAAACCCTATCATTCTGACTGCAATGTATGATACTGGGGTCAATAGATCCTTCATTCACGAGCCACCTCTTCATCATCACCGCAAACGATTCTGATTGGTTAGGATATTCGTACTTGTTAGGACCCAGGCCACACGCGAGGACTATTGCCGAGATTTTGTACTTTCCAAGGTTATAGGTTTCCACCAGCTTCTCTAAACGCAGTATGGTCTGAGGACCCAAATCACCACCATTATTACTAAAATCCTGAGGATAAGTTACTACTGTCCAAGAACGAATAATATGCGATTGTTCATTGTTCATAATCTATCTATTTGAAACATTACTGCAATATTATGGAACTGTCAATTTTTATTTCTGAAGCAGAATTGTTACACTAATTGAATGATCATAATCAACATGAAAGGTGGTTTAGGTAATCAACTTTTTCAATATGCAGCCGGGAGAGCACTCTCGATACGTCAAGTAAAGTCGAGCGAGTCAGAAGTGATATTAAAACTAGATATAAACGGCTATGGTGAAAACAATGGCATAGACACTATGCGCCACTATTCTCTTTCCCCTTTCAATATACGTGCAAACATAGCCACAAACTCAGAAATTCGAAAACTAAAATATCCTTTTGGTATATTTTCTAAAGGAATGAGATTTATTAAAAATAATATCTTTCACCAATATCATCTAGGTTTCAGTAAGACAATATACGAATATTCAAGAAATATTTATCTAGATGGATTTTTTCAATCTGAAAAATATTTTCTTGATAATGAGACAATTATTAGAGACGATCTAAAATTAATCAAACCTCTCGGAGTAGAGGCAAAGAAAATTCTGGAGCAGATTCATCTGCATTCTCAAGCTGTATCTGTCCATGTTCGACGAGGTGACTATGTCAATGATGCCAATACAAATCAATTTCACGGTACATGTAGTAAGGATTACTATAGGGACGCTGTCGATCATATCACTTCCCAAATCGGCAAAGATATCAATTTATATATATTTTCGGACGATATTGATTGGGTGAGAAGAAATATTCGATTCGACTACCCGACCACTTATGTGTCTTCTATAGATATAAAGGACTATGAGGAATTATATCTCATGAGCCAATGCGATCATCATATCATTGCAAACTCATCCTTCAGTTGGTGGGGAGCATGGCTAGATGAACGCTCATCAAAGATCATTGTAGCTCCCAAGCAATGGCTAAGAAACAAAACTTCCGCAGAACTAGGAATATTACCGAGGAGCTGGATTACACTCTAATCATCGATCTGTATATCGAGAGCATCCTTATCAAGAGACTTTTACCTCTCATCCTCATTCTGCTTTTTGTTGTGGTTTGACCACTATGGATCCTATACGAAATTAAATATTCCGGAATATTGTAAGTCGCAAATTTATATATTATACGGGTCCACAATTCGTAGTCATGGGCCGGGCTAAACGACTCATTATAATATCCGACTTGATCTAGAATTTCACGCCTGATCATCATACTCGAGTGAATGAATGGGCAATGAAAAAATACTTCTCGCCGAATTTCTTTACTCGAAATAGGGACCTGGTATTGTCCTATATGCTTTCCATCTTTATCTATAAAGTCTGCAAAACTTCCACACATAGCCAAACTCTGATCAAGATCCAATATATCCACTTGCTTCTCGAAACGCTCGGGATGAGATATGTCGTCCGCATCAAGAATAGCGATATATTCGCCAACTGAATGTCCAATAGCCTCATTCAACGACTTCAACTGACCCTGATTTGCATTATGGAATAGTCTGATTCGATCATCTTTATAACTCATTAAAATAGTGTTTGAACCATCCGTTGAGCCATCATCCACAATGATAAATTCAAAATCTGCAAATGTTTGAGAAAGAACACTTTCAATGGCTTGTCTCAAATATAATTCACCATTATAAACAGACATTATAATACTAACCTTGGGATGGCTCCTCATCATATTATTGTAACATTAATAAAATTTGATTATATGAATAATTTCATTTATGCTAAAGTATACTCGATACTAAAGATATATGAAAGAAAACTCCAACAATTCAAAAAATACCGAAGCAAACAAGGGGAATGTTAATATTCCGACCGTCTCAATCGTCATTGCTACATATAATAGGGAAAAATTTATAGGTGAGGCAATCGATAGTGCCCTAGCACAAACATATTTTGATTGGGAGATAATAGTTATAGATGGCGCTTCAGAAGATAATACTCACAGAGTTGTCGAAAGTTATGTTACACGTGAATCAAGAATCAGGTATATGATGATCGAAAAAAATCTAAGTAAAGCAGCTGCGTACAACAAAGGCTTAGAACTCGCCCGCGGCCGTTACATCGCACCACTCGACTCCGATGATATCTGGCTCGACAAAGACAAACTAAAGAAGCAAGTGGAATTCCTGGATGCAAATCCCGACTACGCTATGCTCGGTGGTGGTATTATGCATATCGAGGTAAACTCGAAGCCGATAAAGAAAGTTCTCTTCCCTATCTACGACTCGTTGATCAGGAACATCATCCTGCAATACAATCCCTTCGCACAGTCGACCCTGCTATACAGGAAATCAGCAGCTCGCGAATGTGGTGGGTACTCGACTGATTACAAGATATGCGACGACTATGATCTCTGGCTAAAGATTGGCACGAAACACAAATTTACCAACATTCCACAAGTATTAACAGGCTACAGGATTCACAATGGTAATATAACGAAAACAAAGAGACTAACTGTGGCGCGAGAAATACTCGAGATCGTTAGAAAATACTCGAAAAATTATCCTAGGAGTTATCTAGGCATTATCAAAGCGTATCTCAGAATATTACTTTCGTATGTGAGGACATAGAACTATGCGCAGGCCTACACGCGCATCAATCAACATTCAAAATCTTCTCGAGAACATCCTTAGGGACTTCTTGGGGATTAGGGTCTAGGGGATAGGGTCTAGGGGATAGGGTATTTTCTACAGAGAACGATGATTTTGTATCTTTTTTGATTTCAGATTTGGGATTTTGAGTTTGTTTAGAATTTCGGCTTTCGGGTTTAGGATTTACATGGTTCCCCTTCTGGAGCACTGCCGCCAGAGCATTCTTGAGATCGCTAACATTCTGCTTCGTAGGCACTTTTGGATCAACTTTAGGTGTATGCAGATGATTTATGTGCGATTTAGGGGCGAGATTTGCGAGAGGGACAAGCTTCACTGGTGGCTTTGGCTCAACAGCTTTTTGTTCACTATGTACGATGATTGGCGATGGTGCCTTGGCCGCCAGTGAAACTGGGACTGGGGTAGATGTCAGAGTAGGAGAAACTGAAACAGATTTTGGAGCGATCGGTGTTGATGGAGTTGCGATCGATGTTGGCGGCATTACGGTCGGCCTTACCTCTGATTTAATCTCAGGCGACTTACCCATAACTCTAGCCAGCACATCAGCGAACGGCTTGTGGACCGCACCTACAGCTGGAATCTTTTCTGATATCGAAGTCGGCACTTTTAGTGTAGATGCGGGTGTAGATACCGTTGTTGATTTTGAAGCGGACGCGGTAGTAGAAGTTGTAGTTGAAATATTCGAAGTTGTCGTCGTAACAGACGAAGCCGAAGCGGCGGAAGGAGTCGGTGCAGAAGTTGCCGATTTTGATGCGCCTGAACCTGAACCTGAAGCCACGCTTGTAGCTGGAGTCGCCGTAGCAGAAGAAGGGGTCGATACAGAAGCTGAACCCGCCTTCGCAGGCGTCTTTGCAGCCACCACAGGATTATGAAACTTGACGACTGCTTCCTCAACTTCTGCCCTCGGTCTAGAGAACTGTTCCCGCGAAGCGGCGATGATCTCCTTTACATACGAATGATCTGGGTGAGATATCGGTGGCAATGTCGTAGCAGAAAATGGTGCCGAAGATAGTCCGTCTATCATCAACTTTAGGTAGATCTGTGCAAAACCTAGATTAACTAGATCTTCGATGACGAACTGTGGAGCGAACTCCTTCTCTAGGAGCTCTGCATCAGTAGCACCAACTCGAAATGCTATCATCGTACCGACGTTACCGAACACCGCGGGACGCACGATCTCATCCATCTGCTCGATGTACTGGTGAGCTATAGTCAGGTTTAGTTTGTATTTGCGAGCTTCAGACAAGATATCTGCAAAAGAAGCATTGGCAAAGTTCTGGAACTCGTCCACATAGAGATAGAAGTTCGGCAACATCTGCATCGTCCTATCCGGCACATCAGCGCGAGACATGGCTGCGAGATATATCTTCGTCACTAGTAGACCACCGAGCAACTTCATATTTTCATCACCTATCCTTCCCTTTGAAAGGTTGATGATAACTATCTTCTTGTGATCGATAGCTTCACGGAAGTCGAACGAAGACTGTGACTGACCGATCATATTCCTGATGAGTGGGTTCGCAGTAAACTGACCGACTTTGTTCTGGATAGCAGGAACTGCTTCGGCTGCCTGCCTCTCTGTATAGTTAGCAAACTCTTTCTGCCAGAACGCCTTGACTGAAGGATCTTTTATATTGTTCACCACCTCTGTTCGATACGCCTTGTCCGAAAGCATCCTGTTCACTCCGAGCAATGTCGCGCCAGGATATTCGAGCAACGCCAAGAGTGTGTTGGTCAAGATGTATTCCATACGCGCAGACCATGCATCCTCCCAGATCTTCTTGAAGGTACTCATGAGGCCTGATGACACTAGGTGTCGCTTATCAGGGTCGACGGACTCCAGAACATTGAATGAGATCGGATGCTCGATATCGAACGGCGCGATGTATATGACATCTCTTATACGCTCCTTGGGGACATATTCGAGCATGAGGTCGGCAGTCTTACCGTGTGGGTCGATGAAACACATCCCTTCGCCATTCTGGATGTCCTGGACGGCCATGTTCTCGAGCATGGTGGACTTTCCCATACCTGTCTTTCCGATGACATAGACATGCTTGGTGCGATCCTTGGCTCTGATGCCAAATCTGACCCGCTTGTTGCGAGCATCTGTTTGTGCAAAATATGTGATGCGATTTTCTTCCATGGAATGAGCTTTTTAATATTCTAAATGACTTGAGTATATTGTATCACATAAAAAGCAAAGTCCCCCAACCACCCATAGATCGGTGAGAGGGGGACTTTGACACGAATATTGGCCTGTGCCAATAATGGGACTCAACTCATGCGTAGGGCGACGGGAATGCCGAGTTTCTCTCTCAGCCTCGAATCAATCTCAGAAGCAGCGTTCATGTCGTTGGCGGAAAATCGTTCCGCCCACATTTCGAACACCAAACGATTTCCGACTCTTTCTGCTGTCTTCATGATCCTGCTAACCTGACCACTCAGCCAGATTTCTCGCGCCCTCGATTCTCTCGGTACTTGATCCGAGCCATTATCTTTCAACTTCCGTGCCATAGGTTTTATCCATTTGTACTGCATTTATTGCTGTACACACCAGAGGAACCGAATCAATTCGGGTGGTTAGGCTTGCACAGCGTTAATTTCATCCGTATAAAATACTACCACCAATCCAGGATTACGCAAGGGGTATGACGCACAGAAATATGATATATGATTTTAAATTACATAATCAATACATTCAAAATATGATCATATCTCATATTTCATATCTCGTATATCAATTTGTAGTTGTTGTACTACTCCCCACTACCCCCTTCGACAAGAGTGCCGCCTTGTCATAAGTGCACGCCGCATCCCAGAGTAACCAACTAGAGAGTCCAACATCATTCGTAGCCTGGATCTGTGCACGAACCATCGCCGGAGTGTATGTAGCTCCCATATCAAACGCCTGCAGCCAAGGGCGTAACTTCGCAGGACTCGAAGAAGCAGCGATAGTGCGCTTTATAGCAGTCTCCATAGCAAAACTGATAACATCATATGGATGTTCTGCAGGCTTATTAAACCCCAGATACCCAGTAGAAAAATGTGACGGATACACCATCGGTGATACATAGTCAAAATATGGCAGAGCGTCTACCAACACCTGACCGATACCCAGGTCATCATTTGAACTAGTGGTGAGGCCAAATAGATCTGCAGATATAGGGATGACTGTTCCAGCATCAGTAGTTAGATGTTCGCGCAGATATAGATAGAAATCATGCATCACTTCCCTCCTATTGCGACCAGCACCCCATGAATATACGATGTCTTTCAAGTTTCCATCAGATGGATATCGGATATAGTCAAAATTGATCTCGTCAAAACCATATGCGTATGACTGCTTACCTATAGCGATGAGATAGTCCCACACAGGCTGTGCACCCGCATCTAACCACTTGACTCCCTTGTAATCTTGCCAAACCTTTCCTGCACCCGTCTTCACTGCCCAGTCTGGATGAACATTGATGAGAAACGAATCTTGGAATGAAGAGATACGAGCTATCACATACACATTTCGTTCGTGCAACTTCGTTATCAGCTCCTTCACATCCGGAATACGATTTTGTGAAGCGCCAATCTCTACCAACTGCGGATCATCTACTGGGAAACTGATGCGACCAGAATAATCTTTCACATCGATAACGACCGCATTTATCTCTGTCGTATCAACGAGGTCGAACAATTCTTTGCGGAACTTTTCATTACCCGCCGCCCAACTACTCATATATACGGCTTTCAATGGGTCTGGAGTAGTGAGGTGTGTTACCTGCGGAACCGTAGATGTTGGTGCTACTAAAACCTCGAGTGTATCAGAATAGGCGACCTTTCCCGCAGGAATCAGCCAATATATGAGAAAAAGACCAATGAAGATAGAGCATGCACCAAATAGTATAGCTACGATACGAGTTGCCCCGTTGTCTCTCCACAGATCCCTCATTGTGTTTGTTCTGTATTTGTATTGGTAATAGCTGCTACATCCTCTCTCTTGTGCTCCATGTATGGCATTGAACCCGCATCGATAGGTTTGATGCGTGGCGCCATCCGATAAGCGATCGCCAATATGAGCATGCCGCCAACAAAAGTAAACAGCCTGCCCCATGCAGATGGAAAGCCGAGGAATTGGATGATAGCAACTGTCACACTGATTAACATGATGATCTGGCGTTTCGACATAGTGCTAACATTCTAACGCTAAATGTGGATTTGTGAAAGTCCCGCAGATGGGATAGTATAAAAACTAGAAAAAATAAAGTGACAAATGAATATACCAGAACAAAGCAAATCAGTACCATACGGACAACCAATCGCTCATTTCGTAGTGTGCGGACTCCAATTATCATCTGGAGATCATCATGTCGGCAAAATACGATCTCACAGATTTGTAGGCAATAAACTCACTATCACTCTCGCACCGATGGTCAAAGTCATCGAGGTTGGAAGTGGTGGAGATGCGACACTGAAGGTTGCTGAAGTTCACGATGTTTATAAGCTCGTTTTCGACGAATGTAAGGTTGTCATAGGTGAATCGAGCCATCACACTACTGTATTGAGGTCAAATATCGGCGACATCATCTCCCTCTCCAATAGCCCGATGACAGTCGTCGAGATCGAGAGTATCATCGCTGAGAAGGACCAGAAAGATTAATTATCGGGCCACACATATCCGCAGCAGTCATAACAGGCTAGTCTGCGGATTTTCTATGTCGGATCTTTTCCTGAAACGAATGAATTTCGATTGGGATTGATCGTCAACACGCGCCTATTTTACAGAAACTATCACCACGAACTCGCCCCTCACTTTGTCAGGATGTAGAGTGAAATAATACAGGACTTCATCGGCAGTACCGCTCACTACTTCCTCGAATATCTTTGTAAGCTCACGACAAACGGTGATCTTCTTTCTAGACTTTGAACCATTCGCTTGTTCGATAGCCGAATCATCTGATTGTTTAGTGGCTCCTCCGTTCAATTGTTCAATCTTTAAATCCTTCAATATTTCAATAGTTCCTTCCTTCATCGCCTCCAATGTTTTCATGATCCTATGCGGTGATTCATAAAATATCATCGTCCTATCTGATTCGGCAATTTCTCTGAACAATGTCTGTCTCCCCTTTTTGTGTGGCAAAAATCCTAGAAATGTAAAGTCTGCACATGGTACACCTGCTATAGATAGAGCTGCTGCCAGTGCAGAAGGTCCAGGGATAGCTTCGATCTTCAATTGCCCATTTTCGATCTCCGTTTTCAATTCACTCCTGATGCGACCAACTAGTTCCGATCCAGGATCAGAGATACCTGGCGTACCCGCATCAGATACAAGGGCGATATTCTCGACTCTACCGATACATTTACCGACACTGTTCATGTCTGCTCGGAATGAGGATGTCTCCCGATCCTTATTACCAGCATGCGGATTAGAATCTCTTGATTGTTCAATTGTTGAATCCTCCGTTTTCGAATCCCTCAATATCCCAATGATTTCTTCCGTTCTCGACAGTTTACTCCTCGCATGATATGACATCGTCTTTACATGGATATCGTGCCTATCCAGCAACTTCCTCGTAACACGAGTGTCTTCGCAGAGTACGAGGTCAGCCACGCGCAATACACTCAAAGCTCGCAGAGTTATATCTTCGAGATTACCTATCGGTGTCGCAACTACGGAAAAAGTGGTCATGTTTACACTCTAGCATACACATAAAATCATTCCCAATGTGTAATTGAAATTATCAATATATTCAAGACATGGCTAATAACATAGCTATTTTGGATAAATAATAATTCATTCTTTTTTGAACAAAATTTGAACATTATTTTATCGAATCTTCATTCTTTTTTTATCAGTTCTTTATCGCCTATTTGATATGTTTAACGCATGAATATCAAATTCACACATCATGCACAATTTCGTCTTTACGAGAGAAACTTCACTGTTGAACAGATGAAACAAGCAATCCTCAATCCAGATATTGCCAGAAGTACAAGTGATGGTAAGATAGTCAGTAAGAGGAAATTTATCGATGGTACCATAGAAGTAGTCTATGTACAGAGAAAAAATACATATATCATTATCACAGTATATATTAGTAAATAATCAATTAAATATTATGACAATAACTTATGACAAGGAAGCCAACGCAGCATACATCTATATAAATACACCGAATAACAATTTGGTATCTAAGACTGTTCCTGTATCTGACGATGTTATGATTGATTTTGGTTCAAAGGGAGAGTTGCTAGGTATAGAGATACTCAATGCGTCAAAACATATTGGTACCAATAGAGAAGATTTTGCTCGAATTCGATTATTAACAACACAATCTTAGTCTGTCAATATTATCCGAAATGAAGAAAGCTCAGATATGCCGGATTTGAGATTCTGGCTGATTTGTATTAGACTGCAACCATGAACACAAACCCCATTATCATCTATGTAACTAGAGAAATCGAAAGGGCGCTAGGAATGGAACCAAGTGAATCCTACTATATCGTTTCCAATAAGACGAAATATGGTGAAGGTGTACAGAAAAAGTACCCAGATCATGTCATCCTAGTTGAGCCGAACGAAAAAGGCCTCTTGGGCACTACTGATCTTTTGGCACACCAACAGACTCGTGACCTGATCGTAAATCTTAAATCCAATCCGCCAGCTGGCGGAGTAAATCTTGTTCCTTCTCTACTCGTCTTCAAGAACACCATGCGTGTCGAAACTTCCGCAAATCTACTCGATTGCAAACTGATAAATCCACCAGCTTCATTATCTGAACGAGTCGAAAACAAGATCACACAGATCAGGTGGTTGGACAAGCTCGGTATGAAATATTTACCTCCTCACGCAGTAAAGGTTGCCAAACTGATCACATGGAAAGGCGAGAACCCATTTATCATCCAGTGGAATCATGGACACACAGGCGACGGCACGATGCTCATAAAAACATTTGATGACTTGCGCGCCATCCAGGAAAAATTCCCTGAGAGGATAGCACGCATCAGTGGTTTCGTCAGTGGACCTTCATTCACGGTGAATGCTGTAGTCACTCCGAACAGGATACTCATTGGCAATGTGAGCTACCAGATCACGGGCATGCAACCATTTACAGATGGTGCATTCAGTACCGTAGGTAATGACTGGTCTCTAGCAAAGAAACTACTTACTCCAGAGGACTCACGAGCTATCGAAGAGATGACCCAAGAGATTGGTCAGAAACTCCAGGCAGATGGTTGGAGAGGTCTCTACGGCATCGATCTCATCAAACATGAGAAGAGTGGCAGACTATTCCTCATCGAAGTGAATGCTCGCCAACCAGCATCGACTACATTTGAGTCTTCCCTCCAAGAGAGGGCTCGAGAGAAAGGTGCCCGTGGCCTCACTACATTCGAAGCTCATGTTCGTGCAGTCTCTGGACTACCTATAGATCAGGATCTGATACAGATCGTCGATGGTGCGCAAGTCGTCCAGCGTGTCACCAAGAATATTCAGGACATCTTCGACGATATTTCATCTTCACTCAACAAAAAAGGCTTCGATACTGTCGCCTACCAGAACACCGGCTACAATGCCGACCTTCTCCGAGTCCAGTCTGAGGCTGGTATCATGGAAGACCACGGCTCATTCAATGCAAAAGGTCACGAGATCGCTGAGGCTATCAAGGGTGCACATATCAATATAGCAGTATAAAAATAACCCCCCGAAACCTTGCACAATGCAAAGCTTCAGAGGGTCAAAGATTCAGAAAGCCAGGGGGTCATAAGGACCAGAGACCCTAAGTATCCGAGCTAGAATCAGCGGGAGCAGAACTGAAGGCTAGCATGCCACTCATACGCGCCCTCGACAGAATAGGCGCTCAGGTACCAACCGTCGCCGACGAGGCGGCCGCTGACAGCCCAAAGGTTGCCGTCTGAACCGTAAATGTAGGCAACGAGCCAACTACCGATCTTGTCATCCGTCGGCTTTGCCTTTAGTACCTGGAAGAAGTGAGCGAGTTTGATGTCCTCGTTCGCATCACCAAGTTCTGTACGAATACCGAGATCCTTGGACTTCTTCTTGAGTTCGTGGATACGAATGGTTGCCACCGGAACATCCGCCTCGATCAGTGGCAACATCAACCGTTTGAAATCAGGTGACATGTAGCCAACCTTGACACCATCGATGGTTTTACCTTCGATGAAGTGGTCGGCGGCCTTGAACTGTTGGGTAGCTATGGTCGATACCGACGTTATGAGCTTGAGAAGTTTGGGTGGGGCAGGCTTAACCTTGCTTACCACTCCTTTCATCCAACACGCCTCCTTACGGAGAAATGCGATCCCATTCTTCTCCCAATGCGAACCATCGGACCCTGCCAACTTTCTGGAGAAGTCCGATACTAGACCGAGCCTATCTTTCGGGACGGTCACTAAAACTCGCAATAGCGAGCCGAGAATGTCGTTTTGTTTTGACATAGTCTGTATCTCTTTTGAATGTTCTACCTATTCAGGCTAGTTTTCCGGCACATACCGGAGCATTTCCTGATTCCATTTGAGGATATCATACTCAACAATATGAGTCAATGGTTTTACTACTTTGTCAAAAAATAGAGTGAAGGCAACTGATTTTTGTACGCATTTTCCACGTATTTCCGTGAGACAACATACCCAGATAAGACCTCATAGTTGCTTCAAATTTATCAAGGTCACCATTTTGCTTTATGGCTATATTTCTAAACATTCTCTTCTCTGTTGCCTTTCTAAGTATCAAGTGATCAATGAAATGTACCCAACCTAGAAAATCAACTCCAGACGCAAACGTCTGGATAGATACTTTGTCTGGATGGAGGTCTAGCTTCAGTTCGGCGTGCAAATATTGCCGTATCTCGATCAGGATCGATTCAAGCTGTACTCTATTCTGATCGAGGATTACAAAATCATCCGCATATCGGATATACCAACGTGCCTTCAATCGATGCTTGACATATTGATCGAATTCGTTTAGAAAGATGTTTACAAATAATTGCGAAGTGAGATTTCCTAGTGGCAGTCCAACACCACTTACAGTTGAATGAAAACTGCCAATGATTTGTTTAACTAACCACATGATATTTGCATCAGGAATATATCTTTCAAGGATGATAAACAATGTTTGATGGTCTATAGAAGCAAAGAATTTTCTAATGTCACATTTCAAAACCCACACGGTCTTTGTGTGATCAAATGAAGCACGACGAGCAAATTCACTAAACCTCTTGAAACCTCTGTGTGTACCTTTATCGTCTCTACATGAATAGGAATCGAAGATGAACGTCCTATCGAAAAATGGGTACAATTGCCGATACACCGCATGGTGTAGCAATCGATCTCTAACTAAGGCCTTGTGAATATCTCGAGACTTGGGGTCATGAATCTTGAAATGATGGTATTCACCATGACAATATGATTTATTATTCAAGTCATCATTTAATTCTCTAATGTTAAATAGAAGATTGCGGGTAAAATTTGAAACATCTATTTTGCACCTCTTACAATTCACAAACTCCTTCCATGCCGCAAGCAAATTGTTCATAGAAATGATATCCTCGTAACTATGATTGAACTGAACCCTGCTCATAATACAAACACTACCCCACCTCGCAGTTTATTGCCAGAATTTTTGCCAGTAGTGGAAAAGACTAAACTTCTCTATTCATCATGGATAGTGATACATCGGAAAATCCCTCGCACAGAAAGATTTGGCATAGGTTTACGAATTGATAATGCATTCCTCGATCTATTAACTGCATTAAGGAGAGCTTCATTTTCTGAACTCAAACAAAAGATACCAATACTAGACATAGCTATAGTAAAGATTGATGACATACGGTTCTTCCTTCAAATCTTATGGGAAAATCGCCTAATGTCCAATGAACAATACGTTTCGTTCGGCACAGAGATCGAAACTATCGGAAAGAATGTCGGTGGCTGGAAAAAGGAAATACTAAAGAAAACTTCCACACCAAAGTGATGCAGAAGAAAGATTTGAATTGCGGGAGCAGAACTGATTGCTAGCATTCCACTCATTCGCGTTCTCGACAGAATAGGCGTTCAGGTTCCAACCGTCGTCGTAGAGGTTGCCGTTGACAGCCCAAGCACTTTGCACGATATACCATCCGTGCAGTTCCCGATCGAATACTCGATAAGGATGTGTTGTGTGTATCAGGGACATAGAAGTCCTCCAGTATATCGTGTCAATTCTATTCTTTTTATGAACATCACCATCCCC
>CAINCE010000071.1 GCA_903846945.1 uncultured bacterium
ATGGCTCGAACTCCAGCTTGTTTTTCGCCTAAAAATAAAGCTTTCCTGGTAGGGTACCACGAGATGGTGGATGGGCTCTAACAAAGTCACAAAGAAGAGTGACTTTGTTCTTGTTAAATAGTCAATATAACCGGTATAACCATCGGTCTTTTTGCAGTCTTTTGCATCAGATATCTGCTGACGGCATCAGTCACATTATCTTTGACGAAATCTACATTGATAGGATTCTGACCGAGAGTAGCCTTTTCTACAGTCTCACGAATGAGGACGCGGACTTCGTGCAATAGCTCTTGTGACTCGCGCAGATAGACGAAGCCGCGAGAGATGATATCTGGAGACTTCTTTAGCTTACCATTCTGACTATTGAGTATACCGAAGATGATGAATATACCATCTTGGGCGAGTGCCTGACGATCTCGGATGACGACATCCTGTACATTACCAACAGAGAATCCATCCACGAGCACTAGTCCTGACGGAGCTTTTTCCTTCAATTTGACCAGCTTCGTACCACCATTCTGTATCTCGATCACCGAACTATTGTCTGGGACGACGACATCCTCTTCCTTGAGACCATTGGCCTCCTTCGCTACATCAGCATGAACGCGAAGCATGTAGTGATAGCCGTGTAATGGCATGAAGAATCGCGGCTTGATCTGACGATGTATCCACAAGGTTTCATCTCGGTAAGCATGACCAGTGGAGTGAACCTCGGCAGTACGATAGTGGATGATCTTGGCACCTTGTCTCGAGAGGTTATCTTTCAACTTCTGCACCGCGCGTTCATTACCAGGGATGACAGACGAAGACAATATCACCGTATCGCGGGCATTTAGCTTGATCTTTGTGTGAGTCTTGTTAGACATGCGCATGAGAGCGGCGAATTCGTCACCCTGTGCACCAGTCGCTAGTATGACTATCCTATCTGGTGGATAGTTGTCCATGTCACCACTATCGATGATGGTGTCTTTCTTGGCCTTTAGGAGACCTAGGTGCCAACATACTTCGATGTTGGACTTGAGACTACGACCTTCGATCACTACTTTCTTGTTATAGAGTTCTGCGTATTCTACCATCTTGAGTAGTCTCTCTAGTAGACTGGAGAATGTTGCGATGATGAGGCGGCCCGTGGAATTCTTTATGTATTCCTCTAGGTTCTTGTGAACTTGTCTCTCGGGTACGGAAAATCCTGGTGTTTCTACATTGGTCGAGTCTGCCATGAGCATGAGGACATTGGTCTTGCCAGCGGGCCCATTTACTATCGGGAAAGCTCGCTCGTATTCGGCTGATTCCTCATCTGTAGGGAGGCCATTTTCATGGTCCATCTTTAGGTCACCGGTGTGTACGATCGATCCATATGGTGTTTCGATGATCACTCCCATCGCGTCTGGGATAGTGTGAGTAACAGAGAAGAAGCGCACTTTGAATTTGCCTATGGTAACAGTCGAATTTTGTTCAACTAGGTTCATGTCCAGTTTTGGTAGATGTGGAAACTCTTCTTGACGCTTTTGTATCAAGATGGAAGTAAGGAGTCTAGTATAGACTGGTGGATTGCCTATGCGAGGCATGATATATGGGATACCACCAGTATGGTCTAAGTGACCGTGAGTGATGATGAGTGCCTTGATCTGGCCAACTCTCTCCTCGAGATATTT
The DNA here is from genome assembly GCA_903846945.1 of uncultured bacterium. Lineage (GTDB taxonomy): Bacteria > Patescibacteriota > Minisyncoccia > Phycocordibacterales > PALSA-1337 > C7867-002. The sequence goes on from CAINCE010000071.1 coordinate 1,656, forward strand.
CGTATTTGGCAAGATGTAGTCGATGCCAGGCGTATTTTCGTCACGGAATTGGAATCCGAGGTCGATGATGACTATCTCACCACCGTACTCGATGGCTGTCATGTTGCGTCCAACCTCTTCTACACCACCTAGTGGGATGATGCGGATAGTATCTGCTGCTATGGGCGGTATCTTGTCTTCACTACTCTGATAGGTCAGAGATCTGGCGTGGGCAGGACCTCGTTTCATCGGTCTGGACTCTTTGCGGATGACATCCATGCGTGCGCCTGCGATATGCTTGGCTGCCTCTGGCAGTTTCCTAGCACCTTTGCCGAGGACGATGCGGTGACCATTCGAAAGAGAGGGTACAGGGTTTAGGGTATAGGGTTTAGTCGCGGGCGACACATTATTTGTGCGTCCTATACCCTCGACCCTTCCGCCAACTGGTGGGGTGGTTAGGGGAGGATTTGCAATAGGGGTACTAGCTTTCGCAAGGGTATTGATTGGGGAGTAAGGTTTATTGGATGTAGTTGCCGGAGACTTCACTTGTCCTGTGACAGGAGCGGTGATTGGGGTTGGGTTACGCAGTGTTCTGGTGGCAAATCTATTGCTATTTTGCTGCCACGGCTTGTTCTGGCCATGAAACAGCGCAGGATGTCCCTTGAATGGAGTAGCGGGCCTCGCCTGACCAGTTGGTCGCGCTGAAAATCTCGGCCTAGGTGCCTCTTGATTTGGTTGTATTGGTTTGATATTTTTTGGGTCGTTCATTATTGTTTGATTAGGTTCGATTTGGTTAAAGTTAGTAGTGATTAAAATTTGTTAAGTTTGATTAATTGAGAAGATTTACGATGTACGATTTACGATTTACGATTTACGATTTAGGAAATGCATTAATAAAGTTTAAAGTGTGCCGATCATATCTCATATCCTATTTCAAGTTTGCGTTTGCGATTCTCATAAATCATAAATCTTAAATCGTAAATCCTGTGCTTTAAATCTTAAATCTATTTTCGGTCTGACAGGAATCCCCACAAATTTTCAGTGGCAAGATACCAACTAGAGATCGTATTCCATCTATCGGATGGCACCGTTATATCGCTGAGGCTGATGCCATGCAATATCTTTGGTACCACATAGATGAAATTTGGGGAGTATAGAAATACGGCTGGTGTATCGGTGGAAATGTTTTTTTCAAATTGGGTGTATTTGTCTGCGCGAGCATCGTCATCACTAGTCGTGCGAATATCTTCGAGCAGTTTGTCGACTTTGCTGTTCGTATACATGGAAATATTGAGTCCTGGTGCTTTGATCTGCGATGAGTGCCAGAATGCATACAGGTCACGGTCTTTACCTACGAGTTCACCGAATAGTAGAGCATCATATTTCCTGGTCCTGATAACATTCTGATATAGGTCACTAGCATTGAAAACTTTGAGATCGACTTGTGCACCCATCGTATTCCATGAGTCTCTGACCATTTCTGCGGCCTGTTTCAGGTCTGGTGTATCAGCGGTATATATATCGAATGATAGAGTCTGGAGGAGGTTTTTCTTGTCTTTCTTTGTGTATATGCCAGTGCTAGCATCTTTCTTCCAGCCATTTTTTTCTAGCAATTTTTGAGCGGCAGCGATATCAAAGGAAATGGTAGAAACATCATCTGTTGGTGGGATATCCTTTGGTAAAGGAGCATCTATGGGGACGCCGTATCCGGATAGAACTTTGGCGACGATAGCTATTCTATCTACCGACATATTGAGTGCTTGTCGAACTGCGATATCTGACAACACAGGCGACTGACTCTGGTTGAAGAATACGCCGAAGATGCGTGGCAATGGCGACTGTAATACAGTATATGAAGCCGCTTTGTTGGTGGCTAGTTTGACTGCTTCGGTGGCAGAAACTGTCGCTAAACTATCTATAGAGCCACTATCTAGTGCTGACAGCGCTTTGGCCTCATCTCCAAAGAATGTGAAGGCTATGGAGCTCACATAGGGGATCTCGCCATAATAGTTGCTCCAAGTAGAGAGCTTGATATTTGTAGGGATGTCTGCACTGTCTTTTCCTACTGATGACACTTTGTATGGACCAGAACCTATCGGTTGGATATTGTATTGGCTGAATATGAATTGGTCGTTATTCACTGTATTCCAGATATGTTTTGGCAATATACCGAGTGCCATGTTGGTGATAAATGGGGAATATGCTTGCTTTAATATGAAATGTATCTCCTTTGGTGAGATGATCTGTACTGTGACATTGGTCCAGTCTGATTTGCGAGGGCTCTTTAGAACAGGGTCACCAACTTTTTGAATGGTAAAGTCTATGTCATCAGTTGTGAGTGCCGACCCATCTTGGAAATGCAGGTCATCTTTTAGAATAAATGCATATGTGAGTCCATCAGGTGAAACAGTGTAGGATTTGGCCAGATCAGAGACTAGTTTGCCATCACTCCATTTCATGAGGCCAGAATATACGAGTGCAGAGATGTCCCTATCTACATCTGTGATGGCGAGTACAGGGTTTATATTTCTGGGTAATCCGATGACACCTTCTCGGAGTTCTCCTCCGTGGCTAGGAACTTGTATCATAAAATGCGAATTGATCCTGCCAGCCATGAGGACTGTGGAGACTATCGCCGCCAATACGAAGATACCAAATACAGCCTTCTCTGTGGCTGAGAATTGTCTTATGTAACTGATGATTTTCGGGCTTTTTTTGAAGCCGAATTCTTTTGGGGTCGTTTCGGTCACGGCGAATGAAGGATTAAGTATTAGGTATAAAGTATTAAGTATGAACGCTGTAGTAAGTAATAGGTAACTGGAGAGAGCTAAGAGGTAGGAGTTAGGAGATAAGAAGGAAATCGAATTGAATTTTTTTGATCTTATCTCTTAGCTCCTATCTCTTATCTCAATGTGTGCTAAATAAGATTGAGTAACGCTGATACTGCGAACAATATAGCTACTATGATGGTGATGATGAATAGACCCCTCTCCATACCGCGTCTGGTGTGGAATGCTGAACTAAAGTTGTCGCTACCGCCAAATGCACCGCCTACTTGGGCACCTGTTCTCTGGAGCAATATTGTGGCTGCCAAAATAACAGAAAGGATGATCTGGATGTACGGGAGGAGTGACTTCATTGGTATTTATACTAGCATATGTAGCTTTTTGGTGCAAATGCGGGGCGATTCTGATATGCTTAGTCGGAGAGTCCAGAAAGTCAGAAAGTCAGAAAGTCTGTAAAGTCTGTAAAGTCGGAAAGTCCATAAAGTCCATAAAGTCCATAAAGTCTATAAAGTCAGAAAGTCCATAAAGTCCATAAAGTCCATAAAGTCCATAAAGTCCATAAAGTCTATAAAGTCAGAAAGTCCATCAAGTCCATCAAGTCCATCAAGTCGGAAAGTCCATCAAGTCCATCAAGTCGGAAAGTCCTTAAAGTCTGTAAAGTCAGAAAGTCAGAAAGTCCATAAAGTCGATGAAAACAGACAAGGAAAAAATCCAACAGAAGATAGCTGAAATAGAAACCGCCATGGCAGGTGGTGACTTTTGGACTGATAAAGTCAGGGCGCAGGCAGCTGTGAGAGAACTCCAGAACTTGAAAGATAGCCTCACTGGTATAGGGAAATATGACAAGGGCAATGCAATACTTTCGATCCTTTCAGGTGCCGGGGGAGATGATGCGGAGGATTTCTCTGCGATGCTACTGCGTATGTATAGGAGGTATGCCGAGAGCAAAGGTTGGAGGTGGTCAGTCATTCACGCAAATGAAAATGATCATGGAGGTTACAGAAATGTCACCGTTGAGGTCACGGGCAAGAGTGGTGGAGTCAGTGCGGAAGATGGTGGAACACTCGGTGCATATGGCACGCTCAAGAATGAGTCCGGAGTCCATCGACTCGTCCGCATCTCTCCTTTCAATGCAAACCAAAAGAGGCAGACTTCATTTTCGCTGGTAGAAGTCGTACCGGAGTTCGAAAAGACTTCGGCTGGTGATATCGTGATCGCAGATAACGATCTCGAAGTATCCATAGCCAAATCCGGCGGTCCAGGAGGTCAGAATGTGAACAAGAGAGAGACTGCGGTGCGTCTCATCCATACGCCGACTGGTATCTCTATACATGTAACCTCGGAGCGTTCGCAAGCACAAAACCGCGAGAAGGCTATGGATATATTGCGTGGAAAACTCTGGAAGCGCATGGAAGATGAGCGCATCGCCCGCGAAAAAGGCATGCAGATCTCATCTACGACTTCTATAGAATGGGGCAATCAGATCCGTTCATATGTGGATCATCCATACAAGATGGTCAAAGATCACCGTACTGACTACGAGACTACGCAGGTGGATAAAGTGTTGGAAGGGGATCTCGATGCGTTCATAGAGGCGGAGAGGGGATTGTAATTGATCTGATTTCAAATTTGTTTAGTTGTTGGTTATTTATGGAGGGAGTAAAGATAAGCCGCAATAGCGCATAGGGACTGGCCTTTGCAATTATTTGTAATACGTGTATGATGAGTACACATATTAGTAATAATACATGTATTGTAAATACACAAATTCATGATTCAACGATTCTACAGCTCAATTGAGCCATTAATAGTACCTAACAAAGTGCTAGTAATATATGGACCGAGAAGGGTTGGTAAAACAACTATTCTCACTTCATATTTGGAGAAAACCACATTGAAATACCGTCTTGATTCCGGGGAGAATATTCGAGTACAAGAGATACTTGGGTCAGGTGATTTTGAAAGGATAAAGGACTATGTGTCCGGTTACGATTTGATCGCCATAGATGAAGCACAGCAAATAAAAAATATCGGACAAGGTCTAAAAATAATAGTCGATCAGATACCAGGAATAAAAGTCATCGTTACAGGATCCTCTAGCTTTGATTTGGCAAACCAGATAGGCGAGCCTCTAACTGGCAGAAAGATTACGATAACTATATATCCTTTTGCTCAGATAGACTTGTGTAAGGATTTCAATGAGTACGACCTAAAACGGAGATTGAATGAGTTTCTGATATACGGTTCGTACCCGGACGTCTTTCTGGCAGATTCCAAAGAAAAAAAGCAGATTGTCTTGAACGAGATAGTAGACTCGTATCTCCTGAAAGACGTGCTCGCTCTAGATAAGATAAAAAAGTCAAAGACACTCGTTGATCTGGTAAAGCTATTAGCGCTCCAAGTTGGCAATGAAGTGTCACTCACGGAACTTGGAACCCAGCTCAACACGAATGTTAGGACTATTGAAAAATATATCGACGTATTGGAAAAGGGCTTTATCATAGTCTCATTGGGTTCGCTCAAGAGGAATATGAGGAACGAGATAAGAGGCAAGAAGAAATATTATTTCTATGACAATGGTATACGGAATGCCATTCTTTCTCAGTTTGGTGATCTGGATACTAGGAATGATATTGGTGCCCTATGGGAAAACTTTATGGTTATTGAACGTTTGAAAAAGCGTTCATATGGAAATATATTCGCCAATGCATATTTTTGGAGAACGTATGATCAAAAAGAGATCGATCTCATTGAAGAAAAGGATGGTGTATTTAATGCCTACGAATTTAAGTGGGGCGGCAATTCGTCGAGACCAAATATATTTTTAAAGAACTATCCGGGCTCATTCTTTAAGGTAGTCAATCGTGAAAACTACTGGGATTTTCTGGTCGAATAGACATGCTTCAAACTCTGTGCATATCCACACCCGTTTTTTGTCAAAAAAATGCTAAACTTACCCCATGAAGCTTTTTTCCAGAGCCTCCTTGTTTTGCGTATCACTCGTCGCGGTTTTTCTCACCTTCAAATTTACTTTCCCCCCTTCTTTTTCTTCACGTTTAATAGCTTTTTTACCTCTACATCAAAGTCAGATATATAATTCTTATCTTGCACCTTCCTGAATTCCTCGTATTCTTTTAGCGCTAAAGTCTCTGCAACTTCATGACTTACCTTTCCTGTGTCGTTCAATATCTCGTATTCGCTAAATTTGAGAAAAGCATTGAGTTTTTCCATCCAATCCTTCATGGTCATCGCTCTGCCGCGTGCCGCTTGCATTTCGGCATAGTCTAGATACATATTGCCGATTCGATTCAAATGTTCCAACTCTTTCATATTTAGATAATTTTTGGCTATCACAGTGTCGCTGGGCATGATCTTGCCTTCGGGAGATCGTCGCCATGATGTTAACCCCATTTTTTCTTTCTTACTACTGACTCGATAGGTGATGATCTCCGCAGCAGTCTTACCTGTGATAGCGAAGTGAAGTTTGTTTTGCACTGTTGCGAAGAATCGCTTGCTTTCATAAGTTTTTGGGGAATAATCAATCGCCGTTGCGTAGATGTCAGTTATCTTCTGATAGATCATCCGTTCACTAGTGCGTATATCCTTGATCTCTTCATAGAGTTCATCAAAATATCTGGTACTAAAACGAGAGCCGTATTTCATCCTATTAGAATCCAAGGCGTAGCCTTTGTGAATATAATCCTTCAATATTTCTGTCGCCCATTGGCGGAATTGTATACCTCGTTCAGAACCTACCCTATACCCAATTGCCAATATTGCCTCTAGATTGTAGTGTTTTGTATTGTACTCTTTGGCATCCGTTGCAGTTATTCGGAAATTCCGAATAACTGAATTCTCGTCCAACTCCGCACTATCTAGAATATTTCTGATGTGTTCATTAACCGTAGGAATACCTACATCAAAAAGCTCTGCAATTTTCTTTTGGGTAAGCCAGATATTCTCCTCCGCATATAGCACTTCGATATTCACCGAGCCATCCGATGATTTATAGAATGATATCTGATTGTCTGGTAATTTCTTCATAAAGTACTGTAATTATAGCGGCCAAAGTGGAAAAAACAAGCATACAAGTACCCAAATTAATGCTAAAATATAGGGCATGAAGCTTTTTTCCAGAGCCCCCGTGTTTTGTGTACAACTCATCATGATACTTATTCGAAAGTCGGCATTGATTTTTTCATTTTGCATTGTCATTTTGATTTTTAATTTTTGCATTTTCCATTCTGTGACGCACGCTGCCGATCCTTGGTATAACGCTAGTTGGGGATATAGGACCAAGATAACTATTGACCATACCAAAGTGGCGAGTACCACCAGTACCCTCAATACGAATTTTCCAGTACTCGTCTCCACCACCACGACCGCATTGAAATTCACCGGCTTCGCCAATGGTCACGTCGCCTCTTCGACAGGTAAAGATATCCTCTTTACCTCCTCCGACGGCACGACCAAATTGCAACATGAAATAGAATTATACGCCTCATCAACCGGTAATCTCATCTCTTGGGTGAAAGTACCATCACTCTCAACTTCGACAGACACTGTCCTGTATATGTATTATGGCAACGCCGCTGCGACAGATCAGTCAACTACGACTGGTGTTTGGGATGATGGAGGCGCCAGCTATTTCAAGGGCGTATGGCATTTGAAGGAGACGGGAACAAATCCGCAAGTATTTGATTCAACATCGAACGGTAATAATAGTACCGCTCAAACGTGGACACCAACTACTAGTGGGCAGGTGGATGGTGCGGGGAGTTTTAATGGAGGGAGTAATTATATAAGTGGTACTAATGCTTCCAGTCTTTCTTTTGAAAGAACAAACCCATTTACTATTTCTTCGTGGATAAATACATCAAATACTGCTGATGATGATTTTATTTATGCAAAAGAACAGAACAGTGGAAATTATGCTGGCTATTATTATCTTGTTACAAATAACGCGGGAGCAGGAGAATGTGGAGGTGCTGGAGCGGGTTGCGGAATTATTTCTGCATTATTACAAAACTCTTCTCATTATATTCAAGTTCAAGGGTCAACAAAAACAAATGATGGTAGATGGCATAATATCATTATGACATACAGTGGAAGTTCAAGTGCTTCGGGCGTCCAAATATATGTTGACGGAAAAGTGGAGACAATGACAACGATCAGTGATAATCTTGGTACCAATTCTATTATAAATAGTGTCCCATTTACTATTGGTTCTCGTGATTCTGGTGGTGTTCTATTCAAAGGTTCTATCGACGAAACCCGAGTTTCTAGCATTGCTCGCTCTGCTGACTGGATCAAGACCGAATACAACAACCAAAATTCTCCATCAACATTCTATTCATCAGCAAGTGAGGAAAGTGTGACTGTGCCAGCCGCACCGACCTCGCTTATACTGACGCCGAATAATGGGCAAGTGACATTAACTTGGACAGCTCCAGTGAATACTGGAGGATTGGCGCTAACCGATTATGTTATTGATTATCGACCAACTGGGAGTGTGACATGGTCAACTTATGCAGATGGCGTTTCGACGACGACTTCATTTACGGTCATAGGTTTAATCAATGGCACATCGTACGATTTCCGTGTCTCTGCTGTGAATGCCCTCGGTCAAGGCAGTGCCAGTGCTACTTCTGTCGCGACTCCAGCCACGACCCCTGATGCTCCTATCGCAGTGATTGCTGTTGCTGGTAATGCACGAGCGACTGTTACTTTTACTGGCCCATCCTCTGCCGCGAAATGGTATAACGGCAGTTGGGTATATAGGTCCAAGATAACTATTGATCATACGAAGGTTGGTAGTACGACTGGATCGGTATTGCAGTACTTTCCAGTTTTGGTGAGTACCACGACGAATGCACTCAAATACACTGGATATTCTGGAGGTCATACCGGTAAATCAAATGGTGGCGATATTTTGTTCACATTGTCTGATGGTACTACGAAATTGAATCATGAAGTGGAGTTATATGCATCTTCTACGGGCCAATTGGTCTCGTGGATCAAAGTACCTTCTATTTCCACTTCAACGGACACAGTTTTGTATATGTACTATGGAAATGCTGGTGCCGCGGACCAAGGAACAACGACTGGTGTTTGGGATGATGGAGGAAGTAATTATTTCAAGGGAGTGTGGCATTTACCTAATGGGACAACTTTGACAGCGAATGATTCCACGATTAATGCATTGAATGGAACTCTTCCCGCTACATCACCGACATCTATTCCAGGTCAAGTAGATGGTGCGGGAAATTTTAATGGTTCCAGTAGTTATATAGATATTCCAAGTTCATCAGCGTTCAATAATCAATCATTCACTATCTCTGTTTGGATTAGGCCTGATTCAACACAGAGCCAAGCAATCGTTGCTCCCATTGACCTTGATCATCAAGGCATGGAAGGCTGGGTGCTTCAATCCGAAGATGCGACGACGAATAAATATTATTATTTAGGCTATGGTGCTGGTAGCACTTACCAACCTGCTGGACAACTTGGTGCCGGGAAAGGAATCCAATTAACATATGGTTCATGGCAGTACATATCATATACAAAGACAGGGACGAGTATTATCGGATATCGAAATGGAACAGTTGCTTGGGCGCCAGGTGCCGCATCAAATGCGACGGTAAATTATTTAGCAAATAGACATATTAGATTTGGAAGTGCGGTTTACTATGAGTCACGAAATTACAAGGGAGATATCGACGAAGTTCGCATATCCTCCACCGCCCGCTCCGCCGACTGGATCTCCACCGAATACAACAATCAAAATTCGCCGAATACATTTTATGCTATCGCAACTGAAGAAACTGCGGCAGGGACGGCATCAAATGGCGGATCCGCAATTACGAGTTACACAGTGACTTCGAGTCCTGGGAGTATTGCGAGCTCGAGTAATGGTTCACCTATAGTTGTTACAGGACTGACAAATGGAACGGCATATACATTTACGGTGACGGCGACGAACGCTATCGGTACTAGCCCCGCTTCTGCGGCCACGAGTCCAGCAGCAATGCCAGCAGCACCACCCGATGCACCAACTGCAGTTTCTGCGAGTGCTGGAAATGCGCAAATCGGATTGACTTGGAGTGCGCCGGCATACAACGGAGGTGCGGCGATAACTGACTATGTTATCGAGTACAAACTACACACCGACTCAGTTTGGTCAGTTTTTGCTGATGGCGTTTCGACAGCGACTACGACTATCGTCACTGGAGTCGGACTGGTAAATGGGTCTTCTTATGATTTCCGTATCTCCGCAGCGAATAGTGCCGGTCAGGGTAGTGCCAGTACGCCGACAGTGAGTAGTACGCCATATACGACTCCAGATGCACCTATAACAGTCGTCGCTACGAGGGGTAATGCACGAGCGACTGTCACATTCACTGGTCCGTCATCTGTGGCCAAGTGGTACAACAGTAGTTGGACTTATAGAAAGAAGATAACGATAGACAAGACGAAAGTCCCGAATACAAATCAAACCAATTTTCCAGTTCTCGTCTCATTGGCAGGTCTGTCGAATGTGAATGCGAGTGGAACGGACATCCGCTTCACTTCCGCTGACGGTGTGACGGAGCTCGCACGCGAGATCGAATATTACTCTAGTGGCTCACTAGTTTCTTGGGTAAAGGTTCCGCTTCTTTCTACGACGGTCAATACGGACATATATATGTATTATGGAAATTCCAGTGCCGTCACTGAACCTGTGGCCAATTCAACTTATGGCTCACAAAAGGTTTGGGATGATGGGGGAAGTAATTATTTTAAGGGAGTGTGGCATTTGGGTGAATCTAGTGGAACGGTTTACGATTCAACATCTAACCATAGTGATTTAATCGCTGTAGGTTCACCTACTTATGGTGCTTCAGGAAACTTTGGTAAAGCTATAACATTTGGTTCGTCTGCATACCTTTGGCGTGATGCTGCAGTATTATCAGGGACTCCGGTTACAATTTCGGCTTGGGCAAGACACACGGGGGCAACTACTGGAGTAATTGCGGCTGTTAGTAACAAGACAACTGCAGAAAATTATATCCAAGCTTATATGACCTCATCTCATGTTGTCGGCACAGATGTAGCATCGGATGTTAGTCATTATGCATCAGCCAATGCCACTGGAAATGCTTCATTAAATACGTGGACATATGTGGTTGATGTACAATCCGCTGTTAATAGTCGGACAGCTTATCGTGATGGTGAGAATAGTCAAACAAATACTACCAGCATTTCACCGTCATTAAATATTACATTGGTGGGTATTCAAAAAACTGGTAGCACTTTGAACTATAGTTTTAGTGGTGATATCGACGAAGTCCGTATTTCAAGCATCGCCCGCTCGGCTGACTGGATCAAAACCGAATACAACAACCAATATTCTACGTCGACATTTTATCAGGTCGCGGGTGAAGAGGTGATGGCATCAACTACTTCGAATGGTGGTTCGGCTATTACTAGCTACACCGTTACTTCGAGTCCTGGGAGTATTGCGAGTTCGAGTACAGGTTCACCAATAGTCGTCACAGGACTGTCGAATGGTACCGCTTATACATTCACAGTGACAGCAACCAACGCTGCAGGAACTGGTCCAGCTTCGACCGCTTCAAATACAGTGACACCCGCAACAACACCAGATGCGCCGACAGTACTCACAGCGACGGCAGGTCGTGGACAGGTGGGACTGACTTGGACTGCACCAGCGGTAAATGGTGGCTCGGCGATAACAGACTATGTCATCCAGTACAAACTCTCGAGTGAACTGGTCACATGGTCAACATTCGCTGATCCAGTTTCAACGCTTACGAGCGGTACAGTTATCGGACTCACCAATGCATCTGCCTATGACTTCCGAGTGTATGCAGTGAACGATGTCGGTCCGGGAACAGCCAGTGTGCAGACTAGTGCGATGCCAGTCACAGTTCCAGATGCACCGACGATAGGGACGGCGACACCGGGCAATGCGCAGGCGAGTGTGACATTCACGCCACCAGTCTTCGATGGTGGCAGTGCAGTGAATAGTTACACGGTGAAGTCAACGCCTGGAAACTTTACAGGAGTTGGAGCAGGATCGCCGATCATCGTTGCGGGGCTCACCAATGGCACTTCGTACACATTTACCGTGACAGCGACCAATGCGGTGGGTGAGGGAGCTTCTTCTACTGCTTCGAACGCGGTTATACCAGTCACCGTGCCAAATGCACCAACAGGTGTTATCGCAACACCAGGCAATAGACAGGCGTCTATTACATTTACATTACCAACATCTGATGGAGGAACTCCAATTACTAATTATACTGTTACTTCAGATCCTGGTGGATATGCTAGTACGAGTAATGCATTGCCAATAATAGTCACAGGATTAACGAATGGTACTGCTTATACATTTACAGTGACAGCGACAAATGCAGTTGGTACGAGCTCAGCTTCTGCGCCTTCGAATTCTGTGACCCTCTCGACAGAGCCGGGTGCACCTGTGAATCTGGCAGCAGTAGTATTGGGAAGCAGTATCTCACTGTCATGGGCAGCACCAGCTTCAAATGGAGGTTCGACGATCAGTGACTACATCATCGAATATCAGTTAACAACTGGCGGAACATGGTCCGTGTTCTCGGATGCGGTGTCTACACAAACAACTGCCACAATTATCGGACTTTCAAATGGTACTTCATATGATTTCAGGGTGCGTGCAGTGAATATCATCGGTCAGAGTATTCCTAGCGGCACAGTCTCGGCAACTCCTGGTGAACCAGCGCAAGTCTTGATTCAGAGTTTTTCAGATCTGACGACACCGTCGATTGGAACAGCTGTTCGAATAACCAATGAAGGCTTGAGTCAGTATGAGTATCAGTACACTTATTGCGTGACTGACAGTGATACAAATCTGTGCGGTAGTGGCGATGGTGCGGATATATTTAGTTCAACTGCGGCAAAGTTGGTCGCCTCGCATGAAAATTGGGACTTTGTGGCGACTTCGACTGTTCCTGCACCGGGCAATTATTGGTTCCATATCAGAGTGAATTATGGTTCACAGTCTTCTCGGGCGGACCAGTCATTCACTGCCGTGGCAACTTTCCCTGATGCACCGACTGATGTTACGGCGACTTCTAGTGCTGGTGGTCAGGCGAGCGTGTCATTTGGCCCGCCTTTGGTAAATGGTGGATCGGCTATTACGAGTTATACAGTTACTTCTAGTCCAGGTGGTATCGCGAGTTCAAGTGGCTCTTCGCCAATATTAGTTACCGGCTTGACGAATGGTACTGCATACACATTCACAGTGACTGCAACGAATGCGATCGGTACGAGTCCTGCATCATCGCCACCTTCGAACTCGGTTACACCTGTTAGTGTGCCGGATGCTCCGACTGGTGTTACGGCCGTGGCGGGGAATACGCAAGTTACATTGTCTTGGACTGCACCGTTAATAGATGGTGGTACACCAATAATTGATTATGTCATTGATTACAAGCTTTCAAGTGAGCCGATGGTGTGGACAGCGTTTGCAGATGGTATCTCAGTTGGGACAACAGTCACAATTACAGGACTTACAAATAATTTGAGCTATGATTTCCGTGTTAGTGCAGTGAATGTGGTGGGACAGAGTGCGGTGCAATCGACGAGTGCGACTCTGCCTGCAAATGCGCCGGTCACGCCGCCGAGTAGTGGTGGGAGTTATAGTTCTAGTGGTTCGTATGTTCGACAAGTTCAGCAAGGTGGAACCTTACTAGGATCTGCGACAACGACCTCGACTTCGCCAGCTGTGTCGCAGGGTAGGCCTGCGCAGCCAGCCGCAAATCAAGTTTCTGCCACCCCGACAGAACATACGGTGGTGGTATCTCCAATCGTTCCGTCATCTACCTCAAAGTCAAATACACCTGCTTCTCAACCAGTTTCACCTATTATCGTACTCAATGATGGTATTGGATGGGCAGGAGTATTGTGGCTAGTAGGTAAGGTCGTTGGAGGTATCATTATTACTGGATTGTTGATAGGTGGTGTTTATGTATTGATCTTGCGCCGCAGAAATAGGATCAAAGATATAGAATACAGATCAAATTTACCACCTAGAGTTCCACCAAGACCAAGAATATAATTGTGGTATACTATTCACTAATAACTAGTCACTAATCACTAACTTTATGTCCACAACACTCACAGTCGTAGTCCTAGATGCAAAGAGTCAGCCAGTCGCTGGGGCTAGTGTTTCTATAAAGCCGTCGGATGCTTCGGTGGTTACAAATAGTGCTGGAGAGGCGCAGTTTACACTAGGTACTGCCATGAAATACGATGTGACTGCTTCTACTGGTAACAGCACAGTGACGGTTCCGTACTATGTCACGACAAATGGCGCGACACGACTAGTCGTAAATCCAGTCTATGTAAAGAGTATTGAGGCACAGTTACATCCGTCATTTTTGGGTGGTTCTGGTGCGCTCGGTTCAGTTGGAATAGTGATAGGAATAATTATCGTATTGGTCATCATTTGGAAATTGTTTAGGAGAGGGAGATGAGTGAAGATGAAAATGATTACTAAAGCTATGTCACTTAATCAGAGTTGTGGTATCATTAACTCATGATCTACTACGACAAAGTTACGAAGATCTATCCAGACAAATCCGTCGCTCTAGACGGAGTCAGTTTTGGTGTAGAACCCAAGGAGTTTGTCACCATAGTAGGACATTCTGGAGCAGGCAAGACGACACTCATGAAGATGCTCATAGCCGAAGATTGGCCGACAGAGGGTGCGGTTTACCTCGAGTCGACCGATGTTCATAAACTGAACAAGAAGCAGATGAGTAAGTTGCGTCGTAGGATAGGAACAGTCTTTCAGGATTATAGACTATTACCAAACAAGACTATTTATGAGAATATCGCCTTTGCTATGGAAGCCGCAGGGAGGACGGACAGCGAGATATCCGCAGATGTGCCGCATGTATTGGAACTAGTCAACCTAGGTCACAAGATATGGAACTTTCCAAGGGAACTCTCTGGTGGAGAACGCCAACGAGTTGCTATAGCTAGGGCGATAGTGACACAACCTGATATAATCATAGCTGACGAGCCGACAGGTAACCTCGATCCGACCAATACTTACGAGATCATTCGTATCTTGCAGAAGATCAATGAGTTGGGAACGACGGTCCTGCTGACTACTCATAACAAAGGCGTTGTTGATACTGTCGGTGGTCGCGTTATCACCATGGAAAAGGGCAAGGTGATCAGGGATGACAAGGCAGGGAAGTATATATTGTAATTAAATGATTTTCACCAATTTTAAAAGAATAACTCGCACTGGTTTCGTCAACTTCTGGCGCAATGGTTTTCTGTCGTTCGCAGCGATCGTTGTTTTGACACTATCCCTGCTCGCGATAGGTAGCATCATCTTTGCGGGAGCATTTGGTAGAGCACTCATCGCTGATGTGAAGGACAAGGTGGATATCAATGTATATTTTGCATTGTCGGCACCTGAGTCTGATATTCTCACAGTTCAAAAAGATCTGGGTCGCTTGCCAGAAGTCGCTAGTACGACATACATCTCTCGTGATCAGGTGTTGGCCAGGTTCAAGACCAAGTGGCAAGACAACACCCTCATCATGCAGGGACTAGATGAGATAGGTACCAATCCATTTCCTGCGACTCTAAATATAAAAGCCAAAGATCCAGGTCAATACGGCAGCATCGCGCAGTATCTGGATAATAAGAATCCTGTGATGTCAGACGGCACACCTATGATCGAGAAAGTGAACTATGAGCAGAACAAACTCGTCATCGACAGACTGAGTCAGATCATTCCAGCCATCGAAAAAGCCGGTTTCATCATCGCCGTCATCATGATCATGGTGGCTATCATCGTCGTCTTTAACACCATCCGCCTCATCGTCTATACATCCAAAGACGAGATCTCTGTCATGAAGCTAGTTGGTGCTAGTAATATATATGTTCGCGGACCACTCATCGTTTCTGGTATCATGTACGGCATCATCTCAGGACTCATCACGCTCGTCATTCTAGCTGCTGTGGCATATTGGAGTGATGCGGTAGTGCTACGCTTCGCGGGGGTAGAGATAGCTAGCGACTTTGAACTCGTCGTCAATGTGTTGTCGAGATACTTCTCACAAAACTTTAGTCAGATATTTATCATCGTGATGGGTGCAGGTGTCATCTTGGGCGGCTTCTCTAGTTACATCGCTGCGAGGAGGTACCTCAGGGTTTAGTTAAAAGGGCAGACCTCGTTACGCAGGCCTACCCTGCGTAACTGCGCAAAAAAAGTCCGCCAGCAACGAATTGCGGGCGGGTGATCGATATCTGACCGTTGAACGAAATATTTCCACTAGAGAGTCGTTTGTCTGGGGCGACCGCGAAGAGCAGTTTCCAGAGCAGACCTCAAATGTGAAAAGACTATGATCTTGTCGTCTGCCGGAGGATCGAACCTGTTCGCATCGTTGGCGTTCGTGAGGAGGTGAAGGTCCTTGGCAGTAACTCGAACAAAGGCGTCATCACTGAGTTCCGGGTATATCAGGCGGATGATTTCCGGAGACACCGTTAGTCCATATATGGTAGCACTTTCACCTACATGTAGGATATTCCCATCAGGACCATCCTCCGTAAGAAGTTCGAGCAGAGTAAGTGCTCCCAATACGCCGAGTCGCCCTTTCGATGTTTCGTTTAGTAGGCGAACTAGTGCGGCAAGGTCATCCTCCCCATCTTTGGGTTTGCATCCTAGAGTTGCCAGGACAACACCTGGCCATTTCTTGGTGCCTTGACCATCGTTTGACTTAGGTCGCCGGACGAGATAAGCCGTTGGTCGGCCGCTCTCATCTCGATGAAATAAGACGAGTTTAATTCTCCTTGAGTAACTTTTCATGGTCTCTTCATTTTTTTTCGTTTATTTTCTATCTATGTGGTTGTAATGGTCTAGGTCTATCTATTATCCTACATATAAATCTGCAAATGTCAAGCCCTAGAGCCGTTTTTCGCACTTATGACACAGTATTTGACATGTTGAAAAGAGTAGACAAGCGGTGGGAGACAAACTAGAATGTACCCCATGGTTCTAATGCGAGGCAAGATGAAAGCCAAGGATGCAAAGAAGGCGAATGGAAAGTCGCGAGCGATATTGAAGCCCCAGATAACCAGTAAGTCATCGGTAAAACTCCAAACGAGGTCTGTAATAAAGTCGAGAGCAAAAGTGGAGCCACGATCGAAACTTCATAAATTGAATCATAAATACATCTTCGTTTTGGGTGGCGTGATGTCAGGTGTTGGAAAAGGGATAGCAACATCATCTATCGGTACACTACTCTCCAGCAAAGGTTTTTCTATCAATCTAGTCAAAGTCGACCCGTATCTCAATGTTGACGCCGGCACTATGAACCCCACCGAACACGGTGAGGTTTTCGTTTTGGACAGTGGATTGGAGACTGACCAGGACATGGGAAATTACGAGAGATTCCTCGGGAGGGACCTCACACCAGATGACTACATCACGAGCGGTATGGTTTACAAATATGTCATAGAGAAGGAGAGGGCACTCGGATATGGCGGCAAATGTGTCGAAGCGATACCACACCTCCGTGATGAGATCGTGCGCAGGTTCGAACATTCTGCTAAGGTCAATGAGTCTGATATTTCTATCATCGAGATCGGTGGCACCGTGGGAGATTATCAGAACACGATGTTTATCGAAGCGGCTAGATTTCTAAAGATGCGCCATCCAGATGATGTCATCTTCATCATGGTTAGTTATCTACCGATCCCGTCAAAGTTGGGAGAGATGAAAACTAGACCTACACAGCATGCTGTGCAACAACTAGCTTCATATGGAGTGAACACGGATATCGTGATAGCCAGGGCAGATCATCCACTAGATGATCGACGCAAGGAAAAGATAGCGACGGCATGCAATATCCATATTGACAATGTTATCTCCGCACCTGATATCGAGAGTATCTATGATGTACCGATCAATTTCCGTCATGGCAAGATAGATGATATCGTCCTCACTGCTCTACATGTGGACAGAGAGACAGTTAAACAATTTAACAATTTAGCCATTGCAGGTCGCGAAAATAATAGGCAACCAAACAAAAATGGTACGAGCGGATCAAAAACGAGGGTCAGAAATACGGGGATAGATTTTGCTGAATGGTCACGGATGGCTAGAGGCATCAAGGATAGTGGCCGCAAGACGGTGAATATCGCCATCGTGGGGAAATATTTTGCTACGGGCAACTTTACTCTGACTGATTCGTATCTGTCTGTACTCGAAGCGGTGAAATACTCTGCTAACAAGGTCGGGGTGAAAGCTGTGATTACTGCCGTGAATGCAGGTGATTTTGAAAATTTAAAAATCAATCCGCTCCACCAGCTGGCGGATGGCGGACAAAAATCAAAAATTGGAGCACAAAAACTGAATGAAAACGATTTGAGATCTGATAGAAAAGTTGATGTGTTTAGTCAGCTCGATCAATACGACGGTATCATCGTTCCTGGCGGATTTGGTGCTACGGGCATAGAGGGTAAGTTGAATGTCATACGATATGCTCGCGAGAACCAGATTCCATATTTCGGACTTTGTTACGGAATGCAACTCATGACCATAGAATACGCTAGAAATGTCCTAGGTCTAACTGGTGCACATACTGCAGAGATCGATCCTGAGTCGCCACACACGGTGATCGATATCATGCCAGATCAAAAGAAAAAGATTGCCGAAGGGAACTATGGTGGCAGTATGAGGTTAGGATTGTATCCGGCGAAGTTGTCGAAAGATACTATTGCCTTTGATGCTTATAATAGAAATATTGAACTCCAACAGCTGGCGGACAACAAAGGAACAATCAAAAAATCACATAAGAATCATATATCAAATATCTTATCTCATATTTCTGCGATTCGAGAGCGTCATCGCCATCGTTATGAAGTGAATCCAAATTATATAGAGCGATTGGAGAAGGGGGGACTCGTATTTTCAGGCAAGTCACCAGATGGAACACTGATGGAGATCGCTGAACTGCCGCGTGATGTCGATATCGGTGGCAACATAAGGGAAACTACTCTCGGGGATGTGCAGACCGATATTGGTGGAGTGGAGATGGAAGTAAAAAATACAGTAAAAGGCAATACGCACCCATTCTTCCTAGGAACCCAATTCCACCCAGAGTTTTTAGCGAGACCACTAGCACCGCATCCACTGTTTACCGCATTCATAGAGGCTGCAAAGAAGAAGTCGTCGTCACGATCACTGGGGCAGCGAGTTTAGCGAGGTGACACCTTACTAACAAAAAACCCACTCGCCAGTCGGGGGGAGTGGGTGTGAAATTCTAGTCTAGACTCGGTCTATCATCATTCGTTGCATGTCTCGACGATCGTGAGTGGGGGTACATCTTCGTGTGAAGGAATTGCTTCTGATTGCTCGATCCAGCGGAAGGATGTCAGGGGTGCGTATTCAGTTTCTCTGAATTCATAATGGCCCTGATAGCGTCCACCTTTTTCTGTTAGAACGACATGATAATGCCTCATATGGTCCACTTCTACCATGTCGGGGTAGGATACAGATGCGGTGATCGTACCAGTTTCCGAACGACCTTCTCGCAGAGTGAATCCGTGAGTGTCGAGGAAACGGAGCTTCCTCTTTATGCCTCTCGATGCAGCATCTAGACATGTCTCATTTCTCGTTCTGACCTTTTCACTAAAACTACAATTCCCATAAGGTCGATCGGAAGAGGTTTTTGTTGACCTGCTCTCACGATATTCTCGCAAGAGTAGCCATTTTCCTCCACGCTTGCACCAAACTGATACCACCACAATGTACTTGTTAAGTAATGGCGGTAGAGTTTTCCCTCTCGATTCGAGAATGATCTCACCGCACCTGATCGCCTCCAGGAGATCGTCGAGTGACTTTGCCCCAAATGTTGGCCCCCAGTATTTCCATTGGATGCTGTGTCTGTATAGGAAAAGCTCGAGGCGGGTCCTCGTCCATATGTTGAGGAGTCTTGGTTCAAGGATCATTAACGAAAATAGTGCCAAGCCTAGGATGATGATAACATACTGTTGATTTGTAAAGTTCATAGCGCTTTCTTTCTAGATCCGCCTCCGTCTTCCACCGAGATCGGTAGAGATAGATTGCGGTTGACTAATCCGACATAATTTATAGCGCCAATCGGCCAGCAATGCAATACTTTGCCAAGGTGCCAGAAATATGTTAGAATCCGTAGCAGACTGACTCGAGATAATTGGCACAATGCTGATATCGAGTTGGACTAGAAAGGAGGTTCTATAAAAAATCTTTATAACAGAGCATACGACTCTACTCTGGTCGTCTTAGCGATGCTTCGTGTGAGTAGCGTCTTTTACCTCGACAAGTTCGTCATCGGTCCGGCCTATTACTGGGTCTACTTTCCGCAGTATGAGTATGCTCATGGAGTGCCGGGTGGATTGGTTGTTAGTATGCCAGTTCTATTCCTCCAACAGCTCGTGTTCTCTGTGACACTCTGGATAATCTGTGACTTTGTCTATGATCGATGGAGTATCGACATAGTAGGGCTGGCAAAACTCAAGCAAGAGGGGATGGAGAGAAGTCAAAAGTGGAGAGGTTGGTTTCCTCGCATATTCGGTTTCTTTGATCGCCATATGGTTGCTTCACGCGGGTTTCTGTACCTGATTCTCACTTGGCAGATCATCGCATACTTGGTCTTACTCTGCATGCGCCTAGAAGGCAAGAGGTGGAGTAGGTCAAGGGAATTCGCGATGCTGGCTGGTAGCTGTGTCATCTCTACTGTCTGGTGGACGCTCTATACATTGTGGATCTACAAACCACTAGCAGCATTCATGACGGCAGCGATCGCGTCTATAAAGACTCTCTGGTGAGTTAATGCTTACGGCGCCCCTTGGTTCATCCCGACGGGCGCTTGTTTTATATCCGATTTTAGCGTATTTTAATGTATACGGGTTGCTTAGGAGCTACGAAGGGCACAGTCGTCTAGGTAGTGGTATGCATAGTTAGGTGATTCTGAGTGTTAAGTAGTTTTACAATTTGCGGGATCGTCTAATGGTAGGACACATCCCTCTGGAGGATGTTATCTTGGTTCGAGTCCAAGTCCCGCAGCAATTTCGCAAAAATCGCAGAATCGCCCGAAATCGCATCGTCGCAAACCACAAGTGGAGGGCGGGGCGGAATTCCCCCCTGAAACCCCCCTTCCGCCCCGCCCGCTTCATTGCTGGATTTTTTTGGGATTTTTGTCACAAATGCAAAGGGTGCACGAGGCGAAAAAACGAGGGCGCGGTCGCGGACGAGTGGGTTCGAACCGACCTTTTGGAAGAATGTGCGAATTTTCGTTGCGTCACTGCTCTCCGCCAAAATAGCGGCTTGTTTACAGTCATTTAAGAAGTTGATCACCGGTTCGAACCGACTGGTCGAGACACGTCCGAAAGAGGCGAGTTTGTCTTTTAGAATCTGTTTTTCATTGATGAGTTTGTTCTTGGTAATCTGATATTCTTCCAATGTCAAAGCGTTTTCAAGATATGCCGTCATCAATTTATTTAGTTTGGCATCGACGGAGATGATCTCATCATTAACTTTCCCAATTTGAATCCCGGAGACTTTGTTATCATCAGCTTTTTCTTTTTCAACCTCGGCAATTAGCCAATCTGCGACAGCATCAGAAAGTGATACTTTCTTGAGCTCTGTTTGAATCAATGTTGTCATCGCTTCCTCACGAACATATTTTTGCGAACATGAGCCTTTTCGTTTTGTGCATCTCAAATAGTTATGACCTTTCTTCGTTTCATTTGTAATGCAACAACCACACTCGGCGCACTTGAATAGTCCGCGGTATACATACGGCTTCAAGCCACCGTCATGTTGTGGTTTGCTTTTATGCGTCATGACCTCCTGTACCTGATCGTATAGTTTTTTGGTGATAATCGGCTCATGCTTACCTTCCCAGAATTCAGCATGAAAATATATCAGTCCATAGTAAAGATGATTTTTTAGAAGATACTGATAGTTAGAAATGGAAAGATCTCTGCCCTTATGTCCAGTCAAACCAAGCTCGCCCATACTCTTATGCAATCCAGAGAGGGTATATGTACCAGTGGCATACGCTTCGAAAGCTTTCTTGATGAGCGGAGCTTTATCTGGATCAATAGTAATCAGTTTCGTCTTTTTATCATTCAAATATCCAATAGGCGCTTTCTGTGGCCAGATGCCGTTTTTCAATTTCTGTCTGAAACCGCGTTTAACATTTTCCGATAGGTTGTCCACATAATATTTGCTCTGGCCAAAAGCAATAGAAAGCATAAATTTGCCCTGCGGAGTCGCGTCAAACCAAAAAGTGGGGAATTTGAGGTCTGTGATCATGCCAGTATCTACCAGATATATGATTTTTCCTCCGTCAACCGAGTTGCGAGCGAGCCTATCAGGGTGCCATGCGAGGATGCCAGAGGCTTCTCCGGCCTCTATACGCTCTAACATCTCCGCTAATACAGGCCTGCCGGGCACTTTGGCGGTTTGCTTCTCTATGAACGTATCAACAACATCCAGCTGCTCCTTTCTGGCAAGCTCGCGCAGCTCGGAGAGCTGGTCGGCAAGACTTCTGACTTGCCGATCCTCGGTGTCGGTAGATTTTCTGGTGTAGATGAAATATTTTTTATCACTCATAAATACATTTTACCAAATTTTTATGAAGTCAAGAAATATTTTTTACAAAAAACTGTGTGTAAGCGGTGCATAATGTGTATCGCTCCGTTTTCACCACGCGCTCCGCCGAGAAGCGGTCGACTTCCGCTTCCTCATCAACCGTTTTTCGTGCCTCGCACACATCGGTATGTTGAGAGCGCACCCCTGTCGCGATGAGCGACTGGGGGAATGCGCGGAGACATACGGATGTGTGCGAAGGGCGCGCCACAAACATCTGTGGAAGCGGAAGTGGACCGCTTCGAACTATGCGATTTGTGTTTGTGATTGTGTTTTGCGGTGAAAATATAAACAGACGGTGAGAAGCCTCTGGTTCGCGACCGCGCCCTCGTTTTTTCGCCTCGTGCGCCCTTTGCGTTTGTGACAAAAATCCCAAAAAAATCCAGCAATGAAGCGGGCGGGGCGGAAGGGGGGTTTCAGGGGGGAATTCCGCCCCGCCCTCCACTTGTGGTTTGCGACGATGCGATTTCGGGCGA
>CAINCE010000072.1 GCA_903846945.1 uncultured bacterium
CCCTGGCGGTCTCCCTACTCCTAGTCTGCAGTCGAGATAGAAGCAAAGTGGGCAATTCATAAATAGGTCGATCTTGGACCGACTCATACGAAATGGCTCACTGCTCGCAGGGTCAAAGAGGTTTCTATTTCTGCGGGAGTTGTAATAGTCAGACATGTATGAAGTTTACATGGAAAAGTCGAGTGCCGCAAACTGTGCGGCACATAATTGCGCAGGACTACCCTGCCGCAGAATTTCAACTTACTTCACCTTCACCGTAACCTTGGTCATCTTTATCTCAACTAGTGGTTTGTCAGAGCCATCCCTCTCTGCCTTGGCGATAGCATCAACAACATCTAGACCAGAGATAACTCTACCAAAGATGGTGTAGTTATGTGGGAGAGCGTTGTCTGATTGCATGATGAAGAATTGGCTACCGTTCGTATTCGGTCCGGAATTTGCCATAGCGACTGTACCACGGACATAGCCTGCCTTGTATGACGGTGTAGCGGAATTGAGCTCATCAGCAAACTTATATCCTGGTCCACTCATACCAGTTCCTGTGGGATCACCACCTTGGATCATGAATCCTGGGATAACGCGATGGAATATGAGACCATTATAAAAGCCCTTGTTAGCCAGAGTGATGAAATTCTCTACTGTCTTTGGTGCGTCTGCATCATAAGTCTCATAAACGATAGTTCCCTTGGTAGTTTCGATGGTGACTGTATGCATAAAGTTTTTTGTTGAAGTGGTGTTAGTAGTATTTGTAGTATTTGACTGTACTTTGCCCTGACTGGCAGTCACATCTGGAGTTGTAGCTGTGGTTGATGTAGCTGTAGGGGCTCTCGTCGCATCCGAAACATCCGTCGTAGTCGAAGCTGTCAGTACGAGATCCGCACCATACTGATTGAAAACTGATGTTGGCCTAGAGACTGTATACCAGTGAACGGCGGCCAGAACGATCACTGCTATAACTATACCCAGTATCCATTTGTTTGTAGTCATATGTTTAAGTGGTTAGAGATTAGCCAATAGCCACTAGTAGTAAATGTTTTCACTAGTGGCTAATCCCTAGTGGCTAACTACCAATCATTATCGTGATTATTAATGTTACAGATTATACAATTCCTTCGCCTTCGCCACAACTAGCTTCTTTGCCTCATCTATGGTCATATCTACCGTCGCCCCTGCAGCAGCTTTGTGACCGCCACCACCTAGAGCGACCGCCAGCTTGGATACATCATAGATTTCTCCATCCTTGCTTCTTAGACTCATCTTTACAGACCCATGCTCTACTTCGACCAATATTCCAGAAAACTTCCATTCCGAAACACTTCGCAATATTTGCACGATCTGCTCGCCATGGATGTCGATCTTGGCGATATTGTGCTCCTTGAGTGCTGCGTTACTGATGACGGAAAGACCGCATTGACCATCTAGAAATGTTTCTATAGAACTCAACGCGAGTGCTTGGAAACGGATCTCAGTCAATGTCTTGGAATTCTCCATATCAGAGATGATCCTCGAGAACTCGGGTATGATATTTGCCAACTCACCCGCTACATTAAATGTCCTGACTGTCGTCCCTGGATACTTGAATCCTCCCGTATCGGTATATATACCCATAAATAGATTTGCGGCAATGTCTGGAGTGATATCGATCTTCCACAGGTCAAATAGGTCGAACAATACTTGTCCAGTGGCTGGATACGATGAAACTACTAGATTTACATCGGCGTAACCGCTGTTTGAGGCGTGGTGGTCTATGAGTACTGTCCTTATAGGCAATGGTAAGGTAATGGGTTTATACCTGGAAATCATCTCCACTGAACCGCTATCCAAGATGATAAAAAGATCAAACTTCGCGAGGTCAATTTCGAAGAAGTTTTTCCCGACTATGTCGGCTGCTCCCGGAAAATGCATGAATGCTTGCGGTATCACCGAATCCCCCTTGATAACTGTCGCCTTCTTGCCCATCTGCTCCAATGCAAACTTCATCGCGAGAGCCGATCCGACAGAGTCCGGATCTGGTGAAGGGTGGCAGTGCAATAATATGGAGTTGGCTTTCTTTATCTCTGCCAATATGAGAGGTGCCTTCTCTATGATAATCGGATCGATTTGTGAATTTGTCATGAGGGATTATTTTAGCATGTACATGGATAGAGGTCTACTGTTCGCATTCACCGAGCTAAAATGACACCGAAGGCCTACTGGTTCTCTGAAATAAATAGACACCGAAACCGTGGTAATTTTGCTTGTATTAGTCACAATCTACTAGCACATTTACAAATCCTTCAAATGTTCTTTCAATAGTTCGCCGAGAACGACTGGCAATCTCCTTACTTCTGTTACAACCTGCGCATCTGGTGCATAAGTAGACAGCACTGGACTACCTTCTTTGGTAATACCAACCCCGATAGCGATCACTCCACTATCTCGTAATTTCTTTAGTACCGCCTGCACCCTAGCGGGATCATCACTACCTCCATCTGTAAAGACGATCACGATCTTCTTCAATTCGCCCATCTTCATTCTATCCTTTATCTTATCATCCAGACCTATATATATGGCGTCCAAACAATGGAAATCAGCAGTGCTCCCAGGTACCTCACCAAGCTTTTTAAATATATTTATCCTCTCTGCTTCACCGAGCTCTGCGGACATCTTTTTGAGCGGTTTCATGTCGTCATCCCTATCACCAGCAAAACTATAGATTTCTGACCTTACCTCTAGTGGCTTATCGACATTCACTCGTTCCATCTCACAAAGTTCAGCAAATTCCTTCAGTACCTCCATCACCAATACTGCAGATCTTCTCTGCTCCGCTGCCTTCTCTCCATCCATCGAGCTAGAACGATCACAGACCAGTGTAATTTCTACCTCACCGAAGCTATCTCCTTTCCTTTCCTTCATTTCCGTGTCTTCCCAAACCTTTGGCTGCAGGTTTCCAGACTTCACATCAGCTACCAACTGTGCTGGATCCACCAATTCATCACCCTCTTCTACGGGATATTTTGGTGCCTGAGCTTTTTTCAATCTCTTGGAGATAATACGCGAAAAAAGATTCTTTAATTCCTCTATGACACCTACATCCGTTTCTGGATTTACCAGTTTTTCCAAATCATTCACCATCTTCCTATAATCCTGCAAATCCCCCTTCTCTACACCTAGCTTCTCGGCATATGCTAGGTCCGCATCATCCGCACTATCATTACCTTTCTCTGCCTCCTTCCATTCCTTCAAAGCCTTCTCTATTTCCTCTATCGGTACCGCTTCGGGGAATTTCTTTCCAGCCTCAGCATACTCATCGGCAAAAATCTCATTTGGATCCATTTCCTGCTTTTCTCCATTTCCGCCCGCAGATTTACCACCCTTCTCTCCCACTATTTCTCCACCACCAGGTTCCTTGCCTTTACCTATCCCGATATCTCCACCTTTACCATCACCCTCTTTGCCTTTTTTACTCCCACCCGACTCATCTCCTTCACCACTAGGTTCGCCAGGTTCTCCATTCGAATCTCCACCACTTCCATCCGACTCTCCTTCTCCTTTACTTTCTTTCTCCTCCTGTTCTTCCTTCTTCTGATTCTTTTTATCCTCAATGTCTTTTTCTAGCAACGCCGCCACTTTCGACCAGATATATCTATCTTGCAATTTCAAACGCATCGACATCGAGGTTTCTGGATCTGTCATCACCTCCATCAATCCCTTCACTTTCGACACCTCATCTAGAGCAGACCTGACATCAGGAGAAACCTGACATTTTTCACCTGGTACTCTTGCCTCTCTCAATATAGCTTGACTAAACTGGATATGGCGAGAAACACTAGTAAAATCTGTCTCGGCAAAAAGGTCCACCTTGTAGATATCAGTCTCAAGGTCCTGCATACCCTGATTGGTTTTGGATATCACTGCCCTATTCTCTCGAATATCCGCCACACAGTTATCCATCAATGAAAAAGCCTTGGAAGTTTTAAGCCTTTTCAGATACCTATCGAAAGTTTTTTCACCGCCCTCCTCACCCAAAATCTGTAATTTTTCCATAAAATGCTCTATCTCATGCAGTGTAGCAAAAACAGTTTTTTCTTCAGACAATCCCCGATCCTTGTAAAACATCGAGTTTATATAAATAGTATTTTCTCTCAGGTTGAAAGCAAAAGTAGGCATACCCTTTGGTGCGGGCTCTATCTTGACCCTGCCCTTGGCATAGTGCTCAAAGAAATCACGATGTCTCTCCACTAGTGCCACAGCCTCAGCATGGTCATTTTCTGACTCTGTCGCTTTAGGCACATCCTTACCAGTCTCTACTTTATCTCCCTTTTTTACTTCTATATAGTTAGGTTGTTCCATAGCTATATAATACTCGCAATATCCGAAATTTCCAAATTACAAAGTAAAACTCAAACCAAAATAGAATACAAATCCCAAGTTACAAGCTAACTATCTCTAATAGAAACAGCGGGAGGGGCGGACACCGAGA
>CAINCE010000073.1 GCA_903846945.1 uncultured bacterium
CCTATACCCTAACCCCTATACCCTGTGCTACGTGATCTGTATCGGCTTCTCCGTCTCTCCTGGGTTAAATAGTTTGTAATACAATTCTACCACTTCTTCGGTTCCGAGTTCTGCTGAACGGATACCACAGCGGACTAGTCCCTGTTCGACGACAGCGACTCTCTGCTCCAGCTGACTCCTGTATTCCTGGAATTGCTTGTCGAAATCTTCTGTCGGCGTTTTGCTCTTTGGTAGGAATCCAGAAAGTGGATTCTTGCTACCAGTCATGATCGGGGGGTCGTACGGGATAACTACAAAAAAACTTTTTGACATGATGTTGGTACTATCGACAAATGTTCTGATGAACTCTATGTATTCTCGTACCTGGATCTTCATGAGTTCTGTTGCCTGTTCCTTGTACCTCTCTTCTAGGAGTGCTAGATATGGTCTGATATCTAGCTTTTTCGACTGGATCATGATCTGCACAGAGAAATCCAGTGAGTTCGCGAAGTTTTGGAATTGCATCAAGATAGATGCCTGCTCGTCCTGCGACTTCAATGCAAAGTTCAGTGATGAAGCGAGGAGGATAGACCTCATTCCCCCACTTTTGAGTACGATGACACCGTCTCTGATCTCCTTGATCGGAACGAAGTCTTGGGTTGATTTTGATTTTGTGGTATTAGTCATAAAGTCTATAAAGTCATAAAGTCTAAAAGGCCACCCCACTTGATGGGCTCGATGGACTTTACGGACTTTGAGAATAGGGTAATCATTTTTGGTTTTTATTTGAATACATACTTTCCTTTATATCCAGACTCCATGTCAGGTCCTTGAGTTTACTGTCAGAAATTTTCGGCACCATGATAGAAGCAAAATTCTTTGCATCCTTGGTCGCTTCGGCTTGGGTCTTTGGTCTAGGCTTGTCCTCTTTCTTCCAGATATACAGTTTAGTTCCTAGGTAATATTTGAAAGCGTATTCGGCAATACTGATCAGTGGTTTGTTATTGAGTTTATAGAATGCTAGTCCGAGGGACACAGCCATTATAGCAATAACTGGCAACGCCGCCAGTAGTAGACTGTTTAACAATACATAGACGAGGAATGAGAGTCCTGCTCCACCAGCGATGAAGATGAACTGCTTCAGTGTTAGAGGTCCAAAGATCTTGTCCTCAACCTCTATGAATTGGGGAACTTGAAATCGCATTGGTTATATTATAGCAACAAGTGAGGAAGTGCGAAAGTTAACTTTCGCGACTTCCGAACGCCGTCGATATTTGACGCGAAGCGGATATAGCGCAGTTTGCCATTCTCGCATAGTCTCGGTCTTCCCATTTATTTAATCGATTCCCTGTACAAGTCTGGTCCTCGAGGTTTGGGAGGTAGATCAGGCAATTTTTTCGGAGGTTCTGGCGATACTGGTAGGTTTGTTGGTGCTTCTGGTAGTTTCGATGCTGGCTTCACTGGGTCTGGCGTACTTACCACAACCTTCTGTTCTACTATATTTGTCGGCATTGATAAGAGCTGGTCTACGAGTGGTTCTGTGTGGTTGTCAGCATAAGACGAACCAGTTTCCATATTACCTAGCCGCCCTTTCACTGACATAGGAAACTCGATATCGTTCAATATCTTGGCCTTGTTTGCTGGAGTTATGTTTGCGGGAGTCGGTTCACTATTGGTCGTTAACTCTTTCTCGATACTGAAGTTGCCGGCAACTTCGAGGGAAGAGGTACTTATCGAATTTCCTAACTTGCTTTTAATAAAATCAAATACTTCTTTATTAGCCTCTGTAGCAACTTTATCAGCAATCTCGCGTGTAATATCCAGTCGTTTCATAATGTGCGCTGTAAAGTCAGATGATTTATTACGTCCATCAAGAATATCTCTAATCTCAGCATCCAATTCACCAATCTGGTCAACGTGAAAACCAAACAATTTTCCAATTGCTTGGCATTTGTCGAATATCTCAACAGAAGATGCAAGTTGTTTAATTTCGTCTGGAATCATACTTGTGTATTTATGTTTTTAAGTCCAATCACTAAAATTTTTTCCTACAAATCCATATGCGCTATGCCTGCTTCTGCCTCCTGCTGCGTGCCATGCATAGATTTGTCTACCAATCGATCTCTTAGCTTGATCGTCGATGCCTTCTTTTGCTAGAGACTCGAGCTTTCCTTGGCTTAGGTGCTCAACGATATAATCAGGAACAGAACCAGTAGTCGAGTAAACCTGATTGATAATTGGCACAACGTCATCCATATCTAAATTATTCAACATGTGTCCAACCACATCCCCCTCATGATTATTGATTGCATTTCTAAATGCATTGAGACGAGCATCTTCGATTTCCCTCTTATCATCGTCAGTAAAGTCATCAGATTTTCTAATAGCATCAAAGTCAGATTTACGTAGATGTTTCAACACCTGAACATTCTTTAAGTTGTCTCCTCCTAAAGATAATCGTTCCTTCTCCCCCATATCATGCAAAGCGGTCCCAATTTGTGCTGTATTAGCGCCGGTAAGAACTCTATTAAATTCACTTCTTCTAGTTATTTCAGCCCCTTTCTTTGCTGCATCTTTCGCCTCCTTACGATAATCTATCTCCGATCTCTTTGTCCCGAACTTGCTTGCTGCGACTTTACCAGTTGTTGCCGCTCTAATATCTCTACCTAGCACAGTATCTCCAAAGAATGTACTATTTGATAGTTTTTTATCGAGAGTAGCTGCTGTCCCACCAATAACCTGTCTCGCCGCCCATCCACCACCAGCTCCTGCCGCACCAACTGTCGCTGTTCTCGCCCACCCTCTAGCAGTATTGGAGAATTTCTCTATCATCCCACTATCCCCCCCTACAGCTGCTGTTACCCCTATCGCTGCTACGATCGGGATATTTAGCAAGACGATCGCGATGCCGAAACCTACGAAGAGGTTGATGGCACTCGCTAGACCTGTGGTGGCGTTTGCATCACCTATCGAGTTTAGCTGGAGCGCAACGATGACTCGGAGGGCGACATACAAGAAGGCCATGTATGTGGGCAAGAAAACGAGTTGAGCATAGAATTGTTTGGTCCATTGCTCAGTCAACTTCTTTAGTGATGGCATAGCCCATGAAGCGATCCATATGGGAGAAAAACCAATGAGGAATATGAGCATAGCTATACGCAATAGCGCTGCAGTAGAGATGGCAACAAAGCTGAGGGAGGTTATAGAGGCGACTATGATGCCACCAATAGAGAGGATGACGATGTGGAAATCTTCAGAAAATGAGTTTGCGATCGCAGAGGTTTGACTATCTGTTTTCATGATACCCTTACCAAACCAACTAGTGAGATTGAGTTGTCCCATCACTGCGTCGGATACACCACCATCAGTTGCTATTTTTTTTACTAAGGATGGAAAATCAGTATAGGTATAGGGTGTACTAGCGTTATTTGATGGTGCGATCGCATTGTAGAATTGGAGTGAAATGATATTTGATGCATCTATCATCACTCTGCAGAAAAAGAAACTAAAGTTTATCAGTACTCCCACGATGATGATGTTTTTTATCATCCCTCCAAAATCAGCAGACTTCATACCCGTGATCATCTGTATTGAGGCATAGAGAATGATGAAAATGAGGAGGATACTCGACAGATCCCTAACGATGTTCCATGTGGTGTAGATAGCATCTGTCTTATCTATAAACATACCTAGATGTGTCGTGAGGTACATGCTGATATTGAGAAGTGCTCCAGCGAGAGCCAAGATAAAGCCGACTGCTCCGAGGATGACATTGAAAACGACTGAAAGAATCCCCCCGATCGCATCTAGAGCAATTCCACCAATCATATCTCCGCCCGATGTCGCTGCGTGAGTCGTATGTGTCGACATGCCCAAAATAACCACGACTAACATGAGTGAGGCGAATATTTTGAATATGTTTCTCTTTGATTTCATGGGTCTATTTACTCTCTGGCGCGGGCTATCACGGTGACTCTATACACGGGACACATGCCAAATATCGTAAACTTACGGAGCCGTAGTACCTCCACCAGTACTGACACTACACATCATGTCGTAGGTATTGAGGGATGTTTTTAGTGTCTGGACCTGTGTTGTCAATGTCCCCTGGTCATCTGTGGCATTCTTCACATCTATCTGAGTGATCATCTTTGATGGAGTGAGTTGAGCCGCGTACTCTGTACTAAGTCTACTGAGTTCTTGTGGGTCGTTGACTGCAGCATCTATGGCTGATCTCATGTCATATAGTTGCTGAACGCGCATATCAGCATCGGTTGCTAGGTTTTGCGCAGTAGTCTTCATATTAGATATCTGAGCGATGATAGCGAGAACAGCCTGAGACTGAGTAGCATATCCATTACCCTCACACTTCGAGTATACCGAGTTGGCGAGAGCTTCTACGCCAGAGCTCGTAATCACATCGACGGTAGCATTTCGGACTGATTGGTATTGTTCTGCGTCTGGGATTGCTTCGTCTACGATCTTTGTTATATTTGATGATATACCAGACATAGGTAATCCTGTGGTGTCAGTTCGTAGTGTCCCCATGATAGACGGTGTTCCACCTGAACCTGATTTGCTCGAAGCACTCAAACCTCCCTTCAGCACACTGGCAAGCAACTGGTTGAAAGCAGCACTCAGTATCTCATCGAACTCATCAGCGGCGACGAGGGAGTCACTACCGCTTCCCAGTTGTTTGTTGAGTGATGCTGAAATAGTCGATCCAGGAGTTTCAGTGTGACACAACTGATAGGTGATAGAGCCATCATTATTTAATTTTTTTGTGGCATTTGGGTTGTTTCCTGAGATACGCTGAGCATCTTCCGCTGTTCCTGCAGGACCTACTGTTCCTAGGTCCTCACATTTTTTATATGACATAAATCCTCCCCCTATAGAGACATCTGCATTGATGGATGCTCGACTAGCGACGATCTGTGAATTGAGGTCGTCTCTCGCCATGAGGTATGCTCCCATGTAGTTGTTCTGTGGCTCGGTAGTCAAGGCGATGAATGCTGGCCAACCCCCTTGTGAGAAGTCGCCCCTCATGAATCCGTCGACGCTCTTGCCATTGCTCGTGGTATTCCCATTAGCATTAGCACTAGCACTCCCTCCGACGATGGTACTGCCATTTACGGAAACACTGCCACCGACACTGACATGAGCGTTTTGGGCATTCTTGATGATAGTGTCTAGGGTACAGGTATATCGTGTTCGGACAGAGCTCACCTGTGGTGTTCGTAATCCGAGATTTGCTCGAATATCTAGATTGAATGGTGAACAGAGACTAGACAATGGACCACTGTTCGCTATGAATGCTCCAGTGTACTGATCTGCAACATCTAGAAAGAATCCTGTAGGATTGGAGATGAACGCGGGATTGCCTTCGAACCCAGAATTGATCCAGTCGACGACATCAGCAGTTATGGCCTGGAGGAGTTGCTTCCCGAGTAGCCATGCTAGTGGGTCTAAAACAGTTTCTTTGAGTTCCATGTATACTGCTGAAACTTTCTGGTAAATATTTGCCACAGATGACAAGCCTGTCCAGATCTCAGTTAAAAGATCCATTACAACCTGCGCCTGTGCCTTCTGTGGAGTTATCGTCTCAGCAGTCATAAAGACTACGGCGATGATCAAGAACCACTTTGCTATGAGATGTTTGGTAGTATTCATTGTATTATTAATTTATAGAAAGACCCTCCTTCGTTTGGGAGGTATGTGATACCTGATACACCGAGAGCGTTTCTGAGCATTGTCATATTTTGGATTACCAATGGAAATGCGGTGCCATACATCTTTAACCCACCCATTGCCCTCATTGGGTCTGATTCAGAAACTTGCAATGCAGATGCTATGTAGATCATCTGGCTAGTGCCATTTATTATGTTGAGGTGATAAGAACTGACACTTTTTGGGACAAGGATAGTTAAGAGTCGCGCCAAGACTGTTTTGTATTTGACTATATTTGCGTCCAACTCTTCTTTGTAGTTTGGGTCTTTCTTTTGCATCCCTGCGAGAGCGAGCGTGGCATCGTCTTTGAGTGGGGCATTTGTAGCGAACAAGGTGCCTGTGACATTTCCGTATTGTTTGAGGGCCTCAACGCTGGTATCGGGATTAATATGTATATCACTCAAGCTATATTCTTTCGGCATATCAGAATTTGAATAACTCTGAGCCAATAGGCTGGAGATCGTACTACTCACTATCGTCGGATCATTCATGAGACCCACTTGTTTTAGGCTGACATACTGCGAAAATAGTCCCCTGCCGAACTTGTTTGTGGCAGTGAGTGTATCATCCGTGTTTACTGGTGCGACTTTGACTGGTGTCTTGAATGAGGTGCTGCTAGCTCCAGTCTCTAGAAAGGCTTTTTTCCATTCTGTGCTGGTACCGATCGGTGAGTTCTCGAACATGTCTTGGGCTTTGGCAAATACAGATGGTTGAGTGTTGGTTGTCTCGGGTTTCGTAGGAGAATTCCTATCAACATAAATGGCCATACCTGCGATAGCCGCGAGGCAAACGAAAAATATGATGATGGTTTGTTTGCTCGGGTAGTGCATATGCATAAAACCGAGTTAAGTATAGCAGATTTTTCTTTGTCACGGAGGAAAAGTTATTCACATCCTAGAGATTTCTAACCATTGGTCGAGAGAGACATCCTCGGCGCGTATTTTTGTGTCAAATTTTTGACTTTCCCAACCTTTCGTGAGATTGTCTCTGTCTGTAACTGCCTCGAGATTGCGTATGAGGTATTTCCTCTTGTGTGCAAAACCTGCTTTGAGAACAGCAAAAAACCTAGGTATATCAACGCCCTTTTCGATAAAATGCTTATCTGAAATGTTGGAAATCGATAGAATTGCCGAATCCACGGTCGGTGGAGGGATGAATGCGCCACGAGGTACGAATGCGACGAGTTCAGGCGTACCGAAAGCTTTTACAGAGATGGAGAGGATGCTCCCTTTGCCATTTTTCGATACTATTCGTTCAGCAACCTCTTTTTGGACTAGCAAAACCATCTTGTTTGGTCGTGGTTCATGCTCTAGAAACTTTTCTAAAATGGCACCAGTTATGTAGTAAGGGATGTTTGCCACGATGGAGTATTGGGAATTTATGATTGAAGATTGGAGATTGAAAGATCCAGATTGATTCTCCGTTATTAGTTTTTCATCTAGGATATCCCCTTCTATAACTTTCAACTGCCCGCTCTGACTAGCAACTTCGAACTTTATACGGAGTAACTCGATCGCCCTGCTATCCTTCTCTATCGCGACCACATTTGCACCAGCTTCTAGGAGTGCCTCGGTCAGCACGCCTGTACCGGGGCCTATTTCCAAGACAGTTTCCCCTTTTTGTATCTGTGCCGCCTCGATAATCTGCTCCAAAACATGTTTTGAATTGAGAAAATGTTGCCCAAGTGATTTTTTTGCGTAAAGTTTCATGATCGTGTCGTTACGAGCTATATTATCATTATTTTGATTATCGTGTATGATTTGTGTGTATGTTGGAAAATGTTAGAGAAAAACTTTCAAATAGTACACCTACGCCTATTCAGTGGTTGGTTGCGTCTGCTTGTATTCTCATGGTTAGATTTTTTTTGGAATCATTATCCAATCCATCCCTTTCTGGTATGGTAGCGTCTGATGCTCCGACACTGGTACATTATTTCCTCTTTTTTCTATCTGTTGGTCTAGCACTTATGTTGTTACTTCAGTTTGTACTTCCGACATGGAAAAAAGCGAGTCCGCAACTGATCTTACTTGGGCTCAGTATCACATCCTTGCCCCCTATCATTGATTGGGTCATTAGTGGCGGTAAGGGTTTAGTAATGACATACCTCATAAAATCTCCAGCGGATACGATACTGTCTTTCCTAACATTTTTTGGTACCGATATATTTCATGGTGCCACGATAGGTATACGGGTAGAAGTAGCTATTGTTATAATTGGAGTTGGGTTTATCGTCTATTGTGTCAGAAAAAGGATTGCGATGGCACTTTTTGCTATGGTTATGACTTATATGATTATCTTTGTAGCGGGTTCAATGCCAGGAATCATAGCCGCTATTGCAAGCCTTGTTGGCGATCGTTCGTCTACAGCAGTACAGTTTATACAATCTTCTGTATTAGATTCTGTAACTCTGTCAAATAATATTCATAGTACATTAAGGTACGCAACACTTGTGCGTATGATGGAGATAGGTTTTGATTTTCTAATAGGAAGGGTCTTTTATATTATAACGATCGGTTTGTCGTTGGCATGGTTTTTTACAAATTATAAAGAGCAAGTAAGATCAATATTTAGCAACTTACGTCCAGAAAGGGTGGGGCACTATATATTCTTGGTGCTTTTAGGTGTTCTGATCGCGTATCGTCAATCATCTTTTGTTTTGAATTGGAATGACTGGTTGTCGTTGCTAATCCTCTTGTTAGCATTCTTCTTCTCCTGCATGTATGCGATATCTGTAAATGATGTAGCAGATGTTGATATAGACAATATTTCTAATAAGGGCCGTCCTATTCCGAGCGGAGCCATATCACAATATGAAATGTCAACGGTAGGAATATTGTTTCTGGTGTCAGCTTTGGTGGCTGGATATCTCTCGGGATATTTTGCTTTCTTTTGCATATTGGCGTTCAATGCATTGTATTATATATATTCTGCCCCGCTGACTAGATTCAAACGCGTGCCCGGCTTGTCGGCCTTCATCATCGGTCTCTGTTGCTTGTCTGCCGTACTGGCGGGGTACTTCACATTTTCAAGTGTGAAATTGGTCTCATCTTTCCCTCCGATCTTGATCGTAGGAATTGTCAGTATTTTCTTCCTAGCACAGCATATAAAAGATTTGAAAGACATCGATGGTGATAGGGCGGAGGGTATCATGACGATACCGACTATATTTGGACCACTTTGGGGGGGTCGAATCGTCGGCATACTTACGGCAGCATCATATTTTATCGTTCCATTTATTGCAAATAATCCAGCATTATATTTCGGAGCTTTTCCTGCTGCAGCGGCAACTTATATGATCGCAACAAGAAAGCCATTTAGAGAGATGCCGATATTCATAGTATATGGTTTATTTGCAATATTTCTCGTAGTGGTCCTGGTTATAAAGATATAGAATGATCTTCGTCAGCTTGTTTGCTTGCCTGCAGGCGTGGCAGGAAAATATCCGTGCCATCGAGTCCACTTTCTTGTTAATTACTCCCAGAATGGTATCGAAGTGGGTTCTTCTAGAAATCTATAAACAGCGCCTTGGCACCACTCGGTTTAGCGGGTTTATGTTCATCGATCAGATCTTTCTCGATATCTTCGATGAACTCTGATGGGTTACTGATCCTCTGTGTGCCGAAAATGGTTCGTAGGATAGTGTAGCTAAGGTAAACCTTTTTCCTGGCTCTAGTGATCGCCACATAGAATAGCCTCCTCTCCTCTTCTTCCTGGGAGAGACTCATCTCGCCTTCATCCATCCTTTTGAATGGAAATAGGTCTTGTTCCATACCAGCGATAAAGACATGGTCGAACTCGAGCCCCTTTGCTGCATGAACTGTCATGAGTTTGACTGCATCCTCATCCTTTACGAGGTCATCCTGGTCGCTAGCGAGTGCGGCATTCGATAGGAGCGACTCTATACCCTCCTCAGGTGTGAGGTGGTCGTATTGTGTAGCTACTGAAACAAGTTCGTGAATATTTAGTAGCCGTTCTTCGTCATCAGTATCGCCACTGCGCAATGAATTTTCCAATCCGGATTCTAACAAGACAAATCTCACTGCCTCAGAAGGTTTTTTTGTTGTAATCTCAACCTTGATATCATCTAGTAACTTCCAGAAACTATCTAGCTTTTGGCGCATACCTGCTGGTAGAGACTCCGACTGTCCGCCCATGATCTTCGCGATGGTAGCTTTACCTATACCGCGAGTTGGAACATTGATGATCCTGCCGATATCTGACCAAGATTCCCTATTCAATGATGCTCGAATGTATGAAAGCACATCCTTAACTTCTTTTCTCTCGAAGAATCTGACGCCGACGAGCTGATATGGAATATTTTTCTTTATAAATGACTCCTCCAGCACTCTCGACTGGAAATTTGTTCTGTAAAGTACGGCTATGTTGCGCGGTGATACTCCTATAGATTTCCCCATGCCACTCGATGATTCATCTGAACCATCTGATGATCTGCCTGTACCAATCGATGAATTGCCTGATTCGCCATTACCCCCACCTTCTATCAGAGATTTCGCTGTATCAGCTATAGTCCTTGCCTCATCAACTTCCGTGTATGAAACGATGAGGGAGATCTTTTCTCCAGCATCATTGTCTGTAAATAGAGTTTTCTTTTTGCGTAAAGTATTCTTTTCGATGATATTGTTCGCTGCTGCGAGGATATTCTTCGTCGAACGGTAGTTCTTTTCTAGTGTGATGACTGTTGCCTCGGGGTAGTCTTTCTCAAAATTCAAGATATTTTCTATGGTCGCACCTCTCCAACTGTAGATATTCTGATCAGCATCACCGACCACGCACAGATTTCTATGACTCTCGGCGAGGAGCTTCACTATCTTGTACTGGATCTTGTTGGTGTCCTGATATTCATCGACATGCACATATTTCCAGACATCAGCGTAGTGTTTTTTTACATCGGGATATTTCGACAGGAGTTCCGCCGTCTTCCCTAGGAGATCATCAAAGTCGAGAGCTTTTTCTTTCCTCAGGATCGCTTCATATTTCTCCCAGATCTGTGCAACGACTTCTTCCGTATACCCTTTTGCATGGTCGAAGTAAGTGAGCCGGTCTATAGCATCACCTTTCGCACGGGATATCATATTGAGTATGACAGAGGCGTCGAATTTCTTTGGATCGATGCTACATTGCACCATTGACTCTTTGATAGCTCGTCGTGAGTCAGAGCGGTCAAATATAGTGAAATGCCGAGTCAAGTCGAGTAGTCTAGCGTTTTCTCTGATGATGTGGACGCCGAGCGCATGAAAAGTGCTGACAAATGGTCTCTCAACCCCAGAAATCGGCAGATTTAGCCCCTTATCTTCTGCGAGCAGTGTGTGTACCCTCTCACGCATCTCCTTGGCAGCTTTGTTGGTGAAGGTTATAGCTAGGATAGAAGAAGGTTGCGTACCTTGTTTGATGAGGTGCAGGATCCTATGTGTGATCACACGAGTCTTACCAGATCCAGCACCAGCGATGATGAGTACTGGTCCAGTAGTTGTCTCTACGGCTCTCTGTTGGGCGTCATTTAATGAAGTCATGAGGACATTTTACAGTGCAAAGGTGAAAGTGCAAAGGATTTGGTGATGTATGCATGTTTACTATCCGAGAAAGCTCCTAAGGGTGAAGGGGACTTGCGAGCGCGACTGTAAGCCTCACACGAGGAATTTTCCAGCCTACTTCGCCAAGGCTTCGCAGGCCACTTACAGGTGCCCTTCCGAAGCTTTAGCGTAGGAGGGCAGGAAAATATCCGTGCCCCAGAACCCTTAGGTGCTTCGAGGATGGACATACACCACCCCAAACCTTGACACAATGTCAATGAAAATAGTTATGCACAGGTGCCGTTGACATTATTTCTATGCCTGCTAACCTGTAGAGGTACTAACACGAGCGTGTTACAAAATATGGCTTTAGAGAGCCATTTATTGCAATAATGTAAATACAGACAGAAAGACGAACTGCCCACGGATGACTTGCAGAAAGACAAATAATGTTATGAAATTAGACCCAACAAATCAATCAAAATTTTCAGGATATCTGACTCACCTAGTCTCTGGTGGGGTTATTACTATTCTCACAGTTATAAGTGTCCTAACTTTTAGCAAGACTGCTCACGCCAGTCTTGTTTCTTTCGTATCTTCCCTTCTCGGTAGCGAGTCAGTGTCTGCCGAAGTTGACAGGGCAAGAGTTCCAACTGGTAATTCTCAAACTGCAGAAATACTC
The DNA here is from genome assembly GCA_903846945.1 of uncultured bacterium. Lineage (GTDB taxonomy): Bacteria > Patescibacteriota > Minisyncoccia > Phycocordibacterales > PALSA-1337 > C7867-002. The sequence continues at coordinate 11,920 of CAINCE010000073.1, forward strand.
CAACATTATGCTATAAATATCGATCCCAATCCGGACAAATCTTCAGATATCATCCCTATCGATAACGAAAATACATTGAATTCAGATCTCGCTAGTAGCAATGGGACCAGTACAGATACATCAAACACACAGATCAGTACTTACAAAGTGAGGTCAGGAGATACTATCTCTGGCGTGGCAAAAATGTTCAAGGTTTCGACGAATACTATATTATGGGCCAATGATCTGACTGGAAAATCAGTATTAAAGGAAGGACAAACCCTCATCATTCTGCCGATATCAGGGATTTCTTACACGATAAAGAAGGGAGACACGATCAAGGGGGTTGCAAAGAGGTACGGTGCCGATGTTGGTGATATATTGAGTTATAACGATATAACACTGTCTACCCCTATCATCGTAGGTCAGAATATACTCATACCGGATGCGGAAATGTCAGGTAGCAATATCATTCCTCCAGCAAATACATCCATAAATACAGTAGCGAAGTGTGGAAGTCGCGATGCTAGGATAGAGCCACTCATCGATGGTGGCAAGATCTTGCCTGCATATGTAGGATATTATCAGAGACCGATCGCTATCGGTTACAGGAGTCAATGTTTACATGGTCATAATGCCATCGATCTAGCGGCTCCAGTCGGAACATCTATAGTCGCTTCTGCAGGAGGAACGGTCATCATCGCAAAGACGAACGGCGCTTGGAATGGTGGTTATGGAAATTATGTCGTTATATCACACAAGAATGGAACTCAGACTCTGTATGCTCATATGAGTCGCCCGACTGTTTCTGTTGGAGATACCGTAATTCAAGGTCAGAGGATAGGATACATAGGTATGACAGGTTGGACATATGGGCCACATATACATTTCGAGATCCGCGGTGCACAAAACTCTTTTTAATTTCTAATCTCTAATCTCTAATTTCTACTCTGACCTCTAATTTCTAATCTCTTCGCCTGCGTCTCCGCCTCCGCCAGTTTGCGGATGGCGGATGGCAGACCTGTTCTCTTCCACTGTCCGGCGGACATGGTTTTCATCCCCCATCTTCCTCCTGTACTGCAATGCTTCCAAGATGTCGATCTCACTGATCTCATCTGTCCCCTTCAGATCGGCGATAGTCTGCGCAACTTTGATAATTTTGTGAAAGGCTCTACCTGACAAGGACATGCTTTTTGCCGATGCGACCAGTAGTTTCCTGGCGTCTTCATTTAGAGAGATGATTCTTTCCATGTCTTCTGCACCCATCTCACTATTGAAGGATTTTGCTATGCCAAATTTGTTAAATCTATCTTTTTGTCTCGCACGAGCATGTGCCACCCGTTCACGGATCTGACTCGATGTTTCTGCAGAAGTTTCTTTTTGGGACATTTTTTCATAATCTATCTTGTGCACATTTAGCCATATATCTAACCTGTCCATGATCGGTCCAGATAATTTGCGCCTATATTTTTCCAAAATATGTTGCGGGCAAGTGCAACCACCCCCGCTACCCTTTCCACAAGGGCAAGGATTCATAGATGCCATAAGGATACATTGGGCAGGAAAAGTTACCGCTCCACGAGCCCTAGAGATGGTGATGACCCTGTCTTCCAGTGGCTGTCGCAATGCTTCTAACACTGATCGATCAAACTCTGGAAATTCATCCAGGAATAGTACTCCACGATGAGCTAGAGTGATCTCACCAGGCCTGGGGAATGCCCCTCCTCCGACTATCGCTGGATAGGAAGCCGTATGATGTGGTGCTCGAAATGGTGGATATACGATGAGGTTGTCATTCAATGTCTGAGCCGCGGAGTGGATGCCAGTCACTTCGACTGACTGCTCATAGGATAGTGGTGGCAAGATACTAGAGAAACTATGAGCCAGCATGGTCTTTCCTGTTCCTGGTGGACCATACATGATGAGGTTGTGTGCACCCGCTGCAGCTATCTCCAGACCTCTCTTCGCTAGTTCGTGGCCGCGGATAGTATGCATATCTATGGTATTTTCTGCTGGATATGACATATTTTCTTCCCACCTAGGCTCTAGAGATGTGAGAGGAGATGTTCTATTTAGGTGTGCGATGATCTCCACGAGGGAACTCACTACATATATGTTGATACCCTTTGCCAGGGATGCTTCGCGCTCGTTACCTTTGGGGATGAAAGCTTGAGTAAATCCTAGTTTTTCGAGTTGGCACAATATCGGCAGGACACCACTAATTTTCTGAATGCTACCCTCGAGAGAGAGTTCTCCTAGGAACAGCTTGTTATCGTGGTCAAAATCTATCTCCCCTGCGGCTTTGAGGTATGATAGAGCGATGGATAGGTCGAAAGATGGTCCCTCTTTGCGTATATCCGCTGGAGCCAGTGAGACGACGACTTTTTGGTTCTTCTGCTTCGGGGAAACATAGCCGCTGTTCTTGATCGCGGCGGCGACGCGGTCCTTTGCTTCCTCGACTGCCCTATCCCCGAGTCCGACTATAGAAAATGCATGAAGACCGTTAGATATGTCCACTTCGACATTGACTATCTCCACATGGAGACCGATGAGTTGTGCGCTATATACTTTTGCTATGCTCACTGACATAGCATATCAGAGAGAGATAAAATCCTGATAAAAAAAGAATGAAGGAATGATAAAAAAAGGTTCAAATTTTGATAAAATAATAATGAAGGAAAATAAAACGGGCTAAACCCGTTTCATGTCTTTATTCGTGGCTGTGCTTTATGGAAACCCTGGCTGATGGATTTGCTTCCAAACGGTCCTTTTCTATAGGTTTACCGCAGGTTTCGCATATTCCATAGGTGCCTTTGGCGACGCGATCTAGGGCGGCGTTGACTTCCTTAAGTTGGCTATCGAGTTTACTAACAATATGGCGGTTACCTTCGTATTCTTCTAGTTTGTCGGCTACTTCATTTTCGTCTGCTTTGTCGACTTCCATATCTCGAGTGGATGCTTCCCAACCATTTACGGCAGATGAACTCTTTTCTCCGATAGAAGACAGCTCGCCTTCGAGTTCAGCCTTTTCTGCTAATAATTGCTTCTTGAAGATATCGGTTTCTGTTGTATTCATGATGATTGAATATTACCGCATGAAGGCCCCTTTTTCAAGTCTGGCGATGATCTCTGTTAGGGTGGCTTCGTTGCTCGTTATTACCAGTTTGGCATTATCTATAAAGGAATATAGGAAAATGATGTTCCCATCAGAAGAAACAAACTCTCTTACATCTTTGTTTTTTATGATTTTGTCAACAAACTTTCCTTTGATGGTCGTATAAGGTGTGAGTGGTGTAATGGTATCGATAGTTGAGGATGATGTTGATGTTGAGGTGGTTGATGCTAGTGATCTGGTGCTGGTGGATATGACATTTTTTACTACAGTTTTCGGTGTAGTTTTAGGAGTAGTGGAAGCAATTTTTTTAGTGGTCGTCGTTGTAGTTGCGGATGTCGCTGTAGAAGTTGCTGTTGATGTACTGACCATACTCGCTGGAAGGATAGAGTCGATATTTTGTAGAGGATTGGAAATCAGTGTCGTCGGAGTGTTAGCGATACCCATCACAGAAGTTGGATAGAGGTATAGTTTCAGATCATCAGATATAACACTCTCCCATGACAACATGCCTGCAAATGCATTTTGAAAGAAATTGTTCGTGATGACGACGAAGGTGCTGGTCTTGTTCTGTTTGTCGGTATATGTTCCCAACATCCAATTCGCGGTCAATGACCTTGTCAACATGTTTGGTGCCGGGATATCCATGAGGGCGACCATCTCATTTGCCGTGACACGGGTCTTGATGTTTTTCACTGTTACATAGGGAATAATTTCCTGGATGGTACCTGCTGGTTTCGGTGAAGAAATCAATGCCCTCAGCTTAGTGAGGACGGCGTTGGTAGTTAGGCCATCGACTGCCAGAGTGATCTGTGAATCACTGGGTATGAGTGATACTGGAGCTGCTGTTTGCTGAATGACTGGTGTTTTACTCGGTGCTAGGGGACTGATGCTGTACAGATAATACGCTCCTATAATGCCAGCGCCGATCAGGATGAGACTGAGTATCGCTAGCAGACTCTTTCTTCCGGAATTCGTAGAGTCTTTGTGAACTATCACAGCCTCTTCACCTGTTTCTTTTTTGTTTTCCGCAATGACCATTTCTGTGGTCGAGGTTCCCTTCTCAGTGATTACCTGAGCTACGTCGCTCTCATAAGTCCTTATAGAACTGATGCCTGGAACAGTCTTCTCTGCTTGTGGTATATATGAGTATGCAGAAGATTTTTGTAGGGCCTCTTCCGGCACAAAAGTTCTAGGGGTAGGAGTTATCGGTGCAGCGGGTATTGAGTTTGTCGTTGTGGTGGGAGTCTCTCTAGTTGATAAAGGAAAGTTTTGTTTTGTTGCCATCATCGGTGCTTCTGTGGTCGGCTTGGCGTAAGCATGAACTACGCTGCCCTTCGTGTCGGGGGCAGCTGTCATAGAATACACCTTCAGTGAGGGAGTTTCTTGGGACGGTATCGCTTTCTTGGGTATTGGAATTATCGGTTGAGGTTCTGGAGCTGGTTCTACCGCCTTATCTGGATCGATCGGTGATATGTTGAGGTCAGGTGTGATCTCAAAGACTTGTTCGGATTTGGTGGTCAGATCATCAGCATCATCATTCTTTGTAGAAGATGTATTCCCTGAATCCGTCATGCTATCTTTTGGAGTCGATCCGTCTATTTGAGGTTCCAATATTATATTGTCGTCATCCATTGATTAATAGTATAGCGTCGAACGAGGGTTTGTGGAAGTCCAGCTTTACACAGAACCCGAGTGAAGACGATATATGAACTTTTCGATTATAGTGCCAAGTGGGGATTTGTGAAAGTTTAGTACCTCTTTGTGAATGGCTTTTTCACCATAGGAGTTTCTTCCTTCTTTGTAAAGAAGTCTGGATTTGCACCCTTGATGGACAGATTGATCCTGCCCTTGTCGTCGACCTCCTTCACAACTACTGGCACCTTGTCACCTTCTTTCAGGTATGTAGTGACTCTCTCGACTCGGAATGGAGCTATCTCAGAAACATGTACGAGACCCTCAGCATTGGCACCGATCTTCACAAATGCTCCAAAGTCCATGAGTCTCGTGACTTCCCCGTCGAACTTTTCACCGGGCATATACTCACGAGTCATGCCGATGATGATCTCTTTTGCTTTTTGTGCAGTCTCATTCTTACCTGTGATGAATATGGCGCCATCATCTTCTATGGTGATGTCTTCTACACCCGTGACATCACGGATCTCATTGATCGTCTTTCCTCCAGAACCGATGACTAGACCGATTTGTTCAGGCTTGATCCTTATAACTAGTATCTCTGGCGCATTTACAGATATTTTTGCACGAGGTGCAGCGATCTCATTTTCTATAACATCCAATATCTTGAAACGAGCGGCTTTGGCTTTTTCGAAGGCTTCGCTGAGGATCTTTAGTGGGATACCGCCAACCTTCACATCCATCTGTACGGCCGTGATACCATTTCGTGTACCCGCAACTTTGAAATCCATATCACCATGATGATCTTCTGGTCCTTGGATGTCAGTTAATACTTTGTATTCGAGTTCACTGCTACTCATTGGGTCACGAGGGGAGGATTCGGAAATCTTACCCTCTGGTTTACCTACAGTGCTTTTTTTTGCTTTTCTCATCATGAGGCCAGATGCGATACCAGCAACTGGTGCCTTTATCGGAACTCCCCCGTCCATGAGTGCGAGTGTTGAGCCGCAAACTGAGCCCATAGAAGTTGAGCCATTCGAAGCAAATGCTTCAGAAACGAGTCTTATCGTATATGGGAATTTGTCTTTTTCTGGGATTACTGGGACGAGCGCTTTTTCTGCGAGTGCGCCGTGGCCTATCATGCGACGATTCGTCCCTCCGACTCTCCCTGTCTCGCCAGTCGAGAATGGTGGGAAGTTGTAGTGATGCATGAACCTTTTGTTTTCTGTAAGGCTCAATCCTTCTACTACTTGTGCGTCTCCAGGAGAACCTAGTGTGAGTGTTGACATGATGTGTGTTCCACCTCTGTAAAATATTCCTGAACCATGCAATATAGATGAGATTCCGCCAGCTTGGGCAAATAGTGGTCGCACATCGTCCATTCCACGGCCGTCTGCGCGCTTGTTACCATCTATAGCACCATCATGGAGGAGGTCATTTACTGCTTCTTCGAACACTTCTTGGGCCATCATCGTATCGCCTTCGGGCATCTTTTCCTTGAACAATGTTGCCCATTCACCATTTATCTCGGATATTTTTGCGTGTCCTGGGACTTTGCTAAATATGAATTTCTCCATTTTAGGAGAGATCTCCTTGTCGAATAGCTCTTTCGTACCAGGAGTTGGTTCCTTGATCGCGACTTCTGCCTTTGGTTTACCTATCTCTGCGACGATCTTTGATTGCCAGGCTTGTATCTTTTCTATTTCGGTGGAGGACAATTTAAGAGCCTCATTCAATGTGCTCTCAGAAACTTCTTTACTAGCTACTTCGATCATGTTGATCATGCCGTCTTTACCACAAGCGACCATCTCTAAACTAACACCTAGGTCCTCGCGAACTTTGTAGTCAGGGTTGATGAGCCATTCGCTATTTTTTGCTATACGAACTGCAGATGCAGGTCCATTCCATGGTATATCTGATACTCCGAGCGCTAGTGATGAGGCGATAACTGCGACTACATCTGGGTCATCTTGACCTATGGCGAGTGTCGTAACTATAACCTGAACTTCATTTCGCATGCGTTGATTGAATAATGGGCGTATCGTACGATCTACTATTCGACCAGAAAGGATAGCATCAGTTGATGGTCTACCCTCTCGACGCATGAATCTCGACCCCAATATTTTACCAGTTGCATAAAACCTCTCTTCGAAGTCTACTGTTAGCGGGAAAAAGTCTCCGTCTTTGAGTCCTCCCATACATGCTGTTGCTAATAATGCAGTTTCTCCATAACGAACGATGACGGAACCATTGGTCTGGTCAGCGAGGTCGTTGAACTCAGCAGAAAGTGTCTTCCCGCCTATCTCGATCGAATATTGTTTTTTGTTCATAAGTTTTTAGCAAGGTTCCACCTTGCTAGTTCGCCTACAGATTTCAGACTTGGGTCCGCTCTAAGTAAGCGGTCAAACCTGTCTATCTGGAGGCGAGTTAATCTATTAATAAATGTGCTTTCTCGTCACGCCGTAGCTTTGTGCGGAGGCGGACTAGTGGTTCAAATGTAGCAGAAATGAATGGAAATTGCCATTGCCCCCAATGTGGTTGGGGGATGCTTTACGAACCACGCACTGTATCCTGATACGAATTGATGCCACTCTAGTTTTCTGTTAGGGCTATTTAAAATGATTCAATGTATAGTCAATGAGAGCTCCTGCATCAGTTTTCTCGTCTGGTGATTTGAGGATGATAGTGACGATCGGTCTCTTCGTGTTTCCGACTGGAAACTCGAATACAGATAGATTGGACTCGGCAGCTGCTGTAGTTTTTCCATTCTTGCCACCGAAGAAATACTCATTCTCGATGAAGTCGTTGAAATTACCAAGATCAGAGAATCCACTGGCGCCATAGGCGTTATCTTTGAGCTTGCCTGAAGTAATATTGAATATAAAACTGCGATTATTGTAGATATATTTAGCAAGCATGAACAAATCCTCGGCTGTTGAAATGTTGTCTTCCGAAGCGCCAGACGGATCAGTGAAATGGCTATGCGTCATGCCTATGGAGGCAGCCTTATCATTCATGTGTCGAATGAAATCGTCTCGTCCATAATATCGGGCTATAGTTTCTGCTGCCTCATTTGAGGATTCCATCAGCAGAGGGAAAAGAAGCTGGTAGATAGTGTATTGCTGTCCCGGTTTCAACCGAGCTTTGGACGTATAGATTATAGCCGCTTTGGGTACAGTCGCAGTATTGTCTATGTTTATGTATTCTGTTGCTACCAATGCGGTAACTAATTTTGTGATAGATGCGATAGGTACAGATTCTGTGGAATTCTTGCTTGTGAAAACGTGATTGTTCTGTAGGTCAGCAGAAAGATATATAGGTGCAGAAAGTGACAGAACACTGTCTACGTACGAGAAATTATCAGGTGAAAAACTTTGTTCGAAGACGAGTACGGGAGTCCCAACGTCAATGGCATCGTAAACCTTTTCCGCGTCGTTGGTATCTAAACGTATGCATCCGCCCGTGTAGGCTTTTGATGTGAGGGTGCCATCCGGGTAATACGTTCGGCCGTGAATATAGAAATTTCCTTGGAAATTCATACTCCATGGCATCCAAACATGTCCCATTCCAGAAAAGTGAGATTTTTCTTTACTACTGATTTTGTATAATCCTGCAGGAGTTTCCCACCATGAACCGGGCCGTCCTTTTGTAACGATTGGTACTTCCAAAACCAAAGTACCCTCTTTGTACGCTTGAATTTTCATTGCAGATAGATCAGCTTCAAGAAAATCAGCCTTACTATCGATAAATTGCTGTTTGACCTTGCCGAAAAAGTCAGGATTAGATAAAGCTGGTTGCGCACCGTATGTAAATTGAACTTGTTGCAATGGCGGAGTTTCAGGAAGATTTACTGTATAGTTGAGAGTTTTATTTCCATAAGCGTAGGAAAATCCTCCAATGCCCATAACTGTTAATATGATAAGTATGATTGTTACGGCCGCTGGAACTTCTGAATGCAGAGTTCTCCAGAAGGAAAAGTGACCAAGTTTCCCAGGAAATGAACTGTAGTAAAAGGCTTCTTTAATGTCGTCTTCAGTCCATCCATCCATAATTAGTTCGTTGCGGATTGCATCTATTGGCATACCTGCACATTGTCTCGTTGTCACATGATTTACGAGTTGCTTATGATACATGATATTATGCTAATAGTAACAAAATTTAACCAATTATGGAAAGGACAAAACATGTATAGAATAGTAGTCAGTGCAATTGCAATTTTAAAAAGGAAGCCTTGGTAGTTTCGGATAATACGGTCCGTTCATTTCCCAGAAAAGTGTCGAAGCATACCGGGAGAGTATTAAGAATAATGATGACTTCTCGGTGAAACTTGCACAGGTTCCGCGCTCCAAACTTTGCGAAATTCATCCATATCCCTATGCAGGCAGATATATCTGATGCAATTCAGACTGAATTCGTCAATGTTCTCTGAAAACAGAGCATGTATCATGAGGAGAGCTTCTTCCTTGTCGACCTTACCCTCCTGGTTGGCCTTGAAGATCAATTCTACTAACTCAAAAACATTGTCCACTTCTTTTGTATTTGTGTACATTGAATTATATTTAGATTAATAATGCTCACTTACTACTTTTTAACTTTTTGTTCTCCACATTATTCAAAAAATTCTTCTTAGAAACCACTGATCGTCCTAACTTTTCTTCTAGCTTTCTGCGTGCTCCACCAGCAATGTCACCACCAGCTCGTGCGTCACTCTGTAATTTTGGTATACCTTTCGAATCTTCGTTTCGGTGTATCTCTGTTGTTGCGCGTTCACCGAGCATGTTAAATATGAGTTCGAAATCATCCATGTGATCACGTAGGTTTTCTCTTTCTAGACCTTTCAGTTCTTTGTACTCACTAGGAGTGACACCGAATGTAGCCTTGGATATTTCGGCAGTCAGGATTTCGTAGTCTCTCTGTTCCTTTGCTCCCCTATTCTTCCATTCATCGGTAAGTTCCTCGCGTATAACGATGCCACGCATGCGTTTTTCGATCCATGAGTCGCTGTAACCTTTGGATTTATACATGGCACGAGTCCTCTTGGTAGCAAGTTCGGGATCTTCGATCTCTTGGATGCGCTCGTATCCAACTCTCGCGAGCCAACGTTTTAATGGTTCCAATTTTGGCGATGGGATAGACTGGATAATTCGAAATACACCTTCTGCATTAGCACAATCCGTTTCATATTTTTTACCATCGGTAGCTTCCAATTTCAGTCCGTGACAAATTGTCACGACCTCACTTCCTTCTTCAATGAGTCTCTGTTTAAGTTTCCTCCAATAGGCTCCTGGGTCGTTACTGTTTGTAAGAATTCCGCAAATATCAACAAGAGATAACCACCACTCATTGTTATGAATGATTTTACGTATCCCTAAGCCTTGGAATAATGCAATCTTTTGAATTTCCATCCCTCAATTATACTACCCAAAAAATTCTTGGGAACTTCCGTCGTCAAATATTTTGTTTCCTAGTGCAAAAATACAAAAAATTTCTTATTTCTTCCCTCCGCCACCTCGTAGCAAGTATTTATTTGGACTCTCGTCTAGGTCCATGAAATGATCTGTAGCCTCGATGAGTTTTGCTGATGTAGATTTGCCGAATGAGACTACTTCAACTTGGCATCCCTGATTCATCTGTAGATATTCTACGAGTGGTACGAAGTCCCCGTCACCTGTTATGAGTATGACCGCATCTAGCTTCGGTGATAGTTTGACTGCATCTATGGCGAGACCAACATCCCAGTCAGCTTTCTTTGCACCGGAACTGAAGATTTGGAGGTCTTTGACCTTTGTTTCGATACCCATTTTGGTAAGTGCGTCGAAAAAGGCATTTTCTTCACCTGATTCTGTGGCGATGACATATGCGACGGCACGAACGAGTTTGCGCCCGTCCATGGCATCTTTCACTATCTGACCAAAGTTAACCTTTGAATGATAGAGATTCTTGGCACTGTGATATAGATTTTGTGCGTCTATAAATATTCCGACGCGTTGTTCTTTGTGTTTGATGATAGACATGATAGTTAATGATATCCGCCAGCTGGCGGAGAAAAATCAAAATGGAAAATATGCCAAATTAATTTATCGATTTTATTAATTGATTAGTTAGTTGAATAGATTTATATAAAATATCGTTGTATTCCGAGCTCGATAATATAGGAAAGGAATCCGCCCACGAATATAACTAGCATTGATGTCGTCACCGAGTATTTTTGAATGAGTGTGAGTACGAGATATGCTCCGATGATGGCGACTGCGTAACCTATAGTTCCAAAAACTGTAAGTAAAGTGAGGCCGCTCATTATTATAGAAATAAAGATCGACCTACCAAAGCTATTTTCCTCGTCATGCTGTGAAAAATACAACACAACAAAATAGCCTAGGAAACTCGCGATGATAATTTGTATCGTGGTTTGGTCCACGGATATAGTATAGCGAGAAGTGAGGAATTATGAAAGCGAAGCGATCTTGTCCTATTTCTTCAAATCCAACTGTTTGATGATGGAAGAATAGCGTCGAGGGTAGTTCTTTTTGAGGTAAGCTAGATGTGTCTGACGGTCAGCAACCATGCCTAGAAGACCGCGTCTGGAGTGGTTATCTTTGCGGTGTTTCTTCAGGTGGCCAGTCAATTCGTTGATTCTCTTGGTCAATAAAGCTACTTGAACTTCCGGAGAACCAGTATCCTTCTCGTGGACGCCTGATTCCTTGATGATTTTGATCTTTTGTCTCGGTGTTAACATGAAAATGATATTAGCATGAATGTTTGGTGAGCGCAAATTTGTATGCAATGCTACAATATCCTCATGTCGCACAATATTTCCGAAATGAAACAGCAGTTTCTCGAATACATCGAGATAGAAAGAGGTCGTAGTGTAAAGACTGTGGAGAATTACGATCGATATTTAAGAAGGTTTATCGACCATACAAAGGTAAAGAAGGCTGGCGATGTCACTCCAGAGATGGTCCGTGAATTCAGATTGTGGCTAAATAGGCAGTCAACGGGCAATATCCGTTCAACGGGTGACACATTGAAGAAGAAGACTCAGAACTATTATTTGATCGCTCTACGGGCATTTCTAAAGTTTCTCGCAAAGAAAGGTGTGAAGTCGTTAGCTCCCGAGCAGATCGAGTTGGCAAAGGTTGGTGATAGATCACTCGATCTCATCACAACTGGAGAATTGGAGAGACTCCTCAAAGCTCCAGAAGGCAACGAACTACAGGTACTCCGAGATAGGGCCATTCTCCAACTACTATTTTCAACAGGTTTACGCGTATCTGAGCTCACTTCCCTCTCATCTGACCTCGATCTTTCATCGGACGAATTCACCGTGCGAGGTAAAGGAGATAAAACCCGTGTGGTGTTCATGTCTGATGATGCGAAAGATGCCCTGAAGAAGTATTTGGCGAAGCGTACTGATGTGGACGATGCGATGTTCGTGCGTATTCCAGGAAATGAGATGCGTGGTGTGAAAGGTGGAGCAGGGCTGACTCGTCGATCTATCGAAAGGATAGTAAAAAAGTATGCAGTGAAGGCTGGAATCTCGAAAAAAGTCACTCCTCATGTCATGCGTCACATGTTCGCGACAGATCTATTGCGAAATGGTGCTGACCTCCGTTCTGTGCAAATGCTCCTCGGTCATGCGAATATCGGGACGACGCAGATATATACGCACGTGACTGACAGCGAACTCAAGAGAGTTCACAAGCAGTTCCATAACAAGAAGTAAAGTATCATTAGTAAGGTTCCACCTTGCTATCTAGCCGAAGTTCAATATTCTGCTATGATTGGTATATGAAAATCATTTCTTGGAATGTAAATGGTATCCGTGCCGTTATAAAGAAAGGTTTATTTGCGCCATTTATCGAAAAATATCAGCCGGATATTCTATGTCTCCAAGAAACCAAAGCGGAAAAGGGTCAGGTAGTCATAGACCTACCCGAATACTCAGAGTATTGGAATTCGGCTGTAAAGAAGGGTTATTCAGGTACAGCCATATTTACGAAGACGAAGCCAATCGATGTGATGAATGGCCTTCCAGATGATATCTGTGAGAAATATGACCTAGTCGCCGATGAATATGGTGATCCTAGAACAGAAGGTCGTGTCATCGCTGCAGAGTTCGCTGATTTCTATGTAGTCACTGTCTATACTCCGAATGCCAAGGATGATCTTAGCCGTATTCCCCTTCGACACAACCAGTGGGACCCGGCGTTTCTGGCATATTGCCAGCAGTTGGAGGAGAAGAAACCTGTTATCTTCTGTGGTGACTTGAATGTTGCCCATACTCTGGATGACCTCGCTCGACCGAAGGAAAATGAAGGTTTGAAAGGATTTACGGCCGAAGAGCGCGAAGGGTTTGATAATTTTGTAAAAGCTGGCTTTGTAGATACATTCAGGATGTTCAACAAAGGCAACGGTCACTATTCCTGGTGGTCTCATTTCGCTAATGCTCGTGCTAGGAATATTGGCTGGAGGATAGATTACATACTCGTCTCTGCTGCATTGAAAGACAGAGTGAAGTCGGCAGCTATTTACCCTGAAGTACTAGGTTCAGATCATTGCCCGGTGGAGGTGGTCGTAGAATTGATAGTTTAATTTATTTCCAGGTGCATAGAATAAAACCCACCAAAGCTAGAGCTATTGAGCTCTGCATTGATGGGTCGATGTCACTACTTCTTGAGCTCCATTGGTTTGTGACCAAGTGCGCGATCTGTTCCCAAGCTTGCTTCTATAAACTTGCGGAAACTGTCCTTTGGTATCTGAAACATTGCACGTATCATTGGGGCTGTCTTTTCCATGTAAAGATTCGATGTGGAAACCTGTAGTATGAGTGCCAGCTTCTTGAAATGAACCTCTGGCAATTCTCCGCGTTGTTCGGCTTTTTGAAGTGCAAGCCTAGTAACACCTATAGCAAATGCAATATCTGCTTGGGTAAGGCCGAGCTCCACTCTTCTATCTTTCAAGAAGGATGTTGGGTATTTAATTTTTGGCATAAAACGTAGAACGATTTTTGGTCAGTTGGCTGAATCTGTCTCGTACGCTAACATAACGACACTATATTGTCAAACGTTACGTAATGATTTATTGTATCGAAAAGGCCGCGAATGGACCGAGAAATGGTGCAATACGCGGCCTACTTGTGAAGCTGCGAAGAACGAAAGAGCAATGAGGCAGACCGCCTCGTTTTTGATTCCAAAATGGCGGAATCAATGTCATCTGGGACTGTTCCTTTTATAAGGTGTCAGTGTGCAGTATTCTTCTATAGATTGGCTGTCCGGAAGGACGCCTTGAAATTTGTGAAAGAAAATGCAGTGACATATCCTCAGCAACAGAGCGATGAGAAAAAATGTTCTTCACGGCTTCTAACTAACCCGTACTAGTGTGAAGCCTACCCATAAGTTGTGTAAAGAACATTTAACTTGTTTCGATTGTGAGAACAATATTTCCGAAAAAATTTTCAGAGACATTATTCTCACAATCACCTCGGATAACAAATTGAATCTGGGATAAGTATATGTCCTTTATAAATGTCTGTAAAGGACATGCCTGTGGATAACTTTTTTTATAAAGGACACAATGTAATACACATACATGGATTCCCGCGTAGGCGGGAATGACAAGCCAAAGGACGCAATGCTAATTTACATTGTGTTTACTATGTATTTCGGAGATGAGTTTTTCTTCTTCTAACTCTTTTCTTTCTTTTCCCTTCTCGGACAATGCTCGCAAATCGGTTTCGGAAAGAGAATTCATTTCTTTTGTGCGCTTGGTTAGGTATTCTTCTGTATTCAATTTCGGATCGTCCAAAACCTCTTCTAGTAGTGCACTCAAGATCATCCCGATCTTTGGTCCAGGGGTTATGTTGAGAACCTGCATGATTCCCTTCCCATCAATCTTCAACATAGTCACAGATACTGGATCCATGAGAGCTTGATCTATCATCGCCTTGTATTTGCGTAGTCTGAATGGGTTTTCCTTGGGTCTACCAGTGCCTATGCGGTCACAAGCCCTCAGATTCATCAGGTCCCAGATGTTTTCACGGCCAACATTGACCACCATACGACGGACCGCGGAAAGACTAATCATTGCTGTATCAGCGAAAAACATATGCCAACGCACGAGTTTAGTCACTTTTTCGATGGTTACACGTGAAAACTTCATTCTTTCGAGGATTTTACGTGTTTCACGTGAACCAACTACTTCGTGGCCGTAAAACGTCGGTTGCTGTGTTTCACGTGAAAAACCCTTTGTCTGTGGCTTTGCAATATCATGAAATAGAGCCGCCAAACGGATTTCTAGGTCCCATTTACGGTCTGCGGCATGCTGGACACTACGGATGAGGTGGTTCCAGACGTCATATGTGTGAGCTTGTGGCTGTTCGACCCCAATTCCCCTCTCGAGTTCTGGAACGATGTATTGTAATAGGCCAGCGTCATGTAACATCAAGAGTCCATTCATAGGACTGTCGGACGTGATGATCTTGGTGAATTCATCACGAACTCGCTCTACCGAGACACCTTTTATGAACGAGTTCTGGCTCTGTATAGCCTTCATGGTATCTCTGTTACACGTGAAATCTAATTCTACAGCGAGTCGGATGGCACGCATCATGCGTAGGGCGTCCTCGTTGAAGCGGTCACGAGGCGCACCTACTGTTCTGATAGATTTGTCCTTTATGTCTGCAAATCCTCCGTATAAGTCGATTATGTCCTTTATAGCCCCATTGGAAAGAGACACCGCGATCGCATTTACTGTAAAGTCGCGTCTCATGAGATCGTCCTCTATTTTGTCGCTAAAGTTCACTACATCTGGATGTCTGCGGTCTGAATACCCTTTTTCCATACGATATGGTGTGACTTCGATGTTTTTCAGTGTTTTTTCTTCAGTTTCCTCATTTATCACGCAAACCGTTCCAAAAGTGTTCTCGTATACAGTTTTTACGAATAATGCCTGGATCTGCTCTGGTTTTGCGTTGGTCGTAACATCCCAGTCTTTTGGCGCTCTACCTAAGAATAGATCACGAACGCATCCTCCGACGAGATAAGCCTGAAAACCGCCCTTTTCAAGGGTTTCCACGACAGTGATGACTTCGGATGGAATTGTACTGCTTTTTACGGCTTTCATAGCATTATTCTACAATAATTTGGGATTTTTTCCAATGTGCGCTATGATTTACTCGTTCTGCATTTGTCGCGCATATATGCCCTCGTGGTGAAATGGATATCATTACTGTCTTCGGAACAGTCGTTGGGGGTTCGAATCCCTCCGGGGGCACAAATCAATAGGTCCGCTAGCGAGCCAACTGCTTGGCTCGCGTCTATGGATTCGAAAAGTCTGAGCATATTTCCAGCCATTTGGGTGGCTGGAAATGCGAAGACTGTACCGTTCCCGTAGGGAAAGAATCCCGTAAGGAGGCGGGGTCGCAGGCGAGCATAGCAATGCGAGACCTGTGACCGAATCCCTCCGGGGGCACCAAAGGCCACTTCTTGTTTCCTAATTCGCTTTGCTCATAAGGAAACAATAGACTTGTCCCGTAATAAGCAGATTTTGAATGATTCATGGCTATGTTAAGCCACATATTGATAATTCTTAAAATTTGTCAATTTTACGGCTAAGGTAAGCCCTGATAAGTGGTTTTTTCCTTATTAGGGGACTTGTCTAATGTCGGGCACCCATTTCTTTCACGTGAAACATCGAATCACTAGGTTTCATAATATGGCCCAATTATTCCCTCTTGAAAGTGAACAACTGCTAGTATATAATACAAGGCATGCGAAAAGATAGAGAACAAGCTACAGTCCTTAGGAAGTCTGGGATGTCTTACTCAGACATCATTGCTCGTATGAGTGTACCTAGGAGTACTTTGTCGAAGTGGTTCCATGACCAGAAGTGGTCAAATGATATCGCAATAGAAAGTGCTACTAGGGCAAGGAATAGTGGGGCGATCAGGTTCGCTGTTTTGAACACGGTTCGAAAGGGTCGTCTAGATAATCTACGCAAACAGGCGAGGCAAGATGCATTGCTAGATTTCGAGGATTTGAAATATCATCCACTATTTCTCGCTGGAGTTATGGCGTACTGGATGCATGGTGATATAAAGTCCCCAAATAGGGTAAGTTACTCGAGTACTGATCCTGACAAGATCAGACTATTCAAATCGTTCCTAGAGAAGATCTGTGGCATTGAGAAGCCTAAGGTGTGGATCAACCTCCCGAGAGGGAATTTAACATTTTTGGCAGAGTCATTTTGGGCAGAAAAGTGCAGTATGAGTGTGGATGACCTTGGAAAAACTATGATTTCTGGCGGATTTGATGGTTTTCCCAGTGGAAACACAACGATTTCAACTGATTCAAAGAGACAAAGGGTCATAAAGATGGGGAATAATCACGGAGTTTGCAATATGGTTGTAAATAGTGCATACTTGAAAAATAAATTTTTGAAATGGGTGGAACTTTTGAAGGATGATCTGCTGAATGAGAGGTATTTGAACGATGTTTCACAAATTTAGACACGGTTCGTAGTGTAGTGTGTGAAAATCGAGTTCGAGAGTTGAAAATTCATGCGGGTATAGTTTAATGGTAGGACGCGTCCTTGCCAAGGACGAGTTGGGAGTTCGATTCTCCCTACCCGCACAATGATTCGTGAGCAGGCATGTTATGCCTGCGAATGGAACATCATTGAGACGAGGGAGGGAGAAGCGAACGCCGGAGCGTGCGAGGCTAGTAAGCCGAGCCGCGAGGCGGTGCCCAGACCGAACGAGCGGGTAGCGAGTGAGAGTCGCGGGCGATTCTCCCTACCCGCACTACTTCGCAAATCAGCTAATCGCTGATTTGCTTCGAAGTGCAGGCACAATGATTCGTGAGGAATAGATGTCCTAAATAAATGGCTTAAATTCGTGGAGTAAGGGACAGAACTGTGGATAAGTCTGTGGATAGTGTGTATAAGAGACGAATAGTATGGCTTATTATCGTCTTTTAGGTATTTTTATGCACCGCCTGCAAGCTAGCGAAGGAAAGGGATATTGGATAGTATGGCTTTATTGCAGAGCATTGAGCAATTACAAATTAATAGACCTTCAAAGTCATGAGTACAAGATCAAAAGGAAATATCGGGGAAAATGTCGCTTGCATATTCCTTGAGAAAAGGGGATTCAAGATCGCTGTGAGGAATTATATGAAGAAATGGGGTGAAATAGATATTATTGCTATAAAAGACAAAGTAGTCCATTTCTTTGAAGTAAAGAGTGTGACTTTTAACCCTGTGCATGACTCTGTATCTCATAAAGCTGAGGATAATGTTCACGGATTCAAAGTTAGACAGATCCGTAGGATGGTCGAGACATTCCTAGAAGAGACGAACAGGGGACTCGATGCGGAGTTTCATTTTCATGTATTGTGTGTGTATTTGAACATGGAGACTAGGGGCGCGCGAGTGAAATGGATCAAGGATTTGGTTCTCTGATTAGATAGCATGTCGGTTTGTCGGGCTCAATGAAGAATATTCAAACGGAAATAATTTGTAGAATCGCTATAGTGTGCTAACATGACAACATTCGGGGCGTGGTGTAACGGCTAACATGCCTCTTTTGGGAAGAGGTGACTCCGGGTTCGAATCCCGGCGCCCCGACAAGGTAGATAATGTAAAATTGAACTTCCTCCACACTCTCCTACGCCCCCTCCGTCGCCGAGGCTATGGAGGGCAAGAAGGCTTCGGAGGGCAAGAAAATCAAAATGGAAAGCTATAAAAAAATAATAAATTTCTTCGATAAGTTTGAGGATAGAGTTCGCGGACAGTTGAGTCGCTTTCCGATTCTGTACACTTTTATCGGTGGTATTGCCATCGTCTTGTTCTGGAGAGGTGTTTGGCATACGGCGGATATATTACAGGCACAAGGAGGTATTTTAGGATGGCTGTTCTACGAACCGATAAACATGTTGATCGTTCTTGTCATATTGCTCGCTACAGGATTGTTCGTTTCATATTTCATCGGTGATACGATACTCATGAGCGGACTCAAGGGAGAGAAGAAGGCGACAGAGAGGACTGAGAGGGAGATCAAGGAAGAGGAAAAACAGATCCAGGAGGAAGAGGTGCAGATCAAGCAAGAACAGAAAGAACTGAAAGAAATAAAGGCGTCGATCAGTGACATGAAAGCGGAAGTTGATGAGATCAAGGAGATCGTGGAGAATGTCGAAAATCAGCATCACAAATAGATTTGGTCCCTTACTAATTCGAGGATATTTTGAAATTACAAAAGACTTCGTGGCCAGTCTTGTTACAACGCAAAATTATTGCTAGCATTGACTTTGCTCTCAAACAAAACATGCGGGATTAGTTAAATGGTATAATAACAGTTTTCCAAACTGTGGTTGGGAGTTCGATTCTCCCATCCCGCACTATCTAAATCGTATTTAAAATTTGAATACAAAAAAGCCGATCCTGATGACCGGTTTGCGTCTCAGCTTTCGTAAGCCCATGAACTATTGACTCGATTTTAACCACACCCTCCTCATCGTGGACCTCGTCTTTTTAAGAAACGGGTGCCACCTCATGATTTGTTGGCAGAGTTCCATTCGCCATATCCGGATGGTGCACTCATCGACATAGTCGCGCCCTGAAGGGAACAGGTGTTCGATGAGAGAGTGTTTTCGAAACTCGAAGAACGCATCACTCATCTCGATTGGCTCAACACCAGATCGTGGTAATCTCAATTTACGCACACACTTAGGTGTTATGTGCCACATATTTTTGCGTCGCTTTACTAAGCTCAAGATCTTCCGCCACGCGCTGTGTGCCATGGGCATCATTCCCTCATCATGGGCTGTAATACATAGTAGTTTGATGAGATCATTCAACGATGGGTCATTGACCCCCATTTTCACCCTATCTCTGTATTTTTTTGTTTGCTTCATAATCTGATGAACAAACTAACATATAAGGTGTTGTCGAGTAAAGGCGTAGATATACAAACAAAAAACCACCATTACGGTGGTCTCTCGTTCTGCCTACCACGGCAGTATGGTCGATAGCAATCAGCAAAGCCATATGGCGAAGCTGGATTGTGTAAATAGCCCCGAGGAGCGAAGTATCCTTATTTTACTGCGTCCTTGAGTGCCTTTGCGGCGCGGAACTTTGGAACCTTCATAGCAGGGACCTTTATGGCCTCACCTGTACGAGGATTGCGAGCTTCACGAGCTGCACGCTGCTTTACTGAAAAGATACCGAGACCTGCGATAGAAACTTCCTCACCCTTCTTTAGAGAGTCGATGATGCTATTTACTACTGTATCGACTGCCTGCTCTGCCTGAACTTTCGTTCCTGCGAGAACTCCATGAACTGCTTCTACTATTGCTGCTTTGTTCATTGTTTTTTTGTTATTAATTAATAATTCGACTAATTGTTGGTCTCGGCCCGCCGCTCTCACAGCGGAGCGAGTCATTACCATGTGCTCTATTATATAGTAAGCCATATAATAGGCAATGGGGTATAAATGTGGATGGCTATTACGACACGAAAGTAGGTGAGTGGCAAAAGAGGGGAAATAATTATATTTCACGTATCTAATACGTATCTTTTATCGAATCAAACATGAAATCAAACATCTTTTCGAACGTTTCGCGTACGGATGCGTTTTCTATGATGGTGATGATAAGTCCACTTTTGAAGTCTGTTATCGACACTTTGTCTCCGTAAATGATGATTTGTGCTGGGATATAGAAACCATCTGGTATAGTTTTGCGTGTGACGTTGCGGGCCTTGTCTTTCTTTATCAATACGTCCATAGGAACATCCTCTCTCTTTGGGCCGATGAGTTTTACTTTGATGCCAATTTTCGCTTGTTTTTCGATGTGGGCGCGTAATATCGATGCGGTATCGATATCTTTGTGATCAAGTAAAGATCTTATCAGTTTTATATCTTTACCTTCGGCTAATATGTCATTATACATTTCCTTTAGTCCATCTGACCCTTCCAGGAATTGAATGTTCGGTTTACCAGAAAGCAGGTTAAATTTGGAAGATAGTAAGCCAAATGAATCGTTAAATACAATGTTTGCTTGATCACTTGTTTGCTTTTCTTCTTCTAGGATGATCTTGATCCTGTTTGGGTGAACAGGGAAGAACATAGATATCTTTCCAACATCATCTCGCTTGGTAATGATACCCTTTTCGACCAGTTGAGCTAGAACTTTGTAGCAAAGTGCCCGGCCCAGGTTCGTTTTTGTCGAAATAACTCTGGCATTGCATAGTCCATTTTCAAGCAGAAATAAATATATCTTTGACTGCTCTCTAGTCAGTCCTATGTCGACAAGTGTTTTTTCATCATAGTTTGTCATGAGTGTGTAACAGATTAGCTAATGATAATGCTCATATTTCAGTACTGTATCACAATATAAGGAATATTGCACGCATTTAGGTCAATGAGGGTTGACAAATTCTGTCATCGTGCTATAAATATGCACAGAAACGGTGGATATGGGATGAGTATTTACTCGCCGCTATCGTTTGACAATTTAGGGGCATTATATAGGTGGCCCATCAAACTACCAGTTCGGAAAGAAAAGTTATGAAGAAATTCGTTTTTATTATGCAGCATACTCCCACTGCTGAACAGGTTACAAGGGCTAGTGAGTCCGGCCAGGTGGTTGAACTCTCGGACAAGAAGTTGCTGTTGGTGCCAGATGACCTGTATCTCGATTACGCGTGGTTCGTAAGTCGGGCTGCAGATATTGTTGCGGCGGTCGGCGGCATCTGCCCCGGGGATACGGTACAGGTCATGGGCCAGCAGCAGTTGGCGATGGTCGTAAACGCCCATGCGCGGAGTTGTGGTGCGGAGCTGGTGGAGTCGGTGACTCCACGGACTTCGAAGGAGGTCCACCAGCCGGACGGCACGGTAAAGAAGGAGACGGTATTCTCCTTTGCTGGATTTCGGAAACTCCACAACTACTAGTTTGTGGACAGGTTGAAAGACCTGAAAAAACTTTCCTCCACGCATTGAGTCAATGCGTTGCTTCTCGGAATGTGTATTCCGACTGATGAGTCTGAAAGGACGAAAAGCAAAATTCAGGACTTTAATATATTGGTTACATACAATATTCTTCATAGTAACTTGGCGATATCATTTGTCGACAGCTTACTATGAAGAAAGTCGTAGACTCCATCAGTGCAGCAGCTGCTGAAAAAGCAGCTGAGGCGACGAAGGAAGTACTCAGTGGGTTCAAGCCTGCTGAGAGGCTTCTCCTAGTCGGTCTCGCACTGATCGGACTCGCCATCATTTCTGCAGATGGCGAGAAAGAAAAGCAGAAGGGTTCTAGGAAATCCCACTAAACACGCTCGTATTCCTAGATACGAGCAACTGTCTCGGAATATCGTTCCGACTGATGAGTCTGAAAAGACGAAACAGAGTAGTTCTTCACATATTGTATTCATGTAGCTTGCGTCTATATCCTTGGTCGCAGACTACATGAATACAAACAACAAAGAGGTAGCCGCAAACTCTATAAAAGCGGTAGAGGCGTACAGGGCACAGATCGCCAATCTGCAGAGTCAAATCTGCAAATTGGAAGAGGCGGCCGCGGTCGCCATGGAGACACTCGTCGGGGCGAAGGTTGCCGACGGCTGGAAGAAGTTTGAATACTATTCCAGCTACTACGGGTCGCATAGTGAGCTCGGTGAGGGTGATGAGGAGAGGACGCTCCTCTTTCACCCCAGTGTGGACTTGTCCACATGGGACGGTGTGTCGTTCTCGCATGGCCATCGTGGCCAGAGCGAGGAAAACGGGCGGTTCTGTAAGTGGCTCTCCGGTCTCCCGGAAGGTCACTACATCGAACTGTAGTGATTTACCTGCTGTAACAGGTTGATTTAACCGGACGAGTCTTTACAGAGATTCCTCCACTTCATTGAGCCGTATGAGTGAAAGATTCTCGTCGGTTCATAGAGTTCGTTAAATGGGAGAAAAAAATTATGGGTATGAACCTAGGTGGTGTGAAGGTGAAAGGCGGTTCTGGTGGGAAGCGGGGACACTCCGGGATGTGTCATTGGATGCCGACCGAGCAGGTAAAGGTAGTATCCAAGAAGGCCCGCCGCCGTGAAGATAAGTGCCTGGTTAAGCCTTCGGCCGAGTGATCGGCTTAGTAACACCTCTAACCAAGGTTGCCACAAAATTCCTCCTTCGCTCTAATGAGCTATGGAGGGACAAGCCGGTGGTGTAAATCAAGGTAAAGAGTTTTGTCCCCGTCTTTCTCAGAAAAGACGGAGAGCCTAGAGGAAGCAGAGCCTCACCGAGATATATCTCTCGGTTCTGTCTCGGAATATCGTTCCGACTGATGAGTCCCTCTACATCCTATTCGGGGTGAGAGTGAAGGACGAAACAGAGTTGGTCTTTAAAATCAAATTATGCCAATGTTAAAAACCAATGTGGTGCCGTACAACAAGACGGCGAGCTGCAACCGGCAGCCAGTAAATGTCAACCATCAGCAGAAAATCGTGGTAGTCAATACACGGTGCGGTGATGGTCAGGAAGGGAAACACCAGACCCATCTGGACGCCATGGTCAAAGTCGAGGCCGAAAAGGGATTCAAAATCCTTCAGGCATCGACGGTGATCGTGCCAGTGAGTGCTGGGCTGCTCTTCTCTACGACGGTGGTGTTGGTGTCGTGAGCGGTGCAGGGTAGACAAGGCTGATGGTTCCTAGTAATCATTCTCGACCACGGAGTGCAGTGGTAGACGTGATCGCCCTACGGTAGTGGGTGCGTAATTCCGAGGGGAAGCTCCTCGGCGCCTGGTGAGCGGAAACTACTGGAAAGATGCAAATCTTTCCTTCTGTCGCGAAGTTGAACTTCGCCTGATGAGTCCCTCTACATCCTTTTCGGGATGAGAGTGAAGGACGAAACAGAGTTGGTCTTTAAAATTATGAAGCACGTAAATATGACCCCGCGGCAGTGGGGATTCAGTATTGAACCGTTTCCGGCCTTCCGGTCGGAGATAGTCTATGGTCGGCACAAGCACGACCAACAGTTTCTCCCTGTTAAGGGAATATCTCCCGTTACCACATTTACTGTGGAAGGCGGAGGAGTCGTTCTCTACAAGGGAACGGACTGTGTTCTGGCGCAAAAAACAGTCGCAGACTTTGATGATGTTCAGCGGAAAAAAGTCCCGTTCACATTGTCGCATGCGATATTCACGGTATCACCGCAGACTCTGCCGGAGAATCGCTTCCAGGTCATCAAGACCAAGGAGAAGGGAACCATCATGGTTGTACCTGGCGAGGACCTGACCAGACGATGCCTACTGTTCGCAGAGTGCAAGGGTGGGTTTCGTGGCGGCGTTGCACTCATCGGTGGGAGCAATTCAGCTGACGTCATCAAGAAGTGTCATGCCGGAGATGCTTGCGATAGCTTGATGGCTGTTATCGCAATACTAGAGGTGGATCAGTCTATCGCATTTCATTCCTGGGGCAGGAGGAAGGACGAAGTCTACCGCCATGCTTGGGATGGTGAGACCATCAAGGTCGAGCATTATTCCATAGACGAATGGAACGTCAGGAGTGAGCTCATCACTGCCGATGTGGCACAGGCTCATGAAGCTCTTCCGGGCGACGGAAGTTGATAGTGGTATTTACCTGCTGTAACAGGTTGATTTTAACCAGACGAGTTTTTACAGAAACTCGTCTACTCAATTGAGCTGTACGAGTGAAAGATTCTCGTCGGTTCATAGAGTGTTCGGTGAAATTTTGCAAAAAAGAAAATATGTTGAAAATTCCAGTGAATGGTGCGGAGATTCAAGAGGTCGATGGGGTCGAGTACCTTGTTGCGCGACTGGACAAGACACTGGTGTGTTCAGACTACGTAGACGAGTTGAGGAAGGGTCGTCCCGTAGTTGTGCCTAGCTCCAAGCGCGGGCATTTGACGACTCAGCTCAAGGCAGGGAACATCTCCACCCGGCAGAAGTCTATGGTTGCCGGACAGTGGATAGCCTTCATACCATGTGAAGCGAGGGAGTTCAAGTCCTGATCGTAGGAAAGACTTCCAAAGGATCACTCTAACCTTCTCAAAAGAGTGTATTGTCACCGTAAGAACAATGGTGAGAGATTTCAAAACACCGTACGAAAGTGCGGTTTTTTCATAGTGAATAAGAGCGTTTTTTACATTGTCCCAAAAACGGAACCACCCCCTTTCGGGGGTTCTGTAAGCTTTATTGCCGTGAATATTACAGTGAATGCGTGCAAGTTGTGCTAGAGGTATCTTATGTGCTAACATATGCATACACAGAGACATTATCCGAACTGTCACCGGACGGTGGCTTGGTTGGGACAACCAACATAGGTAGTGTATCGGGAAATCGCCCTTCGGGGCTTTTTCTTTATTTAAATCGCCATTCATCCTCGATATGTTTCCGAATGATCTTTTTGTAAATAATTCCATCTTGTTTGTTACCCTCATAACTCCTCCGTATGCTCCCAGCGATCATATCAGCCAATTGGATGAGCACGTTATCTTTTGAGTCTGAAAACTTCAAATTTGAAATCACCTTAATTCCATTTGAGTTAAGAGATTTTCGTAGGTATGATGAAAAATTCCTCCGGAAAGCCCTGTCTCCACTACCATCAAGCTTGATCTTTGCTTCTAGAATACTCATATCACTGTGTTTCAGTAACATCTTTATGGAATAACTATAAAATGAATTCTTGTCATTTTTTAACTCATCACTATGTAGGATGGTCTTGTCTATAACCAGTGTTCTAACTTTAAATGCAAACACGTTGATAGTATTCATGAAACCTAGACGGACTTTTTTGTTTGACTTGTTAAACTTGAATTCCATCGTATCTGGAAATCCGATACTTCTCCTAAACTCTTTTATGGCCACGGCAACCTTTTCGGCTTCTAACGGATCGTCGAATATGACAGCGGCAATAACAAAAATCTTGCTCGATCCTCTTTCGAATTTGAATCCAGCATCACCGGAATCATCGATGAATACTAAAGTTTGCGAATTTTGTGTGTGTTTGCTAAGCATATCGTGGAACTATTATACTCTCGAAATATTGATTGGCTAGTGAGGACAAAAAATCCCCACGAGGCTACGGATATAGACATAGGACTTAGTCGAGAAGCGGTGTTTAGAGGAGAGAGATTTTGCAATCACTCACACCGCCTCGCTACATAATCCGATATCATACCCATAGCCCCGCGGGGACTCGTGTTTAGACACTAATAATAACTCAATGAGCCTGTAAACCTCTAAATTTATAGGCTCAATAAAGTGGAGATTTTCTTGAAATCTCCAGAAAAGCACCGAGAAACCAATCTCGGAAACCATTATCGCTCCACTCTGCGATCGAGGAAAGTTTTAGAGGGTGACTTTCAACCTATTGACGTCAGCTATTATACCGACGTCTTCTGGAGCCGCGCCATCGCGTGCTCCCACGCGACCGCAGCAGCGGTCGCATCGTACATGGGGTGGTGCGCCACCCCCGCGAACGGCACCGCGATGCCGTTCTTTTTGTTATATGCGTCCACTGAGGACGCGTCCTCGCTCAGTGCGAGGAGCGCCGTGCCTAGGTCATGTAGGCACGGATAAGGGCCCTCGAAGGCCCGTTCGTCGAGATTTCTCTCGACGCAGCGGCGGAACAGCCCCGATTCCACGGGGCTACCGCAATGGGCGATCACAGTCGCCCCTACCTTTTGGGCCTGCCAAAAGGCCCAGAAGGCCTCTTCCAACTCCTCCGAAGAGGAGTGGGAGACCGGCATCCCCGCCAGAGCGGGGAGAACGTTTGCACGCACCCAGCCGTCCGACACGGCTGAGTCGGCGATCCGGCCCTCGAAGCGGGCCGTTTCCACACCGTCCACCCGGACGGTCGCGGCGATTGCGAATGACGGGCCATACAGCCCGTCAACTTCTGCGTCACAACTAAAGATTTTCATAATATTCCTACCTCTCTATTCGTCCAACAATCTCTTTCTAATCACACATCGTGCGACTACATCCCTCCTCCAGGAATGCTCAACTGAGAAAAAAGACCACCGAAGTTTCGATTGGTAGAATGTATTCATTATGTTCGAGCTTATCTTCTGTAATGATAATGAATACGTTCCACCAATCGATAGTAGTAGAAACATATGATATTTTTCTGTTTTCGTCCTTTCGGACTCATCAGTCGGGATACACATCCCGAGAACAGTGGAGAAGCTTTTAACCAAAAGCTTCTCCATTTAACCTATGAAGTATTTTCCGCGTGCCTCATCATCACGCGCCGGGGAGCTTCCCCTCGGAATTACGCGGTATGTTTATAGTCTTACCGATAAGACTTGAAGTGCTACTACGGCAGCAATTGGTTGCCGTGTTGCTCACGGAGCTTGGCCATTCGTTTGGCCACCCTCCTCTGCATCGCCGCATACCTGTGCGGCGGTTCGGTGAATCCGGGAACTTCCCGGTTATGTGCGAGGTCGTCGCACATCTGCTCCACCATGATGGCAAGGATGAACTCCTTGTCATCATGGGTGAATTCCTGGGACTCGCCCAGGTCCTGTGTCCAAACCAAGTATGGTCGCACTAGCGACTCATACTGGCTGCCGATACTGATTCCGGCGGCAGTACCCAAATTTTCTGATGTATTCATGCAACCTATTTCCGATCCTTCAGAAACAAATTGCATGAATACATCTAAGACTCTAAGAGCCAACCTCCTGGGAGACCGGCTCAATAAAGTGGAGAAGCTTTTAACCAAAAGCTTCTCCATTTAACCTTGCGACGATTTATCCAGTAACGGAAAGGAAGTCGCTGTTCCTTTGTTGTATTAGGTCATTGCCCGTATAACGGACAGTGAGACGTCTCTGGGGGCGTCACTCTCTCCGACGGGATGCAACCCACCCCTCCAACTCTCGAGGGCTTCGGTGTACATCCCATGTTTGGTGGGATGATACACATGCGCGGGCTCGCCTCGCAAGAAAGCCCCGTTGGTCCACCAGAATAAAATTAGGGAAATGCACTCTTTGTCTTTGTGTGCTTTCCCGTATTCTGATTTGTACCCAGAATCGATAAGGAGCTGCCAGTCAATGTCTGGTAGCTCCTCGACCAACCATTCCGGGTGGCCGTGATCTTCCCATTGGATTAACTCGTCCAATGGTAGGAAGATGTCTTTCTGAAACACTAGTTTCAGAAAGTAATTCTGTAAATTTTCCGAGCACAACCGCGTGCTCGCTTCTAGGAGTTGCCGTTGCAACTCCTTGTTCAGCCAGTAGGAGATCTTTCCGTCTCCTGACTGGATGTACCCCTTACAGGTCAGGCGGTTCGCGCCTGACCTGTAGGTCGTTTCACGAGTCCCCATGCCATCGGGGGACTCGTATTTAACTACTGTTTGCGTGCCGAACGGCTCAACGTCGGCACGCAACATTCTCATTTGCGACATTTTAATGCCCTCCTTCTAGGGCATGTTTCCACAACTTGTTTCGCATGTGGATTGCGGTTCGAGAAGATCATTCTCTATCAACCGTCAACATGGAAGTTGTTGGCTGAATAAAGCGGAGAAATTTACGTATTCTCCAATTGACTTTCGTCACGGCAAGCAACCACGCCTGCAACCCGATCTAGGATTGACCTCCATCCTTGATCATTATAGGAGTATTCAGATTTGTCTTGCGACAGGTCTCATACACAAAACCTTTTTACTTTTTTTGACACGACCAGTTTGTCCCTCCGAAGCCTGTTGGGGCGAAGGAGGAATTTTGTCGCAACTATAGGCTATCCCTATAGGTTTTTACGTCCAGAGCTTAGTAGCTGTGGACGAGACGGAAGCCCTTGAACGTGAAGATGAACTCCTTCTTCACGGTCCCGTCCGGCTGCGGGATGTCCTTAGACACCCGCGGTGTGACGCTCTCAACGAGCTCAGCGCCAGCCTGGCGTGCCAGCGCCTGCACAGCGCTAGCCAACTGAGCCTGACCCATAATGTGGGCCACGTCGCCGGCGGAAAATCCGCCGACCGCCAAGGCGATTTCCTCGGCGCGCTGGACAAACCAGTCACGACCTAGATTGGCGTCGTCCGGAACGATCAAGAGCTTCTTGTCGTTCACCTGGACCACTTCACGTCCGCCTTCGGACGCCGCGGTGATCTGTTCCGCCGTGGGGACGTGGGACATTATAAATGCAAAAGTTTTCATATTTTTTCTACCATCTATTCGTCCAATAATCTCTTTCTAATCACACATTGTGCGACTACATCCCTCCTCCAGGAATGCTCAACTGAGAAAAGAGACTATCGAAGTTTCGATTGGTAGAATGTATTCATTATGTTCGAGCTTATCTTCTGTAATGATAATGAATACGTTCCACCAATCGAGAGTAGTAGAAACATGCACACGCTTAGGAATCGTTTTATACGATCCCTCTTATCATGCCGATCTAGAAGTTTGTTACGCTATCGGTCAGCATGACGAAGAGGAATAACATCTAGTGGTATTGCAAAAAAGCAATATTATTCCACCAGTTTCCTATCATTCGCTATTTCATTTTCAAATTACTTCCTTGATCTTACCGTCACTCCCGATCTCTCTAAAAGATCGGCTTCTGGTTACAAGGACATTTCTGGGAGCAAATGTGGTTAGCATTCACTCACAGCAGATGTCATTGCGACACTGTGTAGATATCGGACTATAGTCATCACTACCCGTCGGGAGTGACCTTTCTCATAGATCTGGTTCGTTTGCAGGGAACCGTCACTATGTAAGCGATATCTGGCAAACAAGATAACAAATGGCTGTTGTCCTTCTCACTCTCTCCTCTTTACCATGCTTAGCGGGGTCAAACCCGAGGCCATGGTGCCTGCCCAACATAGGGACTAGAGGTGAAAAGCAATCATTCACTATCTTCATTACTGTAAGGAACTATCGTTTCCGAACTTCATCTCATCTGGCATAATCATAACATTTATTAACTAGAATGTCAATACACAATGACACGGAACTGTGAGATGTCAGAATAGCCCGTGACAAAGCCAGAATAATGGCTTATCCACACATTGTACTTGTCACAAATCCGTGACGATGATATGCTATATTCATCATGTATGAACAAACACTTACAAATGCGGGGCTTTCAAAAGAGCAGGCATCCGTTTATCAGCTCCTCATGCAGGGAGGATTGACTCCTGCAGGCGTTATTAGCAAAAGGGCGGCCCTAAAGCGTGGTTTGACGTATAAAGTCCTAGAACAGCTCATAAATATGGGTTTAGTTCAGAAAAGGGACGATCTAGGCAAAATAACGCTATTTCAAGCATCTCATCCTGGCGTATTGAGGAAACTTACTGAAACCAAGGCCGAGGAGGTAAAGAACGCCCAAGTATCATTGGAATCAGTGATGGGTAAGATGGTATCAGACTATAATTTGGTGACGGGGAAGCCAAATGTGCAGTTTTTCGAAGGTTTGGAGGGGGTAAGGAGGGTATTGGATGATTCTCTGAGTGCTACTGGTGTGATCTATTCATATGCAGATATTGAATCAATCGAGAAATATATACATGGGGTTAACGAAAAATACGTTGAAAAGCGTGATAAGTTCAATATCAAAAAGAAAGCAATAATACTAGATACGCCATTTGCACGTGATTTTTTGAAAGATTACCATCGAGAAACTACTGATATCAAGCTTATCAAACATGATTCACCTCCATTTCATACAGTTATGCAGGTTTACGACAACAAGGTTAGTTATATTACGCTGTCTGAAAAGGAAATGATCGGTGTTATCATAGAAGACCCGCACATCTTTGAGATGCATAAATATCTGTTCGAATATTCTTGGGATAAGGCGGAATCATTGCCGAAACTAGATACTCCTAAATAATGATAGCGTGTCGGGTCTCTATCATTTGAGGGAGTTGAAAATCATTCCTGTATCGTTCCAGTTTCTCGCCCAATTTCTCTACAACCAATATAACCAGCTCTTCACTACCTGTTGTTTTCTCTCTGAACATTCTGGTTACCGCATAACCTTCTCCAAAGGAAGCGAGGTTTAATGTATAAGACTTGTAATCTGACGCCGTGGTTGCGTATACCATCGCATCTTCTGGGTTGTCAGAAAGGCCCAGTGTCTCCCAGGAATTCATCACCATATGATCTAGTATGTATGATTCGTCCAGAGATTTTGTTACTAACTCATTGTTTATGGAGTCATTCCTCACAATATCCCAACATGCTATCTCATCTAGGGGGTATTCGTTGTATGCGATAAATCCCTTCTCAATGTATTTTGCAGCTATCTTGGTGTTTCTGTCACATTCAGCTTTGACGATATGCATGACAGCGTAATCATCTAGAGTTTCCTCTAGCATTTGTTCGCCAACTTTGCGACCATTAAAATCTGGATCGATATTAAATTTACCAAAATGAACACTTCCATCATCTTCGAATTCAAAGACACAATATCCTATCGGTTGCCCATCGAATTCGGCGACATGAAATATGGTCCTAGTATTCTTTCTCGAAACTTCTAGTCCGGCTAGCAACCTTTTCAGTAGCTTAGGTTTGTCTTGGTAGTTTTTCTTGTAAAGATTTCGGATTGCTTTCACAAATTCCGCGCTGTTGGTTTCGTTGTCTCCACCCTGGTATTGGATATTCTTGATAAATGGCATCTCGTTCATATTGGCGATATCGAATGAGCCGCGGCTAGCTTTAAGTATGGTTTGAACAACTATTGCCTCAGGTTTGATATTTTCGATATATTCACGGATTGCTTCTGGAGTAGATACATTTTCAGATGCTATTTTACTAATGATAGTGTCGACTTGAGCTAGGATGAGTTTCTTTGCTTGAGGAATGACGGTTTTTTTGATAACAACATCATTTGGCTCCAAGATTTCTTCTTCCTCATATGTTTTAGATCTTTCATAGATATCATCAAACTCATCATCTAGGCGTGATATATATGATGATATACTGGCCAATAACTCCAATATCTGATGAGA
This sequence comes from uncultured bacterium, assembly GCA_903846945.1. Taxonomy (GTDB): domain Bacteria; phylum Patescibacteriota; class Minisyncoccia; order Phycocordibacterales; family PALSA-1337; genus C7867-002. The sequence continues at coordinate 43,599 of CAINCE010000073.1, forward strand.
ATCAATACCGTCAGGCAAGTTAGATATTACATCGAGTGTCTTTGTGGCAACTACAGGATCAGTCTCATAGTAACGAAGAAATACTTTTAAGCCAGATTCACCATGAGTCTTTGCTAGATTTAGGAGTTTATCTTCGGATACCTGCTCCAATTCATTGAGTATGATGAGTAAGGCGCCTTGTTCCTTGAATGAGAAGTTGTTTAGTCGTATGTCACCTGAGAATATATCGCTATCGGAAATATTGAAGTAGTGCTTTTTGAATTCTTCTAAATATCGTTCTCGTTGCCTCTTTTCATCTTCTGTCTCACCTGTATGTGGTCTGAAAAGAGTATTATATGTAAAATCGAGCACATCCGCCTTGATGTTTTTCTCTGTTTCAGAAAGATTTCCGACATCAAAATATTTCAATAATTCTAGATCTTGATTGAACACACCGATCTCTCCACTGGTAGATAATCTTTGAACGAAGTAGTCTGGGTTATTGAGTGCTCCTAGGTCGTACATCTTGTTCAGATACTCGACACCTTCAGTCGAAACTCCTATTCTCTTGAATTCGACTCTATATAATATAGCTGCTATAGCTGTTTTATCATTGTTATCGTTCACGTGCTCCATCAATTTCACTGAAGCATATTGTCCGTCAATAGCGCTTAGCGCGTCAGCTACTGAGTTTGCAAAGATAGGATTTAGATTCTTTGACCAGAAGTCAACTACGAGGTCGACATCGTCGTGGTCACCGCTCGTGCCGAGGTATCTATATTGGTCCAATACCGCCAGCATTATTCTATGGAAAGGGTATTCTTCTATATGCTCGAAACTGATATAATCCTGCGTATCATTCATTTCATATTCAAAGACTGATTGAGCTGAATTGTATGCAGCACTTGGTTGATATGTTTTAAAGAGCATCGAGTGTGCTGCATTGAAGTAATCTGACTTTGATAATCTCCTTTTAGAGTTATCTTCTGATACGCTTTCTCTGGTGAAGCTTGAATTATTGGCTTCGAGAAAGACCAGTGACTCTTGCAAGTATGCGAGACATAGACTGAGTAACTTTTTCCGAGATTGAGTATCTAGTGTTCTGTATTCATCATTATCGAACAAGTCGCGTGTTTGCAGAATTTCGCTTAAGCCTACAGGATTCGAACTTGCCTTATCAATGGCATTCGATATATTATTTGACGCCATACCAAATGAAGCGATTTCATCAAGAAGGTTTGTGCCATTGGATAGTAAATGTTTTGGGGCTTCGATTCTTCTCTTGTTTATCTTTTGCCACGGATTGAGGGTAGTTTGATTTGATGAGTCTTTTGTGGATAAAAAAACTCTATGTGCGGCCATACTCCAAACTGAAAATTCCTCGGTAGTTTGCGGACCTATATTGCTGGAAATCAATACCCGAAAGGCTTCTAAGTCGTCAGGATATGTGTCAAAGTACAGATCCGCATCACTAGGACTTACAGAAATGTTGCGAGATGACAGACCAAAAAAAGCCATTCTTTTTCCCGGTGACATAGAGCCCAGGTTGTCGAGGTTATCGGGAGAGAAAAATGTCAGTGGATTGTTCCCATATTCTTTTTTCCATTCTGCATAAGTGGCAACGTTGTTATTCTCTCGTTCGAACTCATCTATAGGATCGCATAATGACTCTTGGGAAAACTGAGTGGCATTGTTATTTGTAGTATTCTGTTCTTCGGTCACTGGTATTGATTCAAATTTCATCATAGTTATATAATAGCTATAAATATGAAAAATGACCACTAGGGTCATTTTTCATTGAGTGCACTATTGATTTTACTTTACAAATCCTACCTCGCGAACTCCATCGTCCTGGTCTCACGGATGACGATAACCTTGATCTCACCTGGATACTTGAGGTCTTTCTCTATCTTTATGGCGATATTACGGGCGAGCTCCTTGGCGGCGACGTCATTGATCTCCTCCGGCTTGACGAAGACGCGTATCTCGCGACCGGCTTGGAGAGCGTATGACTTTTCGATACCTGGGAAGCTATTTGCAGTAGCTTCGAGGTCACCGAGGCGTTTTAGGTAGTTCTCTATGTTGTCGCGTCGTGCACCAGGTCTAGCGCCAGAGATGGCGTCAGCGGTCTGGACGATGCGGGACTCGATAGTCTCGTAAGGATATTCTTCGTGGTGAGACTGCATAGCCTTCACTATCTCCTCCGAAGCACCGAACTTTTGCAGTATTCTGCGGCCAATATCGACATGTGTACCTGCGACCTCGTGATCTAGAGCCTTACCTAGGTCATGGAGTAGGGCACCAGCTTTGGCGACCTGAACATTTGCACCGAGTTCTTCGGCGATCATCCCTGCGATATGTGACATCTCTACTGAGTGTTGCAATACATTCTGACCATAACTAGTACGGAAATGTAGGCGACCGAGGATGAGTAATATCCTAGGATCTAGTCCGATGACTCCGCACTCATATGCGGCTGCTTCACCCTTTTCCTTGATAGTTTTGTTGATGTCCTGCTTGGCTTTCTCTACTACTTGCTCTATCTTTGCTGGCTGTATACGGCCATCTTTGATGAGTTCTAGCAATGCGAGTCTAGCAACATGACGGCGTACTGGATCGAATGATGAGATAGTGATCGCGCCAGGTGTGTCATCAACCATCACTTCAACGCCGGTGATGCGCTCAAATGCCTTGATATTGCGACCTTCTTTGCCGATGATCTTGCCCTTCACATCGTCACTAGGTATTTCGACTATCGTCGACATAACATCCTGAGCAACAGAAGATGCGAGACGCTGGATAGAGATGGCGAGGATATCTCGAGCTCTATTTTCGAGCATGTCTTCACCTTTGGTCTCTAGCTTGTTCATGCGTATCAGTATGTCTTCCTCAGACTGCTTCTCGACAAGCTCGATGAGCTGGTCCTTGGCTTCTTCGGCTGACAATCTGGCGATCTTCTCGAGCTCGTGTTTGCGATCTTCTTCCATCTTGTCTGCTTTCTCACGAATAGCCTTTATCTCAGCCACGCGCGTCTTTATCATCTCGACTTCTTTGTCGATGTCTGACTGCCTACGATCGAGGATATCCTCGCGTTTTACGAGACGGTCCTCACTCTGATGTATCTTGTCTTCTTTCTCTTTTATCTCTTTCCTGGCTTCTTCGGCAACTTGGGAGGCTTTGGTTTCTGCTTCGGCGGTGATCTTCTTGGACTCTTCTTTGGCGGCGAGGAGCATCTCCTTGATCTCGAGCTCCATCGAACCTTTCTTTCCAAGCGATATGATCAACCTGAGATAGTAACCAATAGCGACACCAGCTACTCCGGCAAGAGCGAGGAATATGGCTGCTAATTTTAGTGACATATGCGGGTTGGATCCGCCCGTTCAGAGACTATGGTGAAATAATAGGGTTATGAGTCTTTTTTGGTGTTTGTAACTGGTTCTGAATCATAAGTTTTCGTTCACAAAGCATTAGAAAGGGTGAATCAAAATTTAATTGGTAACATAGGCATCATACAACAGAAGTGATGGTTTGCGCAAGTTTTGCGCAAGGGAAGGTTAAGTCTAAGTAAGTTCAATGGCAGATTTCAAGATCGTAAAGCTAATTGTAAGTATTATCATCTCTCCGGACTATTTTATCCAATCTCGGGTGTCCATTTGTGTCGAAAAAGAAAAGAATACGAGTTTTACCAACTCGAGCACGATAATAGTTGTTATAACCCTTGAGTTTCTTGATGTCTAGGTTGTCTGTGTCTCCACCTTCGATCTTAGCCAATATTTCTAGAATAGAAGACCTCTCCTTTGGTAGAAGTTTGTCCAAGTACTTGTCGATCTTATTCATTTTGACTTTTTTAGATGTTTAATCAACTCAGACATTAAAATCCCACCTTTTTTACTGTAGTTAGAGAAATCAGCTACAGTCTCCCAAGTCCCGTCGTCGCCCCACTCATCTATCGGTTCTAGTTTGAATACGGGGCTGGATTTGCGTACTACGGTAAAAGAATGACCTTTATGTATCAGTTTTATGTATTTCTCGATATTTAGCCGTAAATCTTTTAGACCTATGATGTTTGATTGTTTTGTTTGGGTAGTCATGTATGAAGTTTATCTTAAGGTAAACTTGGAGTCAAGGGTTTGTGCATAGCTAGTAAGAGCCCATCCACCATCTTCCCCCTGCCATATAAAGCCTTATTTTTGGCTACAAAACTGCGCTTCGTTCTCGCCATAATTCATTATGGCTCGAACTCCAGCTTGTTTTTCGCCTAAAAATAAAGCTTTCCTGGTAGGGTACCACGAGATGGTGGATGGGCTCTAAGAAAAATTGCTTTTCTATACAGCTATATTATACTTGTAACCCATATGAAAGAGCGATTTGCTACAAAATTTGCAGGTTTACCGAAATACGCAGTCGGATTTGCTGGGACTATGTTATTTAGACTCATATCTCCTTTCTTGGGAATGTGGAATGTTTCACCACTCATGGCTACGGAGATCGCTGGCTCGAAGGCATACGGACCTTGGGTTGGAGGATTGTATGGGGCACTCAGTATAGTGCTTCTCGATATCATCGTTGGAAGAGTTGGGACATGGACTATAGTTACGGGATTAACTTATGGGGCTGTCGGGATATGGAGTGCGTATTTCATGAAGGACCGTTCTGCATCTGCTCGCAACTTTGTACTAGCGAGCATCGTCGGCACTCTATCTTTCGACCTTATCACTGGAGTCCTGATGGGACCGATATTCTACGGTCAACCTTGGATGTCGGCGATCATCGGTCAGGTACCATTTACATTGAGGCATCTAGTGGGGAACATAGCATTCGCTAGCATGCTCGCCCCTTGGTTCTATAGGAAGATCATGACAAACCCACGATGGGAGTTGTCTAGGGTGTTCAGGTTTGTATAGTTTAGATTGGGGCTGAGTATTTCTGTCGACCTAAATATCGTTGAGCAAATATTCTTTGTGTAAATGCCAGCGTTGGTATTACTCGGAAGTGCTTGCAATAAAGCACCACCTAATGTATATTGTGTCAATAAGAAACCAAAGGTGCCTGTGATATAGTAGAAATATAGAAATGGCCGCGATAAATATATTAATAGATTAATCTAACATTCTTGTGTCGTCATCATCTACCGATCGTGTAGGGAAAGATGGCGTAGTTCAGGAATGACAATACAAACCCATGTTAATACCAACAGTCATAGAAAAATCATCATTCGGCGAACGAGCATACGACATATATTCGCGCCTACTTCGAGACAATATAATATTCCTCGGTGGTCCTATCGACGACCACATGGCGAACCTCATCATCGCTCAACTATTGTTCCTCCAATCCGAAGATCCAAAGAAAGAGATCCAGCTCTATGTAAATTCTCCTGGAGGATCAGTCACGGCAACTCTCGCTATCATCGACACGATGCAACATATCAAGAATGATATCTCGACAGTCTGTGTCGGTATCGCAGCATCAGGTGCAGCACTAGTTCTCTCGGCTGGAACGAAAGGGAAGCGCCTCGCGTTACCTAACTCTGAAGTGATGATCCATCAGCCTATAGGGGGTGCAGAAGGTCAGGCATCAGATATCGAGATCAGTGCAAAACATATTTTGAAAATGAGATCAGCTCTAAACAAGATGCTCGCCAAAAATACTGGTCAGCTATTATCAAAGATCGAGAAAGATGTTGACCGCGACTTCTTCATGGATGCAGAAGAGGCGAAGAAGTACGGAGTGATCGATCAAGTGGTTACAGGAAAGAAATTGTAATAACCAATAACCAATAACCAAAAAGTCTCTGGTTATTGATGTTTGGTTATTGGAGCGATCTAATTACATGAGGTTACACAGATTCCATATTCAAAGTCCGATCGAAGTTGGCAGAGAATTGACCATCAGTTCTCCCGAACTCATCAGTCAACTAACAAAAGTATTCCGAATGAGAGTTGGCGACCATCTCATCGTCTTCAATGGAACAGGTTTTGACTATGAGTGCAAGATTGACAATATAAATAGAAGGAGTACTATAGTTAGCAATAGTGTTATCAGCTTAACGGTCCTCGATTCGCAACGCAATAATTTTTCACAAGTGCAGAAGCTTTTTTTGGGCGCAGCAGTTATCAAGAAAGATCACTTCGAATGGATCGTAGAGAAGGCGACAGAGCTCGGAGTTACAGATATCGTTCCCATAGCTGCAGAGAGGAGTGAGAAGAAAGCTTTGAACGAAGAACGCTTGAGGAAGATCGCGGTCGAAGCGAGTGAACAGTCTGGGCGCGACACTACTCCCATGGTGTGGCCGATCATGGAATCGGAGAGTGCTGTCTCATTGTTAAAAAAAGAAAATCCTGGAGTAAAGATATTTGTGTTTCATACTTGTATAGGTCAGACCTCTACAGAGGGTGAAAGTCGCAGCGGTGAGGCGGGTAGTGACATTCGTATGTTTAGGTCAAACCTCGACACCTTGCATAGGTCAGACCTATGCACAGCTGTTTTCATAGGACCAGAAGGTGGTTGGTCTCCAGCTGAGATAGGGATGTTTCACAGAGAGGGGGCGGAGGTAGTCTGCCTCGGTCCTCAGGTATTGCGCGCTGAAACGGCCGTAGTTGCTGCCCTATCGGTGGTAGTATTCGGGTAATCAGACGTTTCATCTGCGATAGATTTCACACAGAAAATACTAATCATTACAGCGCTAAATTGCGCTATTGACACATATGTCGTTTGGGTGTATAATACAGGCAGTATTTAGGTCCTTGAAATGTAAGGAATCAGATGCGAAATTGAGGCCATAAATATTATTAGTTGAGATAATACTAAATATGTTAGTCGCTTCAACTTCGCGTCTGATTACACACTGATAAGCTCTCTGGTTTTCCACGCGGTGGAGACGAAGAGATGACACAGTCACTATGATGATGCGAGTATGTTATGAATGCAAATATTGCAACACCAGGCATGTGCCTGTCAGCGGGTGCGCGGTTCGCGACGAAACTTGGTTCGATCAGTGCTTCACATGATCTTGTGGACGCATTTCTGAAAGAGGGTGACAGTCACTCCTTCTACCAGGTTATCCTCGAACACTTCACTCCCAAGGCATCGAAGACCCAGTCACTCACACCGTGGGTTGCTGCGGCACTCGCGAATTGGGGAGACTTCTACCAGAAGTTCTTCGGTATCGACCTTGATGTGACGGCCATCCGTATTCCCGAGAAGGTGGACGGCTTCGACCGCCTGATCGTGGTCGCGAAGGGGATTCGTCTCAATCAAGTTTGGAATGCTCACGAAGAGCGTGAGATCCGAACCTGGAAGTGGTGGAGTGGCTCACTCGAGAAGGCGATGCAGGAATCTGAACGCGGTCCCGTGAAAGAGAGTTACGCATTCTGGGTTCGCGATGTTCAAGAAGCTGATGAGGAGAATAAGAATCTCTCTGCTCAGATGATCGCCGACAGCCCGAAAAAGATCGACACCGAGACTCTGCTCGAGAGGCTCGTACATGGACTCAAGTTCTGGGACGAGATAGAGAAGCAACTCGATGTGAATAACATCACGTTGTGCGCCTCGTCGCGCTGTGCCGATGGCGATGTGCCGCGGGTCTGTTGGGACGTCGGCGACGTGAACGTCGGCAGGTACGGTCCTTCGCTTCGCGATCCGGACTTGCGTGCCCGTCAGGCAGTTCGGTAGCGGTGTCCTTACACCTTGTTCCTTTTTCACTCGGCACAGAGACTTGTCTCTGTGCCGACTTTTCGTATACAATACTTCTGGTTATGAAATTTGTTGTCACATTGATGACGATAACAATTTACCAAACTTAGAAACTGCCTGTCTCCATTTATACTACGATCAAAGTACCCCGAGTTTGACACAGAGAACTTTGGTGGAAGAGGAAGGTTCTCGGAGATGTGGACGAAAGGAGACAGAATGGTCGCGCTATGCCGATGGCAATGTGCCGAAGGTCAATTGGAACGACGACAACGTGAACGTCAACAGGTACAATCCTTCGAATCGCAATCCGAACTTGCGTGCCCGTCAGAAGTTTCTCGCATTTATAGAGGAGTCTTTATTTAAGAGACTCCTTTTGCGTATAGATGCCGTTACGAGCTTGTCTTTAGGGAGGCTATGTATGAAATCCATTTACTTAACATTCGTGAAATTTCCACTATTTCCTTTGAGAGTTGTATGTATTTGTCTTCGCTGATAATTTTTAGTTCGTGTTCAGTGCGAATGAGGTTCTTCAATACTTCCGCCTGAACCCTTGCTAGTTCCAATGTCTTCAGTTTTTGCTCTCTCCGTGTAAATGCCGCTTCTATTAGCAGGGCTAGCAACTTGACCGCGAGATCCTCATTAAGTTTATGAATTCCCAATTTATCTCGTTTGGACAATTCGTGTCCTGTGGTATAAATATCCTTATGCAGAATTCTAACTCTATTCACAATAGTCGGTGTGCTGTTGGTATCGGAAATACTCGCGATATCAGTGGGGCAGACTTTGCGGGGGGGGGGCGCTCATAGTTGTGATTTTTATGATGTAATTTCTATCAAAAATTTACTGATAGCTTGGAAGGAATTTAGAAAGGGAAAAAGATCGAATGCCAATGTTGCTTCATTTGAACTTTGTTTGGAAGAAAATATATTTAACATGCATAGGATTCTTTCTACAGGGACATGGAAACCAGACCCTTATAGAGTATCAGTAATTCAAGATCCGAAACGACGGACCATTCATGCGGCTAGTATACGAGATCGGGTTCTCTATCAAGCATTATACAGGAAATTGTATCCTGTATTTGATCAGCATTTTATCTACGATGTGTACTCCTCGCGAAATTTCAAGGGGACACACGCTGGTGTGGGAAGATTTGCTGTATTTACTAGAAAAGTTTCGCAGAATTATACGAGAGCCGGATATGTATTGAAGTGTGATATACGAAAGTTTTTTGATTCTGTGGATCACCGTATATTGTTCCAACTCATTTCAAAGCGGATTTCGGATAAACGACTTTTGAGGTTGATTTACGATATTATCGATTCATTTCATCACGCTTCGAATAAAGGTTTACCTCTTGGAAACGTGACTAGTCAGCTGTTTGCGAATATCTATATGAATGAATTTGATCAATTTGTTAAACACAGACTTAAGGCGAAATATTACATTCGCTATTGCGATGACTTTATCATTGCGGAGGTGTCGCTAGAGATACTATTGAAGTATATAGAAACAATACGAGCAGTCCTCCATGAAGAATTGCTATTGGATCTACATCCGAAAAAAGTTGAAATACGAAAGATACATAGCGGTATAGATTTTCTCGGCTACGTTTCTCTTCCACATTATGCAGTTATTCGAACTAGTACGAAGAATAGAATGCTTCGAAAGCTTCATGAAGCAAAAAAACAACGTGATTCGGGGGTCATTTCTAAAGCAAAATTTGATAGCATAGTTGCTTCATATTCTGGAATGTTGAAGCATTGTAAGGGCAAGAAGATACTTGATCAGATCAAGGATATTATTAAGTAAAAAAGGTGAGGTTTTCTATTTTTCCCCCTTCTCCAACCACTGAAATACTTTTTCATTCATGATGACAGTAGCTGCATAGACAGTTGCTCTCTCACGGTCTGCGTCCTTGTAATGCTCGATGATGTGTGCGACCTCTGTTTCTATCTCTTCTTTTGTTGGTACGATGTTTTCTTTCTTGGATATCTCATTTAGAACGAGCTGCAACTTTGCCTTCTTCTCTGCATGAGGACGCCACTCCCTGCGAATGTCTTCGAGAGACTTCTTTGCATGTTTCAGATAGTCTTCCATCGTTACTCCCATCTGTTCGATGTCATGTCCGAACTGAGATTGGGTGCGATCTAATTCTGCCTCCACCAAGATATCAGGCAGCTCGACTTTTGTTTTTTCGGCAATAGCATCAGCGATACGGATGCGCATCTTTTCTCTGGCTTCATCTTTCTTGTTCTCACCGATCATCTCACGAACTTTCACTTTGAAATCTTCGATGTTGGTAAAGTCACCAAGTCCACGGACGAACTCATCGTTGAATTCTGGGAGAGAGTCCATGATGGCTTTCTCATGCTCTTCTGGAGACAATTTTTCATGATCATGTCCTTCGTGTGATGCGTGCGACTTCCTAAGTTTTAGAATTGAATCATCAACATCTTTATCGGTCACTTCGATCTTTGCATTTTTCGATTTCTCTACTTCTGCTGTGGCGGTCTTTTTGTAATCTGGCAATGTCATCTCGGGGACTATCGCAGTTGTGATTTTGAATTCGAGAGGGTTACCTTTTGCAATCTTGGTGATAGCAACTTTCGGTTTACCGACCGCATCTATCTTTTCATTTTGTAAAATATCGAGATATGCCTGTGAGATGGCGAGCTCTGCCATTTCTTCATTCACTGCTCCATCGCCAACTTTGGCAACGAGGACATTCTCTGGAATCATACCTTTACGGAAGCCGTCGACGGTTACATATTCATTGATATTTTTAAGCGCTTGGGCACGAAATTTCTCCCAGACCTCGACAGGTATGGAAACGGTTATCTCAACTTCTGAACGATCGAGCTTTTTAATAGAGGCGGAGTCATAGGACTTCGCAGTATTCGATGTATTTATCATAAATGGGAGTTTACACGAATAATAAGTTGGGGGCAAGTATTGGCAGTATTGGCAGGATTTCTGACTCTAGAAATTTTGACTATCTATACCAGTTGTAGAGTTGTTGAGATCATTTTGTAATGATTGGATATCGTCGGTACTGTTAGTTATCGGCTGAACAGATGTTGTCGCTCGGTTAACATCTGCCTGTTGTGTCGCTACTGGAGAATTATCTGCAGGAGGTATGATCTGCTTGTTCGAATTTGCACCGATAAAATATAGAATGGCAGCAATGACGATGATGACTACTACAAAGATGGCGATGATCGGGCCAACCTTCTTTGAACTCGTGTTTGACCTTGTAGGTGTTGTGACGGGAGGAGTCGGAGATGAAGGGCTGACTCGTGGTGTTTCGACGAGTATAGGGAGGTCTTTTATATCTGTGTTGTTTTGTTGGTCCATGGAATTATTATAAATTATTTATAAATAGATAGTGAGAGAGAATTATGGTGTAGTCGTGGCGGTGGTAGTAGCAGGAGGTGTAGAAGTTGTTGGGCGACCTTCTCCTTTGTTTTCCCCTAGGCGCAGACCCATAGCTCTGGCGATAGCGACAACGACATCGTTCAGTGCCTTCTGGGCGTCTCTCAACGCTCTCTGTGCTCCGTTAGCGACCAATCGAGGCTTATCTAGGTCGATGGTTGTAGAAGCTGTAGAAGAACCTATATTAGCGGTACTCGTGGCAGATAAGTTCCTAATCGAGTTTATAGCATTCTGTGCTGCAGTGATCTTGGTATCCGCTATAGCTAGCAAGCGTCTAGCTTCTGTCATATCTCGTGTCGTTGATGCTGTAGTTGTACCCGTAGTTGCACCGATCTTATCAATACGAGACTGGATACGATCACGAACATTATGGAGATTGTTCACTGCTTTCTGGAGTTCTTTGACTATATTGTTCTTACGAGCTTCGAAGAAGTGTATTAGCATCATTTTACCCCCATTCATATATCCACGATCATCTGATGCTTCGCCGCGACCATTTTTCTCGTCATTGCCCCTCAATGGCGGAGTTGAAGTCGCCCGTGTAGTTGATGCGTTTCTGTCTCCTATACGAGGTGGTGTTGTAGAACCGTTCCATGGTCGCATGAGGCCTCCGACTAATGGTCTAGTTGAACTTCCATTGATCATTCTAGTGGTACTAGCTCGGTCTTCCAATCTAGTATTCCTCAAATCTTGGTTGATTTTGGCGTTATCTAGCTTATTTTGAATATCGTTTCTCAATTCTTGCCTCATAGTTGCTGGGGCAGGACGAGGGGGTACTCCTCGAGGTGTACCAGTGGCCGTACCATCGATCTGTGCTTTTAAAATGGTCGGCATAATGATAACCGCAACGAAAGCGATCAGTGCAAGTGAAATGTATGTTTTTTTCATGGTTATTTTGATTATTGGTGAATTATTAGCCACATTATCGTGGTCATAATAAGTATATCATAGGAGTAATATTTGGGGTAACGAGAGTTCCCCGAGTTCAACAATCAATTGTTAGCGACAAGGTCTACCCTTGTCGGATAATTAGACCAGGAATGCAACGATGAGCAATGCCACGATGTTCAAGATCTTGATCATTGGGTTTATCGCTGGACCTGCTGTGTCTTTGTAAGGATCACCAACCGTGTCTCCAGTGACAGCTGCTTTGTGAGCATCTCCACCCTTGCCACCATGTGCACCACCTTCGATATGCTTCTTCGCATTGTCCCAGGCACCACCACCAGAAGTCATAGATATAGCCACAAATAGGCCAGTGACGATAGATCCTACGAGCAAACCCCCTAGAGCTACAGGACCCAAGACGAATCCGACGAAGATAGGAGCGACGATCGGGATGAGAGCAGGAACGATCATCTCCTTGATAGCGGCAGAAGTGACGATATCGACACATCGTGCATAGTCAGGTTTGGCAGTTCCTTGCATGATGCCTTTGATCTCGCGGAACTGGCGGCGAACTTCCTCAACGACTTTACCAGCTGCTTTTCCAACAGCTTCCATGGATAGGGCGGCAAAGTAGTAAGGTAGTAGACCTCCGATGAATAGACCGACGATAACGAGTGGGTCACTTAGGTCAAATAATACTTTCGGTGCCATTTTACACATTGCTCCGATCGGACATGCTGGGTTTATAACCTCTGTATACGAAGCGAACAATACTAGAGCGGCTAGACCTGCTGAACCGATAGCGTAACCTTTCGTAACAGCTTTGGTGGTATTACCGACAGCATCTAGCGGATCTGTAACATCGCGAACTTCCTTTGGAAGGTTGGACATCTCTGCGATACCGCCAGCATTGTCAGTGATAGGTCCGTATGCGTCGATAGCGACGATGATACCTGCCATAGAGAGCATGGACATTGCAGCCACTGCTATACCGTATAGACCTGCGAAGTAGTAAGCGGCGAGGATACCTAGAACTATCGTTATGAGAGGCCATGCTGTGGATTTCATCGAGATAGCTAGACCTTGGATGATGTTAGTACCATGACCAGAGACGGAAGCTTTGGCTATGGACTGGACGGGTGCGTACTTGGTCGAAGTGTAGTACTCAGTGATGACGACCAAGAGTGCTGTAACTATGAGACCGACTAGTGTACAACCAAATAGATTTGCAACACTGTAGAGGCCATTTAGTTTCATTAGTACATTTGTAACAGGGTAGAAGACGATAGCAGAGAGGACGGCCGCGACGATGAGACCTTTGTACATGGCACCCATGATATTCTGTGACTTTCCTAGTTTTACGAACCATGTACCGATGATCGAGGCGATGATGGCGATACCACCTAGAGCTAGTGGATATACGAGCGCACCACTAAATCCATTGAATATAGTGTTTCCGAGCATCATGGCGGCGATAGTGGTAACAGCATATGTTTCGAATAAGTCAGCTGCCATGCCTGCGCAGTCTCCCACATTATCTCCGACATTGTCAGCGATAACTCCTGGATTTCTAGGATCATCTTCTGGGATGCCGGCTTCAACCTTTCCTACTAGATCCGTTCCTACATCAGCGGCTTTGGTAAATATACCTCCACCTAGTCTAGCGAATACTGATATGAGAGACGCACCGAATGCTAGACCGATGAGTGAACTGATATCCTTGGTTATGGCGTAAAATCCTGTAACTCCGAGCAGAGCTAAACCTACTACGAGAAATCCCGTCACGGAACCGCCTTTGAATGCTAAGTCGAGTGCTGGAGCTAGTCCGTGTCGAGCTGCCTCTGCTGTACGGACATTGGTTCTAACAGATACATTCATACCGATATATCCAGCTAGGGCAGATAGGACAGCACCGACGATGAATCCTAGTGCGATAGTGATACCTAGTGCTAGCCATAGGACGATGAATAGGACCACGGCGATCATGGCGATAGTGCGGTATTGGCGGTTTAGATATGCCTTGGCACCTGCCTGGATAGCAGCGGCGATCTCCTTCATTTTGTCATTTCCCGCGGATTTCTTTAGGATAGAATTGATAAGGTATGCTCCATATAGTAGAGCGATGATAGAAGCTACGAGAGCGAAGATGATTGAGTTTGACATTTTATTGAGTCAAAAGTCTTTAAAGTATTTAAAGTCTATAAAGTTATATTGGTGCACTTTATGGACTTTATGGACTTTCGACTTTATGGACTGGTTTGATATTTGATAATTAATAATGATAACTATACAATAGTGCCGATTCTAGCAGGTTTTCGTGCATTTGGGAGGGTTGACAGAATATATATATACTTATGTAAGATTTTGTTGAATCGAAAGGAGATGATTCCTACTTTAGTATCATTCAAGATAAAGTTGTATCTGTCATAACTATTGACCATTAAAGCAAAACCGCACAAACCTTTGCGATCATCCCTTGGATGGTCCCGTTGTGCGGAATTACTTGATTTCTAATCTATTCTGAGTAATTATTTCTAGTTAAGTAGACTGTGACGTTCCATGCACGTTCGATGGTAGCCGAAGTACCGTCGAGCACTTAATGCCCCTTGACGTGTTTGCTGATGGACTCCGCATCTAAACTATAAGCTCTAACAAAGGAATCGTCCACATGAGCATACAGAATACCCTTACCTCTATCGACTTCTACGAATTGACTAGCAAAAGTGATCGTCTTTGCCTCACTATCTCTGATGAGTGGTTCTGGTGATACCCAATCAATGACCCCATTTTCATAGTCATAGATAAATAGGCCTATTGAAAATATTCCGTATTTTATCGTATCACCAACTCTCATGTTAGCTTCACGCCCGTTCATCACACCTAGTAATTTTCCTTCTCCTACATCGATGAAATCTCTAGAAAATAGTGGTCCAGGGGAAGCGTGCCCACCGATCCAAGGAATCTCGTGTTCAGCAGGGTGAAATACTATCTCTCCAAATTTCCAGTTTTTCCCCATATCGTCAGCCACCGCGAGTCTCACGACAGAATATGTAAAGTCACTTTCTGTTTTGCCTGATTCGACGAGGTTGTATCTAAACCCTTGTTTGTTTATAGGTGATATAGATAACTCTTTTGCACCACCTTGTTTGTCAGCCATGAGTACAGGCATCGTCATCTCAAGTGAGTCTAGGTCTCTGCCAACTGCATGACCTAGGTGAATCTTGGTATTGTGTTCGAGTTTATCTATGAGGGGAAGGGTAAAATATAAATGCATCAAATCGGTCTTTTCATCAATCCAGATATCAGGATCTTCAAGACCGATGAAATCCAACCCGTCTTCGATGAGTTTACTTATGATTTCTTTCTCATTTTTTATATTTAAACGCTCACCTATTTGAAAAGATTCGAGTGAATTGCCTATTATCTTATGTAACTCACTTCGGTCGATGTATCCATGGACTTGGACATCACCTTCACGACTCGTTATGCACCTCGCGACCCCTTCTCTGTAATTTACTCGTGGGTCGAGTGAGATTGCCATCATATGTGTGAATCGTGGATTGGTATCTATCACTCTACCTGTATGCTGAATGTATCGGTTGTTCATGGGTTGATTTTATAACAATCCACGAGTGAGAGCAAACTTTCTCCAAAAAATTGGCGCTATACCCGAAAGGTATTTATTTTTCAAATACCATCAGATGATGTCTATCTTGGATAGTAGGCTGATCGAATCCTAGGTCTTTAGAATGTGTGCATTTCCAACCATATTTCTCAAACCTTTTTATCCAAGTGAATGGCGTCTCGTATGAGCCTGGAACTGGAATGTTGGCGTAGTTAAAAAATCTATTCCATAAAGAATCATTCAATATCATCCTTCCCCAATCCTGTTTCGCATTTTCATCATTATCTGCTTCTGGTACGGTTTCTATGATGACAAGTTTTTTGGCTGTAATACGATCGAGTTCGGCAAGGATCTTTTCGTTATCAAATTCATGATGAATTACATTTGTAAGCACAGCACAAGAATAATATTTATCTGCTACCGGTACAGAATACCCATCAAAGACTTTTACGGGTACAGTTATATTACTGGCGCGAAAATCCCTCACATCAACCCCTTCAATGTCTAGACCTAGTGAATCATGGAGTATCTGCGTGAATGTCCCACTTCCACAACCATAGTCAATGACTTTACCTTTGACTCCATCAAGAAATCTCTCCAATTGGCTGAACATGATCTGGAAACGCCCGGCGAGCCCATCTCGGATCATTTCAAAGACCGTCTTCCCGTTCACCTTTTCGGTTTCAAAAAACTTCTTAACTTTTGATTCTGCATCCTCTATTGTTGAGGCGTTTTTTATGGAAGAAAGAACAAGCTCGGCAAATCTATTGGCTTGCTTTTGATCCGCGCCAAGTCTTTCAAAGGTCTTTGAATAATCGAGGAATACTTTTTCGTATGTATTCGGATCATCGGTCCATGTCTGTAAATTAGTAAGTAATTTTTTGTTGGATTCCATTTTGATTAATAAGTTTATAAGAATAGAAAAGTATGATTTGATCGCTTGGCTACACATAGCAAAACCTCACAAACCTTTGCGATCATCCCTTGGATGGTCCCGTTGTGCGGAATTACTTGCTTACACAATATATTACACGAAAAATTCAATAAATCAATCTAGACATAGCTAACCATAGTATGTAGAATGAGACAATGGCAAATCTAAGCAAACAATACCAAATATTTATCGGCAGAAAGATCCGTGTTGAGAGGGAAAAGATGGGGGTGTCGCAGGAAGGGTTAGGGAAACTAGCAAAAGTTCATCGAACTTATGTTGGTATGGTTGAACGCGGTGAAAAGAATATAACTATACATAACCTGATCAAATTTGCCGATGCTCTCGGTGTGAAAGTGAGAGATTTGGTTGATTTCTAATCTATTCTGAGTAATTATTTCTAGTTAAGTAGACTGTGGATAACTAAATTGCTTGACATATCTTTTTACTTTGCTATGCTACTCATAGATAGCGCTAATCAAGATTAGCATGTCGAGAGTACAAAGATGAAATCAAAAACGAATATTTGGGTCATTGTTGGTGTGAGCAAATTTACCTTGCGTTCTGGTATTGATTCCATGAGTACCCCGATCAAGGGTGATGAAATCGACGATCATGACGACAGGGTTCCGAACTGACCGTTAGTAACCAATGGTCAGTAGAGATATTTCCGCCTTAATTCAAAGGCGGCATAGCAAAGCAACAATATAGACCAAGATTAGAAATCTTATGAAAAAAGCGTTTACCTTTCAGTTGAAAGACGACGACTTCAAAGTTTCTGGTTGGTGTGGAAATCGTCCAAAATGTGTCCAAGTCGCAGTAAAACCTCAAGGGGTTGCACTGCGGGACAGCAAAGACCCGTCGAAGACGACCCTCTTCTTCACCAATGGTGAGTGGAATGCCTTCACGAAAGGCGTCATCTCAGGAGACTTTCGACAGTAGTCATTACATACTGACCGTGTTAGTTTCAAGAGGGGCACGACAAATGCCCCTCCCTTATTTAATTACATGATCTACATAATTCCTGGACTGGGAGAGGATTGTCAGTTGCTAAGATATAGAAGATTAAAATTAGCCCTACAATCCCAAGGGTACAAAGTAAAGTGTTTCAATCCTGACTGGTATAAGCCTCTGTCTGACCAGATATTTCGTGTTGAGAAGAATTCTATCGTTATAGGCTTTTCTTTTGGTGCCGTTCTCGCGTATTTGATAGCCAAGAGATTTACATTCAAGAAGGTTATTTTCGCTTCACTTTCACCCATCCACGAGTTCACATTTGAAGATCTGGTGAATGATCTAAATAAACACATGCCAAGAAAACTTGCCGTTCAAATATCGAGGGATATCAAGAACATTAGGATTTCTATTGGTAGTCTGGATGTCCCACGAATTTCTTTGGCAGGGGAATATGAGAAGATGTTTGCGGACATCGTCGTCCCCAAGACAAGACATCGAATAACAAATCGATATATTGACTATATATTGCTAGCGGTAGAGAGTTTGTAATTACGCTTTCTTCTTTTTAGTTGGCTTTTCAGTAGAAGATGCTTTTTTGTCTCCTTCATCTGCAGCTTTCGTAACTTCTTCGACCGTCTCCTTTACCTCAACAACTTCATCTTTTGCTTTTTCGATGACCGCATCAGCGGCTTTTTCGGCTATTTCCTCTTTGACCTCTTCGATAGTGACGGTTTCCTCATCTTCGTCTGTACCGGGAGCTTCTGCTAGCTCTTCGCCACCAGTAGACTTGATATCTATCTTCCAACCGGTGAGTTTGGCAGCTAGACGGACATTCTGACCACCTTTACCGATAGCTAGTGACTGTTCATCTTCGGTAACTGTGACAACTGCACGATGAGATGAGTCGTCTAACTCCAGTGAGACAACTTCTGCAGGGGAGAGCGCTTCCTCGATAAATAGGGCAGCATCCTGATTCCACTCTATGATATCTATCTTCTCACCTGACAATTCGCTGGTGACAGTAGAAACACGAACTCCACGCTGACCAACCATCGAACCTATAGGGTCGATGTGCGGATCATGAGAAACCACGGCGATCTTTGAGCGAGAGCCAGCTTCACGGGCGATGGCTTTGATCTCGACAGTTCCAGATGCGATCTCTGGTGCCTCTGTTTCAAATAGTTTCGCTAGGAACTTTGGATGCGAACGGGAAAGTTTCAAAACGACACCTTTTGGAGTCTCTTCCACAGCGTAGAGATATGCACGGATACGATCTCCAGTCTTCCAGCGCTCGCTAGGAATCTGTTCTTCATATGATATAACACCGACTGCGCGACCCATGTCTATATAGACTGTGCCTCGTTCGACTCGTTCGACTGTACCAGCGACGATCTGGTCTCTCTTCTCTCCATATTCTCCGAGAACGGAAACCTTCTCGGCTTCGCGAATCTTCTGAATGATGATCTGTTTGGCTGTCTGAGCGGCGATACGACCAAAATCAGCCTTGGTTTCGAGAGGGAAGATTAGTTCATCACCGATCTCCGCGTTCTTCTTTATCTTCCTAGCATCCTCGATGAGCATGTGCTGTTCTGGATTGAAACGGATCTTGATATCCTCAACATCTGCATCCTTGAGTTCTTTGTGGTCCATTTCCTCATCTCCTTCCATGATGACTTGGGCACGATCTACGACTATCTTTACCTGCCAGAACTCTACTCCACCAGAGTTTGAATCAAATGAAGCACGAACTATCTGGCCTTTCTTGCCATACTCTTTCTTGTAAGCGGTAGCTAGAGACATGGCGATAGCCTCGAGAGTTTTCTCACGAGGAATACCACGCTCTTCTTCTAGTTGTTGTACTACGGAATTGATGACTTTTAGATCAAACATATATTTATTATTTAGTTGTTATTTTGATAAGCGAGGATCTGTGGATGATATCATACACAAGATTCGAGCGTAATCAAAAACTTCTATTAAGTTGTAATCTTACCCTTTTAACAAACAAGTCCGCCGGACGGGCGAACAGTGACTAATATGAGTAATATAACATGTATATGTCGTTTGTGCAACTTATGCGCGCCTGAGTTCAACAATCAATTGCAACAGCTGTATTGCGATATTATTCTGACGATTCAGTAGAATCGCCTACTGGGTTCGAAGTCAGAACAAACGAGTAAATACTCCGCAGCTTGCTCGTGTAAAGAAACAGAGCTTCTACTTAATACCTCGCCAGCTTGCTGCGAGGTAGTTTATTACAAAACGAAATCATCCAATTAACTAGATTGCAAAACTTTTTAAAGTGGTAAGATTATAGTAACAAATAAAAGGAGTGCAAGTCGACACTCTTTTTTGATACGAGAAATGTGTCATGAATTTGATGGGTTACTAATTTACTAAATTATTACTATTTTAATTAGTTTATAAATCATATGAATAATAATTCAAACAAATCACCGCAAGTGATAGGTCCGAGCAAGGGTTTTGAGTCTATAAAGAAATTGGATGAAAATGGGATTGAATATTGGGAGGCGAGGGAATTAATGTGTCTTTTTGGCTATTCAGAATGGCGGTCGTTCGATGAAGTTATAACGAAGGCTATAGTTGCCGCAAAAAATAGTAATCAAAACACGGAAAACCATTTTGGTCGATTGACCAAAATGGTGCGGACAGGTTCTAATACCGTAAGGCCAATTAAAGATTGGAAGCTAGATAGTTACGCATGTTATCTAGTAGCTCAAAATGGTGATTCTCATAAATTAGAAATTGCCGGTGCACAAACATATTTCGCGATCCAGACGAGAAAACAGGAAATATTGGATAGTTTACCTCAAGCTGAGAGAAGAATACATATTCGTGAGGGTATGAGAATAGAAAATAGGTTCCTTTTTGGTGTTGCGAAAGATGCTGATGTATCAAAGTTTGGTGCATTCAATGGTGCGGGGTATAGAGGTCTATATAATATGTCGTTGTCAGAAATAGAAAAGAAGAAAAATATTGATAAGGGCGCCTTGCTCGATAGTGCTGGTTCTGTTGAGTTGGCAGCCAACCTGTTTCGTATCACCCAAATAGAAGCTAAACTAAAGAGGGACAGAGTTAAAGGTGATGATAATGCTCAGAGTACACATTTCAAAGTTGGTGCTAAAATACGTCAAACCATGAAAGAGCTCGGAAGTGAGATGCCTGAAAGCCTAAAACCAGAGAAACATATCAAGAAATTGAAGAAAAATATCAAGAATGCAAAATCAGCACCTAATATCAAGGGTATCTCAGAGCCCATCCACCATCTTCCCCCTGCCATGTAAAGCCTTATTTTTGGCTACAAAACTACGCTTCGTTCTCGCCATAATTCATTATGGCTCGAACTCCAGCTTGTTTTTCGCCTAAAAATAAAGCTTTCCTGGTAGGGTACCGCGAGATGGTGGATGGGCTCTCATAAAGTATTCCACAGTTTGCAGTAAAATACACAGCGCAAAGTTTTCTGAAATGGTATAATGTTTATCAACATGCTCATCGAAGACACCCAACTCTTTAAGTTTATCCAAGATTCTGGACTAGTTTCCAAGGATGATCTAGAAGTAGCAAAAAATGAGGCAGATGAAAATAACAAGAGGCTCGGCGATGTGCTAGTTACCAATGGCAAGATCACCGTCGATAATTTGCGTCGCATGCAAGCCTATGTTCTAGGTATTCCTTTCGTAAATCTAAAGAACAAGAAGATCCCCCTCGATACCCTGTCTCTCATACCAGAACCTATCGCTCGTACACACAATATCGTCCCATTTAAAAAGACTGATACGACGCTAGAAGTGGCGATGCTCAATGTAAATGATCTCTCAGCTATCGACTTCATAAAAAAGAAAGTAAATCTAAAGATATTGCCACGACTCACTGATGCGGACTCTCTGAAGGAAGTGATGGTTCAGTATCAAAAAAGTCTAAAAGCGGAGTTTGGAGACATCATCCAAAAGGAAACGGCAGCATTGAAGATGGTTGCAGAAGAGAAAGGGGAGCCAACTTCAGCAGATGATCTTAAAAAGATCGCAGAGGATCTGCCAGTCGTGCGCATTGTGGATACACTCGTTAAGCATGCCATCATTCAGAATGCGTCAGATATCCACATAGAACCCATGGAAGATCAAGTACTAGTTAGATACAGGATAGATGGCATGCTACATGATGCCATGGTACTACCAAAACAGGCGGGACCATCAGTAACTGCGCGTATCAAGGTGTTGTCGAATCTCAAATTGGACGAAAAGCGTTTGCCACAGGATGGTAGGTTCCGTGTAGATATAGCTAATGAGAGAGTTTCGTTCCGTGTTTCCATCTTGCCGACATATTATGGCGAAAAGACCGTGATGCGTCTACTTCGTGAGAATATCACCAGCTTTTCACTCGAGTCACTCAATTTCCATGGAGAAAGTTTGGAGCGTATACATGAAGCATTGAAGAAAACTACAGGGATGATCCTCACGACTGGTCCAACAGGATCTGGTAAGACTACTACCCTGTATACCATGTTGGATATATTGAACACTCCAGATGTGAACATTTCGACTATCGAAGATCCTATAGAATATCAGATGGCTCGTATCAATCAGACTCAGGTCAAACCTGATATCGGATTTTCATTCGCTCAGGGTATACGCACTCTAGTGCGCCAGGACCCAGATATCATCATGGTGGGTGAAATCCGAGATAACGAGACGGCAGCGCTCGCTATAAATGCGGCTCTAACTGGACACTTGGTCTTGTCAACATTGCATACGAACAGTGCCGCGGGTGCTATCCCTCGTCTTTTGGATATGAAAGCGGAAACATTTTTGCTGGTCTCAACTATCGATGTTGTTATCGGACAGAGACTGGTTAGACACCTAACTGATACAAAGGAATCATATAAACTCTCGAAAGCAGAATTAGCAGAGCTAACAAAGCTCGTCGATCTCGATCGAGTTCTGGCAGCACTCATAGAAGAAAAGATCATTCACCCATCTGATACATGGGAAAATATACCATTTTTCAAGCCAGTCAAGGGTGTAGATGATGATGGATTCAAGGGTCGTGTGGGGATTCATGAAGTGATCAGGATGACACCGAGTATCAAAGACCTCATCATGAAGAATTCTAGATCTAGTGTTATCGAAGACCAGGCAAAAAAGGAGGGGATGCTCACCATGTTAGAGGATGGTATATTTAAGTGTGTGCAGGGACTGACTACGATAGAAGAGGTGCTCCGAGTTATCACAGAGTAATTAGATTTAAGATTAATGATTTTCGATTTAAGATTCACACAAAATTCATTCCAAATAGCGTTATTCATAAATCTTATCTCTTAAATCCTAAATCTATTCCTATGAGCCACTTTACATACAAAGCAAAAAAGCCAGGAGGGGCGATATACAGCGGTGACCGTGATGCGGCTGATCGTTATGAACTATATAGACTAGTCAGAGAAGGGGGGGATGAAATAGTCCAATTCCGAGAAGTCGGTTTGTCAAAAGGGCTGAATCTGCATATGTCATTTTCTATGCTCACAAATAGTGTCAGGATGATAGACAAGATCAATTTTGCTAGGAATCTCGGTTCAATGTTGGAAGCTGGTTTGGCGCTGGCTCGAGCACTATCAGTTCTAGAGAGACAGACTGGCAGCAAATCATTGAAGAAAGTCATAACAGACCTGATAGAGGAGATCACAAAAGGAACGACATTGTCAGATGCCCTAGCAAAGCATAAAAAAGTTTTTTCTCCTTTGTTCATATCCATGGTCCACGCAGGTGAGCAGAGTGGAACTTTGTCCGACTCATTGAAAGTCGTCGCTTCTCAGATGGATAGTAACTATTCATTGCAAAAACGTATTCGTGGTGCCCTCATGTATCCAGGAGTCATCATTTCGGCGATGATCGTGATCGCAATACTCATGTTCGTATTTGTCATCCCAACGCTCTTGAAGACATTTACTGATCTAAATGTTGCACTACCGCTCAGTACGCAGGTTGTCCTAGGATTGAGTAACTTGGTTCAACACCAGGGTTTGTTGCTGTTGGCAGTCGTGATAATGATCGCGGGGATGTTCTACTGGTGGGCAAAACAAATCAAAGGCAAGTATGTAATGGACAAGGCGGTATTGAAAATCCCCATGATAGGAAAGTTGGTTCAAGAAGTAAATACGGCTAGAACGGCCCGAACCTTGGCTTCATTGCTCAATTCTGGCGTAGATGTTGTTGAGGCCATGGCTATAACAGCCAATGTTGTGCAAAATGTCCATTTCAAAGCCGTGCTCATGAAAGCTATGGAGGCGATCAAGAAGGGTGATCTCATGTCCAAAGTTTTTGAGGAAGAGACGAAATTATACCCAGTGTTCTTTTCGGAAATGGTCAGTGTTGGAGAGGAAACTGGTAAGACGGGAGAAATGTTACTCGGTGTAGCTCATTATTACGAAAATGAAGTTGAGCAGAAAACTAAGGACATGTCGACGATCATCGAACCATTCCTCATCCTCTTGATCGGAGCCGCCGTTGGATTCTTCGCAGTCTCTATGATACAGCCGATGTATTCACTAGTGGGAGCGATCAATTAGGAAAGTATATTAGTATGGCAGTAAGAAAATAATGAGTATGGAACACTGTTAATATAAATGAATAAAAGGCAGAATTCAAATAGGGGATTTTCACTTATAGAGGTACTCATAGGTACTGCTGTATTCCTTATGGTATCAACGGCTGCTTATGGTCTATTTGCAAATCTATTTAAATTGGCAGCCGCGAGTCAGGCCAATATATTGGCAGTTGAGCTAGCTGATGAACAGTTCGAAATCATCCGTAACATGCCATATACGAGCGTCGGTCTCACCAATGGTATTCCTCTGGGTATATTGCCACAAACACAGACATTGGTTCGAGGAGGCTACAGTTTTGCAGTTGATCTCACGGTTCGTAATATAAATCTCTCTACTTCGACAGTTCAGGCCAGTGACAAGTTGGTCGAGGTTAACATCTCTTGTCCTACATGTCGTAATTTTAGTCCAGTAACACTAACGGGTCAGATATCCCCAGCCAATCTCCAGTCTGCGTCCAATGGCGGAGCCCTGACTGTCAGGGCTTTTGATGCTGGAGGTCAACCTGTCGAAGATGCAGTAGTGAATGTACAGAGTGTCTCAACTTCGTCTGTTATGAATAACGATGTAACGAACAATTTGGGAACTTTGAATATCATCGGTGTACCAGGAGGAGTAAATGCATACCAGATCATCGTTTCAAAATCAGGATATTCAACAGATCGAACTTATGCAGTGAGTGGTCCCAATCCTACTCCGACCAATCCGAACAAAACGGTATTGAATGGTCAGATCAGTCAAGCTAGTTTCGCTATCGATAGATTGAGTACACTAAATTTCTCTAGCGTCTCACCACTATGCGCGCCAGTAGGGAATATCCATATGAATCTGGTGGGGGCGAAACAGATCGGAACGAACATTCCGAAATATTCACAGAGTATCGTCACAAATTCATCTGGTGTTTTGTCACTTAATTCTATGGAATGGGATACTTACACTATCACTCCTACAGACAGTTCGTATGATATCGCAGGTGTGAACCCTTTTAGCCCCCTCACTCTAAATCCAGATAATACTCAAAGTGTCCAGCTCGTAGTATTACCAAAGAATCCAAATAGTCTGATGGTCTCAGTGATGGATACTATCACCAAGTTACCTATATCTGGAGCCACGGTTCAGTTGACCAAGTCTGGATATGATGTGACTCAAGTAACTGGGCAGGGATATTTTACGCAGACTGATTGGTCGAATGGAGACACGCAGAGTGGTCTATATGTAGATAAGAGTGCATATGCTGTAGGAAGCGGAGTGGATACGACGACATCTTCTTCTTCTGGAAATATATTGTTACATTGGAATACTGCTAGCACTCCATATGATGTGGTGGTGACAGGAACTCTAGAATCTTCTACTTTTGATACTGGAACTTCTAGTAATTTCTACACGATGTCTTGGAAACCTTCCAATCAACCACTCTTGACTGGTACTAGTAGTGTAAAGTTTCAATTTGCCACAAAACCAACTGCTACTTCCACTTTTTCTGACGCAGACTATTTTGGACCAGATGGAACGCATGACAGCTTCTTTACTGTTCCAGGTGGTATGATCAATGCGGTTAGCAACAACGTTGCATTTGCTAGATACAAGGCGTATCTCACCACAAATACAGCTACTGTTACTCCTAGTATTTCTGAAGCTACATTTTCTTTTACTTCTGGATGTATTCCACCCGGTCAAGTGTTATTCCAAGGCCTCACAGCTGGTACATACACCCTCAATGTTTCTCAGTCAGGCTATGTGACGAGTTCAGGAAGTGTAACAGTTGCTAGTGGTTGGCAGGAAAAGGTCGTGAAACTCACACATTGATATGAAATATGATATGAGAAATATGAAATATGATCGGTCAAGAGAGCAGAAAAAATGCGATGGTCATATCTCATATCTCGTATCTCATATTTCCAGTCGCGGCATGACCCTGGTCGAAGTTCTCGTCACTTTGGGAATATTTATGGCGATCATGTTTGCAGTGGCGACATTTGAATACAATGTCTTTACATATCCCAAAAATATTTCCGGATCATTCCAGACTGCTCAAGATACCCAGATCTTGTTAAGAACCATGTTAAGAGAGATGCGTACGGCACAACAGGGGGCAAATGGTGCATATCCGCTAGTTAATGTGGGTACGAGCACCATTTCATTCTTTGCGGATCCTGATAATAATGGCACGATCGAACGGGTTTCATATTTTTTGGCGAGTTCTAGTATTTACAGAGGAATAATACAGCCCTCAGGCAATCCTGTCGTATATATTGGAACCAGTCAGATAAATAAAATGATCGTTACTAATGTACGCAATAGTTCTTCTACGCCACTATTTCAATATTTTGATACTAATTACAATGGGACTAGTTCACCACTGACTCAACCAGTGACAGCAACAGCTGTCCGACTCGTCAAGATAAATCTGACACTGGATGTAGATCTAAACAGGTCTCCAACACCGATGACTTACACTGTTCAAGCCAGCTTTAGAAATCTAAAATCAAACCTATGATGAAACGATCGAAATATGATAAAGCGTCGCAGAAAGGCGATATTCTCCTCACGGTTCTCGTTTTTGCAGCTATCACGATCACTGTTACTATCGGTCTGGTGAATTGGGGGGCGACGATGCTGGCCAGTATTCGAAATATTAAAGCCAAAGAACAAGCATTTCAGATAGCTGAAGCGGGAGTTGACTACTACAGATGGCACCTCGCTCAATATCCTACTGATTATAGAGATGGTACGACAACGCCTCAGCCATATATACACCAGTTTTACAATAGAGATGGTGATTTGCTGGGTACATATTCTCTCACCATTACCGCACCGTTAGTTGGTTCAACACTGGTAAAGATAGTCTCAAAGGGTACAGCATCGTCGACGCCACCTGTTTCGAGGAGTATAGAAGCCGTCATGGCGATACCGTCATTTGCCAAGTTTGCGGTCGTGGCGAATGATAATATGCGTTTTGGTGAAGGAACAGAAGTATTTGGTCCTATACATTCTAACAAGGGAATACGATTCGACGGTGTGGCACACAATCTCATCTCTAGTGCCCTGACTACATATACGGATCCAGATAGTGGATCGTGCACCACTAACAATTCATGGGCAGTTCACACATGTGTTACTCCGAATGCCGATCCAGCATCACCGTCAACCATCTCGAGTAGACCTGATATATTCTTGGCAGGGAGGCAGTTTCCTGTACCTTCTGTTGATTTTGCTGGGTTGATTTCAGGACTCACTCAGTTGCAAACATTGGCACGAAATGGCGGTAAGGAGTGGGCATCGTCAAATGCGGAGGGGTATCATATCGTATTCAATACGAACAATACCTATTCCCTATACAAAGTTAATGGTAGGGAGTCTATTGCCGGTAGCTGTACTAGTAACTCTGGTGGTACTGGTCAATGGGGATCGTGGAGTATACAGAGCCCGATTTCTTCAAATCAAACTGCTGTAAAAACGAGTGGTAGTAATGTTTACTCGATTCCTTCGAATGGTGTCATCTTCTTTAATGATGATGTATGGGTCGACGGTACTATCGATGGGTCACGCGTGACTGTCGTTGCTGCCATCATCGGAGAGACCAACCCTGACAATTATGTCAATATCACTGTAAACAATGATCTGAAGTACACGCATTTTGATGGTACTGATGTTATCGCACTTATCGCGCAAAACAATATCAATGCAGGACTGGTGAGCGATGATAATCTAGAGATTGACGCCGCACTAGTAGCAGAAAATGGTCGTGTTGGAAGATACTACTATGATGATAGTTGTGGTTCAAACTATGTTAGGAGCACCCTCACATTAAATGGCATGATCGCTAGCAGTATTCGCTATGGGTTTGCTTATACTGGTTCGAAATATAACTGTGGCGGCTCTGTTGGTATGACTGGTGGGGGATATTGTGTTAGAAATATCATATATGATGGGAACTTGTTGTATGGTCCGCCGCCATCATTTCCATTGGCAACTAGCCAGTACCAGCTCATTTCTTGGAAGGAGATATAGGGTGCAGATTGAGAGACTGATAATACATGATATAATGGAAGCATGACAAATAGAAAACTCATCATAGGTAACTGGAAGATGAATCCTGGAACGCTGGAAGAGGCGAAAAAGATCGTCGCAAAGACGAAGCGTGTTGCTGCTAAGTTGGACCATACTGATGTCGTAGTGTGTCCACCATTTGTATTTTTGCCACAACTCGCTCCAAGGAGATCGGTGAAACATTTTCATGTTGGGGCACAGTCTGTATATTTCGAAGAAAGTGGTTCGTACACGGGTGAAGTTAGTGTAGCAATGCTCCGAGATGTTGGTACGGAGTATGTCATCGTCGGTCATTCTGAAGAGAGGAAGAGGGGAGATACGGATGAGATTGTCGCTAAGAAAGTGAAGGCGGTGATCGATGCAGGTCTAACTCCTATAGTCTGCGTCGGTGAGATCTCTCGTGATGTTGAGGGTGCTTCGCATTATGAAGTATTGAAAAAACAGATACAGAATAGCTTTGCAGGCGTACCCAAGAGGGCCGGAAGAGATATCGTCCTCGCTTATGAACCTGTCTGGGCGATAGGCGCGAAGGAGTCCATGGTTCCGAGTGAGATCTATGAGATGTCTCTATTCGTAAAGAAAGTCTTTTCTGATGCCTTTGGTCCAGAAACTGCGGTGAAAGTAACTATTCTCTATGGGGGAGCAGTAAATTTCAGGAATGCTGCGGATATCATCTCTATAGGTAAAGTTGACGGCCTACTCGTCGGCCGTGAGAGTTTGAATACTGTTGGTTTTGTAGAGTTACTAAAGGCGGTGGATGCGGTGAAGTAAGTCTCAAGTTAATTGAATAATTGCCAGTCCGTAAACAACTCAAAATAGTCAAAATATGGTATAATGACCTCAATGCTACCGACCATATTAAAACCAATCTTTTGGGATGCTCCGTTCGATAAAATTGACCGTGATGTCAATAAGAGCTATGTAATATCACGCATATTGGAGTTGGGTGATGAGTCTGCTGTAGATTGGCTCCGACATTATTATTCATCAGTGGACTTGAAATCAATTCTAAAAACCAGTAGGTCGATTTCACCAAAAAGTAGGAATTATTGGAATCTTATATTCAATCATAAATAATTTTATGCATGAAGAAACTCTGGCTAAACCAACGTTAAAATTGTTTGAAAAGCTCGCACAAAATTTGTGGGTTTCTGATTTTTA
This sequence comes from uncultured bacterium, assembly GCA_903846945.1. Taxonomy (GTDB): domain Bacteria; phylum Patescibacteriota; class Minisyncoccia; order Phycocordibacterales; family PALSA-1337; genus C7867-002. The sequence continues at coordinate 72,936 of CAINCE010000073.1, forward strand.
TCTGGCTGGTGGAACAGCTCTCGCATTGCGACTCGGGCATCGTGTTTCTGTTGATCTAGATTTCTTTAGCGAAAATGATTTCAATGAAGCTGCTTTCGTAGATAAGCTGGTTCCTATAGGTGATCTCAAAGTGCTTCAAAAGTCGCCCCAATCGGTGATTGGTAGTATGGACGGTGTGAAGTTCTCATTTCTAGGCTATAAATATCCAATATTGCAATCAGGTATTAAATGGAAGGGTATAACTATTGCGTCAGTCGAAGATATTGCATGTATGAAACTAGACGCTTTATCTAGTAGGGGGACCAAGCGTGACTTTATTGACTTGTATTTTATAGCAAAGCAAATACCGTTGCCAACAGTTGTTAAGTTATTTGAAACGAAGTTTGCGAAGATCAAGTATAATATGCTGCATATAAAGAAAAGTTTGGTTTACTTTGACGATGCGGAAGGTGATCCGATGCCGAATATGCTCGTGCCGATCAAGTGGAGTGAGGTAAAAGAATATTTTATCAAACAAGGAACCGCGCTCTAAATATGAAAACACTCAAAGATATAGAATATTTGTCAGGCGTGAAAGTTTTGGTACGAGTTGATTTTAATGTTCCTATAAAAAACGGCGTAGTTGTTGAGGATTTCCGTGTGCGGGCCGCATTACCAACGATTGATTATTTGATAGGAAAAGGTGCCAAAGTAATACTGATGAGTCATCTCGAGGCAGCTGATGGTACGAATCCATCACTTGCGCCAGTTGCTGATTGTTTGAAGCGACTAGGCAAGGAAGTGATGTTCATAAAGGATTTCAATAGGGCACATGATGTTACCAATGAGCAACTGAAAGGTGGCGCATGTGCATTACTAGAAAACCTGCGCTTTTTTGATGGCGAGAAGAAGAATGATCTGAAATTTGCCAAGGAACTGGCTTCACTTGGCGACCTTTATGTAAATGATGCCTTCTCTGTATGTCATCGTGAGCATGCGTCAGTCGTCGGTGTTCCAAAATTCTTACCGAGTTACGCTGGTCTACAACTCGAAAAGGAAGTCGCGAACCTCTCACGGGCATTCACTCCGACACACCCATTTCTATTCATCCTAGGCGGTGCCAAATTCGATACGAAATTGCCATTGCTGGAGAAATTCATAGAGATAGCTGACTCGGTATTTGTCGGTGGGGCACTGGCGAACGATCTGCTCAAAGCAAAGGGATATGCAGTCGGAAAATCTGTGGTTTCAAAAGAAGATGATTTAAGATTAAAGATTTACGATTTACGAAAATTGGCGCAAAATCCCAAAATTATTTTACCTTTAGATATTATCGATGAAAAGAAACAAGTGGAGCCCGTCAATGCTATCGGTGCTGACGACAAGAATATGGACATAGGACCAGACACGATGGAAGCATTAAAATCAATAGTGGCAACCGCCAAGTTTATTCTGTGGAACGGCCCGCTCGGACTCTATGAAAGTGGTTTTAAGGAGGCAACAATAGAATTAGCAAAGATGATCAGTGAGGCGACGGCGAATGGTACAGAATCTATCGTCGGTGGGGGAGATACATTGGCGGCTATCGCTGAACTCGGTGCGCAAGAGAAGTTCACATTTATATCAACAGGTGGTGGCGCAATGTTGGATTTCTTGGCTACTGGAACATTGCCAGGGATAGAGGCATTGAAAAACTCGAATCTTTAATTCTTTAGATAGTTGAAAATGATTTCAGGTCGGAATTGACCAGTCACCGATTTGGAGGAAAAATTCTTGGCGAGCTAACTATTTTATAGCAGCTTCCAAAATCTTCTTTTTGTTTCCTTCAAAATCTTCTTTGTCTCCTTTGGTACTCTTGGGATCTGGATATAGCCAGATGTGTGCATGTTCAACTTCTTCACCAACTATCTTTGCGTGTATGGCAGGTTGTTTGAAGGCTTTCTGTAGAACTGTGGCTATCTTACTCACTGCTTCGAAGTATTCACCGACATTGGTAACTTCCCAGACCCATCGGTAATGCTTCTTAGGTATGACTAATGCATGACCTGGTGATAGGGGACGAACATCTAGAAAAGCTAGAAAATTCGTATCTTCATAGATAACTGTCGCAGGAATCTCCTTTTTGATGATTTTACAGAAGATGCAGGAGGTCATGTATTAATGGTAGCACAATTATGGTGTCGAGAGAGGTGACTTATGCACCGTTTCTCTATTGATGTACATATTGACATATATATCTAATATATATAAGATATAGGTGTTAAGAATAATGATAAACAAATCAACATGATCACTCAAGTTATAGTAAATATGGATAGCACCTTGAAGGCAAGGGCTATGAAAAAGGCAAAGAAAGCGGGCCTGCCATTTTCTTATGTCATCAATCACGCTGTTCGTGCGTACGTCGAGGACAAATTTGGCATCGAATTCGTCCAAAAGTTCAATGCAAAGACAGATAGAGAGATCCGTCAGGCTTTGAAGGATATAAAAGAAGGGAAAAATTTGTCGCCAGTCTTTCATTCAGTTGACGAAGCGAGAAAATACCTAGATAATTGACCAGTGCCTTATATTTTCCACAGAAAATTTAAGAAAAAATTCAAAAGACTGTCTCCTGAAACAAAGGAGCAGTTTTTTGACCGACTCAAAATATTTTATGTTAATCCGTTTGATGAGAGATTGAGTAATCATACTGTCTATAAAGTATATCCAGGATGCAGGAGTATCAATATAACTGGCGATATTAGGGCTTTGTATGAGACTCATGATAATGTTGCTGTATTCGTAAATATCGGTACACATTCTGACTTGTATTAATATTAGATCAAACCATGTCCTACAATATCCGCAAACCTTTAACCGATGAGCAACGACAACGATATGCTGGTATGTCGGATACTGTGGCACACCTCCTGTTTCATCGAGGTGTTACTGATGTGGAATCGGCGAAGGAATTCATTTTTCCTGACTATGACGCAGGTACACATGACCCATTTCTACTCAAAGACGCGGAAAAGGCGGCGATCAGAGTCATCTATGCAATTGAGAATGATGAACGAATCGCTATTTACTCTGACTATGACGCGGATGGCATTCCTGGAGCTGCTATATTCAATGATTTTTTCAAGAGAATTGGCTACAAGAACTATTCCATATACATACCTCATCGTCATGATGAAGGATTTGGGGTGAATGTGGGAGCTGTTGAACAACTGGTGAGTGAAGGTGTGAAGCTAGTCATCACTATAGACTGTGGTATCACTGATGTCGGACCGATCACACTCGCAGTCGAAAAAGGAATGGATGTCATCGTTACTGACCACCATGAACCACCAGCAGAATTGCCACCCGCATTCGCTATCGTTGATCATAAACAAGTTGATTGTGCATATCCAGATAAGAATCTTTGCGGTTCTGGTGTTGCGTACAAGTTGGTTCAGGCAATATTGAAGAAGAATCGTTTTGGTTTGAAAGAAGGTATGGAAAAATGGCTGCTAGATTTGGTAGGTATCGCTACGATGTCCGACATGGTTCCTCTAGTAGGGGAGAATCGCATATTTGCTTACTATGGATTGTCGGTTCTACGAAAGAGTCCACGTAAAGGCATTATGCAACTATTGCGCAAGCTCGGGATCAGTCAGCGACATCTCACAGAAGATGATATCGCCTTCATGGTGACGCCGCGGATCAACGCCGCCTCTAGGATGGGGGTGCCTATGGATGCATTCAAGATGCTCTCTGCGGACAATGATGATGATGCATATAGCTCGGTCGATCATCTAGACAAGATAAATAATGAGAGAAAGGGTGTTGTAGCTTCATTGGTTAAGGAGGTGAAAAAGGTATTGCATAGTAGGTATGGAAATATGGCTAATACCTCGCACCCGCTTGGGGGTGCACGAAGTGAATCCAATACATCCTTACCAGCAGTTATCTTTCTCGGAAATCCTGATTGGAGGCCTTCATTACTCGGGCTGGTCGCGAATACATGTGCAGAAGAATACGACCGACCGGTATTTCTATGGGGTCGTGACGGAGGTAATATCATCAAAGGTTCATGTAGATCTGAGGGTAGGACCAATGTTGTCGGGCTCATGCGTGCAGTACCGGCTGGTATCCTCGGGCACTTTGGTGGGCATAAACATTCTGGGGGATTTGCTGTGAAGAACGAAGATATCCATTTCGTTGAGAAGCATCTGAATGATGCGATGGAAAAAATGAAAAATGTAGGTCAAAATAATGATGAGTCTGGTAATATTCAAAATCAAGTGGAAGGTAGTGATTCTGATACTGCCACGATCGACATGGAAATAACTATTGATCAAGTCGACTACACATTGTATGAAGACTTGAATAAGTTAGCACCATTCGGTATAGGTAATCCAAAGCCAGTTTTCTTGTTGAGAAATGTGTCACCAGTCACAGTTCGCAAGTTCGGTAAGACGAACAATCATATGGAACTGATGTTCAAGAAGGGTAATGGTGTCAAAATCCCAGCTATTTGCTTCTTCGGTGCTGAAAATGAGTGGGTGACGAAGGTGATAGTTGGTAAGCCACTGGATCTGGTCGCTTCTGTTGAGAAATCGATGTTTAGGAACAAGGCTGAGCTAAGGCTGAGAATTATTGATATACTAGTAAAATGAATAATACAAATACAATGAAGACAACAATTTTCACCGATGGTTCATCGAGGGGCAATCCTGGGAGAGGAGGGTGGGGAGCGGTGGTAATTGAAAATGGGGTGCAAGTTATAGAGCTCGGCGGGCATGAAAAGATGACGACGAACAATAGGATGGAGTTAACAGCCTGTTTTCAGGGACTTTCACATGCTTCGGATGATAGTGAGATCACAGTTCTCACGGATTCATCATATGTCATCAATGGAATAACTAAGTGGATTCATGGATGGAAAAAGAATGACTGGAAAAAATTGGATCACAAAACTCGTGCGGTGGTTGGTGAAGTTTTGAATAGGGATCTGTGGGAGAAGTTAGATGAAGCGCGGTCGGACAAGAAAGTTTCATGGAAATATGTTGGCGGTCATATAGGAATAGTTGGGAATGAGAGATGTGACCATATCGCCACAGACTTTGCAGATGGGAATGAGATAAAGCTCTACAAAGGTCCACTCTCAGGATACGATCTACCAAACATCCTAGATATTTCGTTTGATAATGTGAAAGCATCTAGCAAGAAATCAGAGTCATCTCGTTCTCGTGCCAAGGCATACTCATACGTGAGTTCCGTAGATGGAGTGATAGAGACACATCATACATGGGGAGAATGTGAGCAAAGGGTCAAGGGAACGAGGGGTGCTAGGTACAAAAAGTCCCTGAACATCGCCGATGAGGCAGGGATAATCGCAGAATTCGAAGCACTGTAGCCATATTTTCGCTATTCAAATCTTCATAACTTTTTTATCAAAATTTGAACCTTTTTTTATCGTTTCTTCATTCTTTTTTCATCAGGATTTTATCGGTCATTTGGTAGGATGGTTGTATGAACAATACAACAAATAGTAACTGCGAATTTCCTTTGGACCCCAAAACTGCTGTCGAGGCGATAGACGGAATCTTGTCTTTCGCTGCTCTTTCGAGAGCTTCTGATATTCATTATGATCCGAGGAGGGAGGACTCCATCGTCAGGTTTCGTGTCGATGGAAGAATTGCAGAGATCGGTACTGTAGTAAGAAGGTTGCATGAAGAAGTGATCTCACGGTTGAAAATATTAGCTGGTTCACGAACGGATGTTCATGCTGTACCACAAGATGGTAGGTGGAGAACGACTATAGGTGATGTGGAATACAACATTCGCATCTCCTTCATGCCGACATACCACGGTGAGAATGCGGTGATCAGACTATTGCCGACGCAAACAAATAGAGACCTGTCATTTGCGAAACTCGGTTTTACTCCTGGACATGTGCGACAGATAGACGAGTCGATGAAGAATACGAACGGTCTCATCCTAGTGACTGGTCCGACAGGATCTGGAAAAACGACAACACTGCATACATGCCTCTCACTCAAGGTTCGTGAGCCGCTATCTATCGTGACACTGGAGGATCCTGTTGAATACGAGATGCCGGGAGTTCGCCAAGTCCACATCCGTCACAATCATGGGGTTACTTTTGGCAGCGGGCTCCGATCGGCGTTGCGCCAAGACCCTGATGTCATCATGGTCGGTGAGATTCGTGATGCTGAAACAGCCAGAGTTGCAGTTCATACAGCTCTGACTGGCCACTTGGTGTTGTCGACTCTACATACAAATGGGGCTGTAGAGGCTATACCAAGGTTGGTCGATATGGGTGTGGACCATTATCTACTAGCGTCGACGTTGCGACTCATCATTGCTCAGAGATTAGTTCGAACCATGTGCCATGAATGTTCTGGGGAAGGATGTGAAGTGTGTAGGAACTCTGGATATGTTGGTAGGTCAGTCATTGCCGAAGTTTGTGAAGTAGATGCCGAAATGAGGGATATGATTTCCAGCAAGGCTACTTCTAGGGAATTGCATGAGCATGCACGCATCAATGGCTTTCTGCCGATCATCGAAGATGGCATGGAAAAAGTTGAATGGGGTATAACTACGAGAAATGAGGTGCTCCGGGTATTAAATATATAAGGACATGGAAGGAAAGCCTACAAATATAAAACAGCAAAAGAAAAAGCGACGGTTTTCGAAGTGGAATAGGCGAGACACAGCGATATTCTTTGAAAGATTGGAATTGTACCTGAGTTCTGGGCTGGCCATAGACACCGCATTGCAGCTTTGTCGAGACGGTGTCAAACCAAACCATGGGGCAGCCATAGACCAATTGAAGATACATACGGTATCAGGTTCGACGCTATCTTCTGGACTGGTGAAATATGTTGGGTTATCACCTACATTGTCAGGCATGATATTTCACGGAGAGACGAGTGGAGGATTGGTTACATCGATCGCACTGGCTCGGAGTAGTATAGAGAAACAGGATGAACTGATAAAGAAATGCGTGTCATCGTTGGTTTACCCGTGTGTGATAGGCGGATTTTGCGTTGTTTTCGTGATCGGACTCATGCGCGGAGTTATGCCACAGATAGTTCCGATGCTGACTGGTCTACATACGAAATTGCCACTCATCAGTAGGGTGATGATATTTTCTTCAAATATTGTCGCGAAATATGGCTTGTATGGTCTCGTCGGGTTTATTCTATCGGTCAACACATTTATCTTGGCATACAAAAAGAAAGCAAAATTCAAACATTTCATTCAGCAGTGTCTTTCAAAGGTGCCGTTAGTTGGGACACTCATGAATAATTACAGTGTCGTCGTATTCTTGCGCTCATTTGGCGCACTCATCGACTGTGGTTTGCCGATATCCAATGCATTTGATAGTTCGGTGGGGACTGTTAGCTTTGAACCTGTAGCCAAGGTGCTCAGGTCAAATATTCAGGGCATTTCATCGGGTCTATCTCTGGGTAATGTTATGAAAAGTCTGCCAGCGCCACGATATATCGGAGCACTGGCGTCAGCAGGGGAACTCTCTGGAACATTGGGAACTTCTCTGTTGCGTGCCGCGAACATTTTGGATCGAGATATCGAATTATCTCTGAAGCGTATGACTTCACTCATCGAGCCACTCATGATGATCTGTATGGGACTCATCGTTGGTTCGATCGCACTTTCTATCCTCATGCCTATATATGATCTATCAAAAACATTACAACATTAGGGGGATATTGCTCATAGATATTATGATCGCATTTTCTCTCGCTCTCCTATTCATCGTTGCGGTAACTAGCGCAACGGCGTATTCGCGTGACATATTTTACCAAGCAAAATCAAAAGAACAGATTTTAGATGTTTATGAAACCAATCTCGCTTCGGGAAATGGAGGTCTCAATACTAGGCCGTATGGCAATGATAGGGAAGAAACCGCTTACTCTTCTTCAACTTTCGTTTCGATTCAACTTGCTAGGGATGTGGTGACAGGTATTTCGAGTCAATATCCTCTCTGTTCTGTTGATTTTACTGACAATTCAACTGTCGGCTCTTTTGATTGGTGGAAATATCAGACAGGGATGGCAGCAACGGCAGTTGAGGGGCCATCCAATATTAGGATATATATAACTCAATACCCGCTGCCAATTCCTGCCACTATTCCACTAACACATTTAGAAGTTAGAGGAAATATCGCTTATGTCTCAACAGACTCCAATGTTACTAGTGATCCAGACTTATACATCATTAAGTTGCCGTTCACCGAAGGATCCTCCGGCGCGGATAGTCTCATTGTAGGAAATTCGATGACTGGTAGCTCGACGGTCAGTAACTCAACGGTGAATGGTTCTTCTATATTGTCTTCTATCAATACAGGTCCAGGAATTGTGGACTTTTCGATAGTGGGAAAATATATCTATGCCGTAGCACCTTCAACTGCCGCAGAACTCCACATCATCCGACAGGATTTGGATCATGCGTTGTCACTGGTAAAGAAATATCAATTATCATTGCCATATGCAACCGCGACACCTGCACTAGGAAGCAGTATCGCTTTTTCGAACAATTATATCTATCTGGGCACAGAGAAATGGGCAGGAGAAGAATTCAATGTTATAGATGTCACTAACCCCATTTCACCTGTGAGAAGATCTGGAATGGAGATGAATACTAGAGTAGGGGATATATTTGTAAATGGTGGAAAAGCCTATATCTCTAGTCCAGATCAACAACAATTGAAAATCATGGATATCTCCGATCCTACACACCCTGTTACCTCAAATGGGTTTAGTCCATCTGGCTGGCAGAGACAAGAAGGCACAGTTTCCTCCATATTCGAAGGGCGACTGGATTTTGGGCGCACATCTGGTGGATACAATGTGACTACCGACTACGAAGCATTTACATTTGCAACTTCTAGCCCTTTCAATCCATATGCATACAAGTCGGTCGATATGCCTGGTGGAATCTACGGAATCCTTTCGGATCGGTCATATGACTATATGATAACCAGACAAGCTGGGAAGGAGTTTCAAATATTCGGTCATTCATCGAATGCGAGTTTATCATTACGACTCGCCTTGCCCACTCTACCGCAGTCGATGACTTGCTATCGAGACAAGATCTACATTCTGTCTCATACTTCACTAGATATTTATCAGATACAAATCATGAAGAATTATTGATCTATGTCGACTATTAAAATGAATAATCTGAATCATTGTGCGGGGTTAACTCTGATAGAAACTATGATCTACATTGCACTATTGTCTTTGTTACTTTCCGGATTCATCCAATTTGCCGTCGATACAAATATTCAAAACATCGAATTATCACATGATATCGAAGACGCACAACGATAGCCTCACTGGTTCACTGGTCACATGCCACCGAAATAATGGTGGTTTTGCTGCGCTAATATCTGTTGTATTACTCGCGACAGGTGTCCTGGCGTTTTCTCTCGCGACACTAGCATCGGCAGTTTCATATGGAGATATGGTTAGTCGTAGAGAGATCCGTATACAGGCGGGATTAAATCTCGAGGTGTGTCTGGATACTACAGAACTCATGATCGGTCGGGATTATTTTCTCGTTGGGACAAGCACGCTTTCAGAATTCGGTTGTATTGCATTCATTATAAGCGACATGATAGGAAATTATTCGATAGATGCGTCTGCAAGATTATCAGGCATCACAGTTAATGGGAGCAGGCAAATCCAAATATGAGAAGCCCAATCATCGGCAAAACTAAATCAAAGAAAAAGAAACCTTATGTGAAATTTGTGGTTATCTTCGCTGCCGCTATTATGATCATTGCAGGTGTTGGTTGCTATGTTTGGAAACAAGAACATAGGTCTAAAGTTTTAGAAATATACATATTCAATATGAGTAGTGGCAATGCGGTATTCGTCCGCACACCTGAGGACGAAAGGATATTGATAGATGGTGGAGGGAATTCGAACATTATCCGCGAACTGACGAAGATACTACCTTTCTATACGCGGCGTATCGATACTTTGATCTCTACAAATACGGAAGGCAAGAATGTTGCAGGACTCATCGATGTTCTGGATAGATATGAGGTTAATAGTATTTATGTACCAGCTGTCACATTGCGATCATTGATGTTGGCGAGTTCGACGGATCAGATATACGAGACATTTATCGGACATGCACTTCGAGCGAGCATCAAGGTGAATGGAGTGTCGACGGGGCAAACTATGGATTTTGATGCGAATGAATTACATACCACTACACATTATGCCGACTCGCGTGCGAATGTTTCAGGTGAAGCAATTCACTCAATAGTTCGATTTACAGTGCTATTTCCTGTTTTAGTTGGACCAGAGATCAGTACTTCGAGTAGTCCAAATTTCAAATATTCAAAAGCTAGTGCACCAGAATTGTTGATGAAGTTAGATTTTGGCGCCACTTCGGCGGTATTACTGGGGGACGCTTCAGTTAAGATTCAGAAATACATTGCTTCCGCTTCCGATTCACCTGCACCACATAAAAATTCATTAACTTCGAACATATTGATCGTGTCACATAGTGCTCTACCGTCAAATATGTCAGCGAAATTAGTCGAATATACCCATCCTGATTACCTCGTATATGCAAAGGCGGAATCTACTAGTAAGCTGGCTGTTACATCAACAGCAAATTCAATCGCTACAAAAGTTGGGTCAAAAACCGCGACTTCAACTTCAGTGAAAAAACCAATTCCAGATCCATTTGTCTATATGTCTCCCGAAAACAAATTGAACACAAAAAAAGTGGGAACTGTCCACTTGATTTCTGACGGAGTGAATTTTCGAGTGGTCGTTGGCGAATGATCGGCGACTGACCAAAGGGGACTAGTGACCGACTAGATGAGGCCAGCTTTCTTCAGTGTGGCATAAGCACCATTCTTCTCTATAGTACGGAGGCCACGAGCAGAAACTGTGATAACAACTGACTTTTTGAGTTCAGCGACATAAACACGCTTCTTTTGGAAATTTGGATGCTTCCTGATAGCACCACAGGGATTGTACTGTGTTGCACGAGTCCTGTTGGAGTATCTTCCTCCCATGACGGACGTTTTCTTGGTTATTGCGCAGATTTTGGCCATATGTGTATTGAGATGTTATGCTATCATAAGTGGTATAAAATGTAAAACTGAGCCTCCTTTGCCCCCTCCGTCGCCAAGGCTATGGAGGGCAAGAAGGCTTCGAAGGTCAAGAAAGTCAAAATGGAAAATGTAACTATCATGCTAACAATCCTATCCATCATCATCCTCATATTTTCAGTGATCATCCATGAGATCTCTCACGGCTTTATGGCTGACTATCTGGGTGACCCGACAGCGCGGCTACAGGGGAGACTAACATTGAATCCTCTTAAACATATAGATCCTGTCGGTTCTATCATCGTGCCGCTCATCACTTCGATGGCGGGTTTTACATTTGGTTGGGCGAAACCAGTGAACTACAATCCTTACAATCTGAAAGATAGACGAAAGGGGGAGTTTCTCATCGCTATAGCTGGACCACTATCAAATCTGGGGTTGGCACTGGTATTTGGTATTTTGATCAGGGTATTCATGACTGGTGCAACTGCTGTGACACCCTTTGTAGAGTTTGCTTCATATATAGTGATCATCAATATCGTCCTGGCTGTTTTCAATCTAGTTCCGATACCACCACTCGATGGGTCTAAACTCCTTTTGGCATTCTTGCCAAATCAGTACGGTCGTGCGAGACAGATGTTCGAGATGTATGGACCGATATTTGCGCTGATATTTATCATCTTTGTCTGGCAACTAATGTCGCCGATAGTGCCATTCATCTTTTCACTGATCACTGGGGTAGGGATGTAGGGGTCTGTAATCTGCAATACATTCTTGATTTTGTAAAGGTTTTATGCTATGGTTTATAGCAGGATTCTTTTACAGTTAAACAATCAACAAGGTAGAAAATAATGAAAGATATATATACGGTAATGACCGACATGATCGGTATTTCAGACGAGCAGTTGGCCAAAAATATGACCGACCGCCGCATGGTACCACTTCATGGCAAGATCGATGGGGACATGGCACGCGGGATCGTTAAGGTCATGCTAGCTCTCGATTTTAGGGAAGTCGCGCCGATCACCTTGATCATAGGGAGCGGTGGTGGCGATGTTGGGAGTAGTAAGCACATATGCGGCGGTATAAATATGCTCCGGTCTCCCGTCGACGGGCTAGTTGTCGAACGGTGTGCTTCCATGGCGGTCGACATTCTGCTCAATTGCCGCGAACGCCGGGCAATTCCGACGGCTGAATTCTTCGTCCACTTCACCCGCACTCGTTTTGAATGTGTGCGTGACAGTGATGCAATCACTGACCGAGAGATCGCGATAATCAGGAAACAGATGACAGATGATAAAAGGGAACGAGAGAATCTCTACATGAAGCGTCTCGGCAAGGGCCGTGAAGAAGTTCATGAGTTGTTCCGTCTCGGCGAGAAGTTCCAATCCGTCGAGTACACAGCAAAGGAAGCGTTGGAAATGGGTATCATCGACGAGATCGAGACCGAGTTCAAATTCTTCGGATCAGCAGACTCCGACCGTAAACCTACTTGACGAAAAAGATTCTTTCTGTAATATAGGTATGACTCCCCTAGTTACTGGTAGTTACTGGCGAGGTTGACGGAGGCGTCAGGTGGACATCTGACAAGCTGTGCGTACCTGGCGCCTCCCATGTTCTTTGATCTTTAGTATTTCTCCTGTGTGGTTATCTTCGACCCACTGGAGAAGTGGTAAGTATGGCCGCTTTTCTCTCAAGCCGGCCAGTTACCCTCCTCAGACCCTTCCGACTGAGGACCCTGGGGCACGCTGTCGATACTCGCAGCGTGCCCCTATTTTTAATTGCCAAAAACTGCCTATTATGTTAAGTTATCACCACTGACCCACCACTCCGGTTGGGAACAGAGTTCGTTTAGAGGTTGTCGTGAGTAATCGAGTCAGGTAGGTCATTATCTAAATAGATGGCCAACTCAAGCCAGATTTGGTGAAAAATTCAAGACACCTAACAATTTATCAGCAGTAAAGTTCATAAAGACACTGAAGTTGTCCTGTCTTGCGGGCAGGAAAGTCCATAAAGTGGGCAAAAGACTTTCAGACTTTACAGACTTTCTAACTTTAAGGAATATCATAATCATGCCAACGATCAATCAGCTAACAAAGTCTAGTCGCAAGCGTTTCAAGGCCAAGTCCAAGTCTATCGCTCTCACGCGTACTTTCAATTCGATCCAGAATCGTCCTAGCTTCTTCCCGGCACCATTCAAGAGAGGTGTTTGTGTGAAGGTTACGACGAAGACACCAAAGAAGCCGAACTCAGCTATCCGAAAGATTGCCCGCGTTCGACTAACCAATGGTCTCGAAGTTACAGCTTATATTCCAGGAATGGGTCACAATCTGCAGGAACACTCAGTAGTTTTACTACGAGGCGGTCGTGTAAAGGATGTAGGTCTACGATATTCAGTTGTCCGAGGAGTACTAGATGCAGCAGGAGTCGAGACGCGTCGCAAAGGTCGCAGTCAATACGGCAACAAGAGGCCGAAAGCAGCTAAAGTATAATCAAGTCAAAAGTCGATAAAGTCATAAAGTCCATAAAGTGGACACAAGACTTTTAGACTTTACGGACATTACAGACTTTAAGACTTAAAAAAACATGCGAAGAAAACTAAACATAAAAAGAGAGCTAAAGCCAGATATCAATTACAACTCCATAAAGTTGGGTAAATTTATCAACTACATCATGGAGTCAGGGAAGAAAAATATTGCACGAGCTATCGTTGCAGACTGCATGAAGGTCATCAAAGAGAAGGCAAAGGTTGAGAATCCACTCGAAGTATTCGAGCTCGCGCTCAAGAACACCACTCCAGCTATGGAAGTCCGTTCACGACGAGTTGGAGGTGCCAACTATCAGGTTCCTCGCGAAGTACGACCAGAGCGCAAGCAGTCACTATCTATGAAGTGGATCATCGAAGCAGCTCGTGGCAAGAAGGGTAAGCCTATCCACGAAAAACTAGCAGATGAGATCATCGCCGCTTCGAAGAATGAAGGTGAAGCTGTGAAAAAGCGTGAGAATGTCCACAAGATGGCGGAGGCGAACAAAGCTTTTGCTCACTTTGCTTGGTAATAGGTCTGCGAAAATCGCGAAATTTTTTCAAGAATACAAAAAATGCTCGGTCAAGATTGACTGGGCATTTTTTGAGAGTAAAATTGAGGTATGACAGCGATCGATTGGACACAAATCTATAAGAAATACAAAGGCATGTGGGTTGCTTTGCTCGATGATGAAATCACTGTTGTTGGTCATGGAAAGACTTTGAAGGAAGCCAAGGAAAAAGCTCTTGAAAATGGTCATGATCATCCCATTTTCACGAAAATGCCGGCGGATAACTCGTCTTATATCGGTGGTGCACTGTTGTTTGTGTAGTTTAGGTTAAACGTTTGAGTCCGGTGAGGTTAGAAGGGGATTTTCGTATAAATATTAGCCACCTGCTTTGGTTGTTTTTTGTCCGGAAATTATCGTAAGTAATTCAAAGTTAATAAATATCATGAAAACAAACAAAGAAACTAGCTTGATAGTGCCGGTTACGACAGGATTTATTGAAAGGCGTATAAAGATTGTCCGTGGGCAAAAAGTATTGATAGACAGTGATCTGGCGGAACTATACCAAGTCCCCACGAAGTACCTTAACCAAATAGTAAGACGCAATATCTCACGTTTTCCTGAAGATTTCATGTTGCAATTAACAAGCGAAGAGTATCAGAACTTGAGGTTGCAAATTGCAACCTCAAGTTGGGGTGGTCGTCGCAATATGCCGTATGCATTCACTGAACTTGGTGTAGCAATGCTTTCGTCAGTTCTCAATAGTGAAAGAGCCGTGCAGATGAATATATTCATTATGAGAGCTTTCGTGGCACTTCGACAATTGTTGGAGACACATGCGGAATTGATTGCAAAGATAAATGCGCTGGAAAGGGAACAGAAAGAACAGGGCAATGACATTGCTGATATATCCATTGCAATAACTAAGTTACTGAAGGAAAAAGATAGATTACGAAGTGCGATCGGGTTTGAGGTATAGTTAAAGCATGCGAAAACGCTATAAATTAAAAAAGAGGAGTTGCGCATTATGCAAACCTAATAAAGTGCACGGTAGTGTTCGTTGGAATAATAGGGAGTTGAGTTTGTTGAAAGAGTTTGAGAGGGAAAAGAGGGAAATCGTTTTATAACAGTGCACACATTTACTTCTCAGTTCTGTCTTGGTATAATTTCTTAATGAAAAAAATTCTCATTATTGTCAGTGTCATTATTGGTCTAATAATAATTTTTGCTCTCTATAGGACATTTCTTGCTCCTGATGTATATGTAATGAATGGTGAATCAATGAACCCAACATATAGTCAGGGTGATATTTTAAAAACAGATAAAGATTTGGCAAATATTAATCGTGGTACAGTAGTCGATATTTCAGTCCCGACAGCAAACGGTGGTTCAGCAGAATTAATCAAGCGCATCGTCGGTTTGCCTGGCGAACAGGTCGCAATTAAAGATGGAGATATCTATATCAATGGAGATTTGATTACGGTTCCACCGATACCGACTATTACTTACAAAACGTCGACATCGACTGGAACTACAAACACAGAGCCTATAAAGCTTGGTATTAATCAATATTATGTACTTGGTGATAATCCGTTAAGAAGTCTAGACTCGAGGTCGTTCGGTCCTATTAGTTTGAACCAAATAAATGTAATAGTTCTCGGTAAATACTAGTCCATTTTATCGGTACAAAGTTGATGTTGGGATGTGCTTAATTTGATTATTTCACTCTTTTCCCGTATAGTAGGGGTAATAAGCAGTCTCTGCTTTTTTATTATCATTAACACCAGGATTCCTATTTTCAAATGGATTCCCGCCTTCGCGGGAATGACAAGAAAGCAGGATAACAAGAAACAATCATGAACCGCGACTACCCATTAGAAAAAGTTAGAAATTTCGGTGTCATTGCTCACATTGACGCTGGCAAGACTACTACATCAGAGCGTATTCTGTACTACACAGGCATGACTCATAAGATCGGTGAGGTGCACGATGGTAACACTACCACCGACTGGATGGAGCAGGAGAGGGAGCGCGGTATCACTATCACGGCCGCAGCTATCACTTGTTTCTGGAATCCGTCATACATGCCACTCACGGACACCTCAAAGAAGGTCCGATTTAACATCATCGATACTCCTGGACACATCGACTTCACTGTAGAGGTGAAGCGTTCGTTGCGCGTTCTAGACGGGGCAGTTGTGGTTTTTGATGGTGTTGCTGGAGTAGAGCCTCAGTCTGAGACGAATTGGCGCTATGCTGACGACGGTAACGTTCCACGCCTCTGTTTCATCAACAAGATGGACCGTATGGGCGCCTCTTTCGAACGTTCATTCAAGTCTATATTAGAAAGACTCAATAAAAATGCTATTCGATTCCAACTCCCGATCGGTCTAGAGGGGGAACATAACGGTGTTGTCGATCTTATGCGTATGAAGGCTTACTTCTTCGAAGGTGAGATGGGTAGTAAAGTTATTGAGAAAGAAATCCCAGCAGACCTCCTCGAAGATGCAAAGAAATATCGCGCAGAGATGATAGAAAAGATCGTTGAGAACGATGATGTGGCTATGGCAAAGTATCTGGATGGTAAGGAGATAGCTTTAGACGAATTGAAAGCTATCACACGTAAAGCAGTCATAGATAACAAGATTTTCCCAGTTTTCACTGGTTCAGCCCTCAAAAACGTCGGTGTTCAGCTAGTTTTGGATGCTGTTGTTGACTATCTACCATCACCACTAGATATGCCAGCTATCAAGGGTATCGATCCAAATACTGGTGAGGAAATTCTCCGACACGCATCTGATACCGAGCCATTCTCTGCGCTAGCATTCAAATTGCAAAATGACCCATTCGTCGGAGCATTAACATTCTTCCGAGTTTATTCTGGCTCTATAGAAGCGGGTACTTATATTTACAATTCTTCTACAGGCAAGAAAGAGCGCCTCGGTCGTATCGTCCGCCTCCAAGCTGACAAGCGTGAAGAGGTCAAGAAAGTTTATGCAGGTGAGATAGCGGCAGCAGTAGGTCTCAAGGATGCGCTAACTTCAAATACGTTCTGCGATGAAGAAAAGCCTATAGTATTGGAGATCATCAAGTTCATGGAACCTGTCGTTTCTCTACGCATCGAACCAAAGACCAAGGCTGATCAGGAGAAGATGGGTATGGCGTTGAAGAAGCTCGGTAACGAAGACCCAACTTTCCGTGTGTCATCGAACCAAGAAACTGGTGAGACGATCATCTCTGGTATGGGAGAACTCCACCTCGAGATCATGGTTGATCGTATGAAGCGTGAGTTCAGTGTGGAAGCAAATGTTGGCGAGCCTCAGGTGGCATATCGAGAGACTATCCTCGGAAAGGCGGAGGCAGAACACAAATACATCAAGCAAACAGGAGGTAAAGGTCAGTATGGTCACGTTCGTCTCAGTGTCCGACCTATGGAAGCTTGGCCAGAAGGGGAGAAGATTCCAAAATATGTGCATCGTTATGATGACTTTGAGTTCATAAACTCTATCAAAGGAGGTGTCATCCCAAATGAATTCATCCCTGCTGTCGAAAAAGGTGTTCATGAAGCCATGGATCGTGGTATCGTTGCAGGATTCAAGATGGTAAATATATCAGTAGAGCTCACATTCGGTTCTTACCATGATGTTGACTCATCTGAGATCGCCTACAAGATCGCCGCTTCACAAGCTTTCCAAGACGCCGCAAAGCGCGCAAAGGCTGTCATCCTAGAGCCTATCATGAAACTCGAGGTCGTCTGTCCAGAGAAGTATATCGGTGACGTGAACGGTTCTGTCGCTTCCAAGAGAGGTCTCATCGAAGGACAGAATCCAAAAGGTCAGAATATCTCCATCATTGCCAAGGTTCCATTGTCAGAGATGTTCGGATACACGACTCAGCTCCGTTCCATGACTTCTGGTCAGGGTAGTGCCATGATGGAGTTCGATCACTACGAGGTCGTCCCAGCCAATGTTGCGTTGGAGATAGTTGAGAAGAGGAAGTAAAGTATTGGAATTGAACGATTAAATATAGGAAATATTTAACAATTAGAACATTAAAGGCCCCTGCGGGGGTCTTTCGTGTCTAGTGGGGTAATTTGTGAATGTTATCTTATCCCCACATGAGTTTGGAATTCGTGCAAGGGGAGTGGTATCATTGGTGCAGGTTTCTAAAACTGCGGCTATCGACCGTGGCTAAAAAATTACTAATAAATTATTAATAGAATGAAAAAAGTTATAGGTTTCTCATCATTTGTAGTGGCAGGTATATTATCGTTGTCGTTTGTTTTTGTAATGACATCAAAAGTTAATGCTCAGCTACCCCCAGCACCGATCATATATTCTATATCTCCGAACTCTGCTCCAGCGGGCACTCGAGTTACCGTAACGGGGACTAACTTTGGAACTAGATATATAGCAACCATAAGTCCAACTCCTGGTCAGGGCGCCAGCTCTGGGACTAGTTTACAAATTTCTTCTGTTAGTAATTCCAGTTTTGTTTTCACTGTCCCTTACACTTATACCCCGACATATGGTTGGAATGGTGGTTTGGTAACGATACAGGTTATGTCGGCAATGTCGCCGTACAGCGCTTCTGTTAATCTTTCTGTTCCAATATCTAATACGCAACCTTATATTACATCCTTTATCGCTTCATCCTCAGTAGTTGCATATGGTGTACGTACAACCTTGTCCTGGGTTGCTCAAAATGCCTCATATTGTCAGGGTACAGGAATGGGAACAACTACTCTACCAACGACCTTTTCTCTTATAGTAGGTCCGATAATGAGGACAACATCATATACGCTGACTTGCATCAATAATATTAGCCATTCGTCAACAACATCAACTGTATTAGTTATGGTTCCACCTACGATAGCGTCTATCTCTCCAGTTTCTGCGTTACCTGGAACATTAGTCACTCTTACAGGTAGTTTTCCAGGGGTGAATTTGGTCACCATAAATCCAGCTCCAGGTATTGGCAACGGCTACTTCAATAGAAACCCTTCTTCAGTAAGCACTACCAGTATGACGTTCACGGTTCCTTCTGAATACGTGTCTACATATGGATGGAACGGTGGAAATGTTGGTATTTCGGTTAGTGATGTTTATGGATCGCAGTCAAATTCTGTTAGTCTCCAAATCCCGACCCAATTATCTCAACCCACCATCACCTCCTTCACTGCAAGCCCTTCACCTCTGGCTCGTTCTCAATCAGCGACACTCTCATGGACGACCACAGGACTCCAGAGTTGTACTATCGACTCCGCAGGTAACAACTACCTCCAGAAAGTCTTCGGTTCTCTACTGGGCATATTGAAGGGCGCTAATGACAGTATCTCTGTTACAGTTCCATCAACTCTAGGAATACTTGGTGACAGGACGGGTACTACAGGTACCATCGAACTTGGCTGTTATACGGGACCGAACTTAACCGGTACGTATGTTGCAAAGACTGTAACAGTGACTATTCCTGCTCTAGCTACCACGACCCCAGGTCTCATAACTGCTAGATTAGACTCCGCCTCACCAACAACTAGAACAGTCCAAACTCAGCCAAGCATAGTTACTAGTAATGTTCCATTGTCTGTATATGACCTAAAGTCACAGAATAGCCCTGCAACTCTCAAAGGTTTGGTTGTATCTTTCCAGTTTACTAGTGGGCTTCCTGTCGCTTATCCGCCTTCCACATATTTTGCGGCCTTCAGACTACAATCCGGTAGTCAGAGCTATAGTGGGACAGTCACGACTCGTCAGAACGGTGCGCCATATATCTCATTCAATAATTTGAACATCTCATTACCGGCTGATCAATATGTTCCTCTGACGCTGTCAGCCGACATAAATCCAGCAGTTAGTGGTGTAACTATTCAGACCGTTCTCCTCACATCTCCTACCAGTGCCGGTAATTTGGGTGTCCCTGCAATCATTACAGCGGTTGGTGCAAATAATTCTCCAATCGCGGTTCAAAACGTTGGGGACATTGCTAGTTCAATAACAACGTTCATCTCAAATTCTCCACGAGTCAGCAATGCGTCAGCACAACTCGGGACTGGCCTTTCCACTACTGTTAACGGGCCTATAGATAGGTATCCAGTCACTTATACCTTTACTCTGACCGCAGGTAATGATCCTGTATATCTAGGAACAGTTCCGGCACATACAAACTCTCTGATATTCAGAACTGGAAGCGGAACCATATTACCAAGTATTCAGGTATTGTCAGGATCAAATCTGGTAGCCGGTGATACTGCTGATGCACTCATTGTTACATCTGGTGCATCGAGAACATTTACTTACCAAGGCATTATTTCAAGTCCAGGTGTGACGATGTCATATAATTCTAGTGTGGTCGGTATTCAGTATGGAACCAGTCCGAATTATCTAAATGCGAATACTATTATCTCAGGGCTTGAGACTTTGAGTGTTTCTGTAGCGTTTACTGCACCAACGGCTACTCCAACCATCACCTCCTTCACTGCAAGCCCTTCACCTCTGGCTCGTTCTCAATCAGCGACACTCTCATGGACGACCACAGGACTCCAGAGTTGTACTATCGACTCCGCAGGTAACAACTACCTCCAGAAAGTC
>CAINCE010000074.1 GCA_903846945.1 uncultured bacterium
CTCGGCATGCTCGCTACTGCTCGCATATAGCCTCCGCCGTTCTCATCACGCACCATCTCTCTCATGGACACGAAAAACTGACCTAGAGCAGTCTAGGTCAGTTTTTGTGTAGTGGAGATTAATGAATGACATTAGAACCTCGTATTTGGAGGTATACCCTTAACATGTTATGATTGAAACGTTCCCTTTATGGGGCTTTTAAGACCTAGGAAACTAGGCAGGACATGGCAACCAGTGAAAGCAAGCTGACCATGTCCTTAGTAGAAACCGCCTCTGGCGGTTTTTGCTTTATAAATTATGAAATTTTTTGATAGATTCTTTGATCTTCTTTAAAAAAGTATCTCCTACATTCGGAGCGTGGCGTAATCCTGATTTCCTATCGCGAACAAGATTTAGTCTTTCTGTAGAAACAACATTTATCATATCGCACTTGACCCATGACCTTTTACCAGAAAGATGAATAAGGCAAAATTGTGAATCCATTTCGACATGATAATCGAGAACTGGTTTTGGTTCAGTTGTGCTTATGGGTACTAACATTAATAATTTGGAGTTGTGTCTATGTTTTGAGATGACAATCACAGGTCTTTTCTTGATCATTTCAGGGGCAATAAAGCCACTGTAATCACAGTAAACAACCGAACCTGCTTTAGGCTGAAACAATAGTGACACATCGGAAAATATATCATATCCTAGGTTCAAATCATACAAGACTGTACAGAACTGTACTAAATTGTATCTAATTGTACATGTGGAACACCGTAAAGGTTGTTAGAACCATGTTTGAGCAGGAAAATCGCTATATTTACATACCAGATTTACAAGCAATGATGCTTAGATTCGCTACCCCACACTCCAATACACTATTATGAACTTAGTCTGAAATGACTAACCAAAAAATAGAGCCTATTGACCTGCACACAGGTATGCTATACTGTCAACAGAGAAAAGTGATTCGTTGAGCACTGAGTGGATATTCTAGCTATGATAACAGTAATCTGCTTGGTATTCAGCGAATCAAATGACCGCTGTCTAGGATAATCCTAGTTCCGAAAGACACATACGTATGAAAACGAATAACGGTTCAACAGCTCTTCGAGAGCACAACAGACTGGCAAAAAGACTCCACACCACCGATTTCTCCAAGGCGACTTGGTGCAAATCTGGTGACAGTGCCGTGTTCAGCCCGATCTGCGTCGAGGTCGCCCACAAGAACGGAATCGTGGCCGTGCGGGACAACAAAGACCTGTCAATCGCTCCCCTGCGCTTCACTAGCACCGAGTGGAAGGCCTTCGTGAGCGGCGTCAAGAAGGGTCAGTTCGATTACTGACACCAAGGCAATCACTTGCCAATCCAGTGGGGCGTGGGTAAAACCTGCGCCCCTCATTTATATGAAAACAACTCAAACAATCATCATTCCTGGTTTCGGTGGAAACGCAAAAATGGTCGTTTACCGAAAATTCCAAAAGACAATAGGCAAAGACTGTTATGTTTTTGCACCTACATGGAAATATCACTCAATCGAAGATTGGATAAATGAATACGAGTGTTTTATCATAGAAAACAATATCAGAGATTTTACTGCTATTGGTTTCTCTGTAGGGGCATATATCATCGCATGTTCAAAAATCGTCCCACAAAAGACAATCTACGCTTCAATGTCGCCCCTGTTTGCCGATGATATCCATAAATGGACACCAAAAATGATCCGACCATTAGGTAAGTGGCGAATAAATTCTGTTGGTACATACGCTAAGAAACCAGAGACTACTTTTATAGTCGGTGAGAAGGAACTTCCGATTGTTTTCGATATGGTTAAAAGAATCAGTGGCAATAGCAAAGTAATCACAATAAAGGGTGTTGGGCATGATATTTCAGATAAAAAATACTTTGATACTGTCATTGACCTTATCAAATCCACAAAGTAAGTAATAAGAAAATCGCCACCGAAGTGACGATGTGTGGGGTTTACTTCACTGGTGGAGATGGGCGGAATCTCCCGCGACTCTCGGCTCACTACCCGTTCGCCTCGGTCTGGGCACCGGCTCGGCATGCTCGCTACTGCTCGCATATAGCCTCCGCCGTTCTCATCACGCACCATCTCTCTCATGGACACGAAA
>CAINCE010000075.1 GCA_903846945.1 uncultured bacterium
AACCCACTCGTCCGCGACCGCGCCCTCGTTTTTTCACCACGATTGCCCTTTGCATTTGTGACAGCAATCCCAAAAAACGCCAACAAAAATGCGGGCGACACGGCAGGAGGGGTCAGGGGGGGAATGCCGTGTCGCCCTCATCGCGACGAGCGAAGCGAGGCGCAACTGCCCACGGAATGGGATTCTGCGAAATTGCTGCGGGACTTGGACTCGAACCAAGATACTGGGCTTCAAAGGCCCATGTCCTGCCATTAGACGATCCCGCAATTTGACAGCTCGACATTAAGAGTACATTTATTTTGGTCAAAAATCAAACGCGAAACACTTCGCTGTTCGTGTCCAGAGATATGCAACAAAAGCACGCCTATCACTCACCTCCCACACACTTCCACGACCGCCATCTCGAGTGGTAACTGTTCTATGCGAGCACGACCGAGAGCATCTGCAGCAGCGAGCATAGTGACGAGCATCGCTGGAGTTAGTAACTTTTTAGCTGCTTCTGCCTCGATGAATATCCAGTCATCTGGCGAAACTCTCTCCACGATACTGTCTTTGGACGATGCGGAATGTTGCAGCAGTAGTACAAATCGCATCTTTTCCAATATCAATGTGACAAATGTGTTCATAGAAATACCGGACTTTTCTGCCTGACCTACACATTTCAATGCTTCATCAGAGTTCTTCGCCAGTAATGCTTGGATAAATGAGTTGACGAGGCCTGCCCTAGGCGCACCTGCGATATTCTCCACTTCTTCCCTACTTATCTTCTTGTCAGGAGATGTTGAAATAACTTTTTCCAACATTCCTAGTGCATCTCGGAATGACCCGTCGCCGAGGAGAGCGATCAAGTCTGCCGCTCCAGAATCCAGTTCATAACCTTCTTTCTTCGCAATGGACGCCACCTGCTTCCTAACTACTTCTCTCGCTGGTTTTCTGAATGTAAATGTCTGACACCTCGAGATGATCGTCTCCGGAACTTTGTCGAGCTCAGTTGTCGCTAGGATAAATATGACATGCTTCGGTGGCTCCTCTAGAGTTTTCAATAATGCATTCCAGGCATCCTTGGACAACATGTGCACTTCATCGATGATGTAAACTTTATAAACACTGACGAATGGTGACGCTGATACATGCTCACGGAGTTCACGAATATCATCAATACCGCGGTTTGACGCGGCATCTATCTCATATACATCCTCGTCCGCAGTGCCGAGTGACTTCGCCAGTATTCTCGCAACTGTCGTCTTACCAGTTCCGCGTGATCCAGAAAATAGGTATGCGTGAGAGATACGCTGACCTTCGACAGCATCTTTGAGTGCGCTAACTATATGGTCCTGTCCAACGACTTCTGACCACTTACTCGGGCGATATGTGCGGTATAGGACGGGCATGAGGTAAGTATAAGGTATAAAGTATAAAGAATAAAGTATAGAAAGTTCCAGTAGTCCACCAACTGACGGAGTGGTCCGAATGACCCGACAATGTAGCTCACCTTTGACCGCTAGATAATAGTTTTCTCTCTCGGTCTGCTGGTCAAAGGTGTTTTGAAGGGTTCATGAGGGGCATTCCGACAGCTGGTGGACTACGAGATCAAAAAACTATTAACGATAGCGACAACCTCCTTTGCATTCTTTGTACCCATCAACTTAGTACGCAGCTCTTTTGCACCATCCCATCCTGAAACATACGCCTTGAAATGCTTCTTCATCACATCAAAATTCTTCAGATGCTTTCGGCCACAGTAAGTCTTCTCAAACAGTTTCGTATGTTCCATGAGAATCTTCAGTCGTTCCTCTCGCGTCTTTTCCTTACCACTGAAGAACCACGGCTTACCAAATATTCCTCGACCGATCATCACCCCGTCACAGCCGTACTTTGCAGTATATTCCTTTGCCTGTACTAGTGACTCGACATCGCCATTTCCAATGATCAGAGTTTGTGGACTTATCCTGTCACGCATATTCATGATTTCTGGCATCAGATCCCAATGAGCTGGTGCATCCGACATCTCTTTGCGAGTACGAAGATGAATGGTGAGTGCTGGTAAGTGCTGCTTCAACAATAATTCGATCCAAGACAAATCAATCGAGTTGAATCCTATTCTGGTCTTGACCGATATAGGAATTTTCAAATCTTCAAATATCAAATCCTTATTCGTTTTAATATCTTTCAATCGTTCAATTTTCAATCTTTCAATCCTTACCCCCTCCCTCGCCGCTTCCAATACCGCCAATGCAACCTTGGGATTCTTGATGAGTGCTGCCCCGCCACCCTGTTTCTGAACGGCCCTATCTGGACAACCCATGTTTATATCGAGTCCATCGAATCCGAGCTCGGCAACCAACTTTGCCGCTTTCCGCATCTCATCCGGATGACCCGTAAATATCTGTGCCACGATCGGTCTCTCCTTTTCGGAATAGACCAAGTCTACGAGCAACCTCTTCTGCCCTACCGAGTTCAATCCGTCAGCAGAAACAAACTCAGTCCATGTAACATCTGGCTTACCATATTTTGCGAACATCTGTCGGAACACAGAGTCGGTCACATTCGCCATAGGTGCAGTTGCAAAAAATGGCTTGGGGAGTTTTGACCAGAAGTTGGTTGACTTTTCCGATTTTACAGCCTGCATATTTGACTTACCGGTTGGTTTCTTTATTGCCACTATTTGAGATTACCATATTATCCTACTTGAACCAATTTAGGACTTCTAATTCCACTTTCTTCCTAGTTACTCCGAATATAACTACTTTATCTTTGCCAGCAACTTCACCATATCAGCATCCCTGACGGAACTTCCCAGAACGATCACAGCATAAGTATCTCGACCATGGTCCATGGTAAATAGCGCTGCACTCGTCCTATTTGCTTCTTCAGTGTAACCGTTTTTCCCGCCAGCATAGTTAGACCAATTGAGAAAATGAGTAGGATTCACCCATGTATGAGAACGGACGGTTTTTGACTTCAATTTGGTGATCGCGAGGATACCAGGATCATTCATCTCGATCCATTTCAATATGAGTACCAGATCATTCGCAGATGATACATTTTCTGGTGATAATCCTGACGGATCAGAAAAACTCGTTCTATATGCACCGATAGACTGTACAAAATCATTCATAGCTCGGAGGAATTTGGGCCGCCCATAATACTGTGCAAAAGCTTCGGCAGTATCATTACTCGAGACCATGAGTAAAGGATAGTAAAGATCACTAGCGACAAATGTCTCGCCGACACGGAACTGAGCCGTGTTACCATATGTTGCCATGATGTCCCTTCCTATAGTGATACGAGTTGTAGACGCTATCCTCTGTCTAGCAACGATAGCTGTCACCAGTTTGGTGAGTGATGCGATGGGTACGATCTTGTCAGCATTGTGTTCGATGGGAGTATCTCCACCTATGATACTTTTAACCATGTACGCATCGGCAGTCACCTTCTTATCTACAGAGCTCGGCAATGTGAGTGATGCCGCACCTATGAGATCTTCCTCTTCACTCGCCGAATATCTGACCGTTCTCGTCATACCAGAAATGCTAGTACCATCACCAAGGATGCGACGACCTCCTGTCGAACTCGCTAATATTGATGAATAATGAAATGATAACCTAGATAGGTTATGCGATAAATCGCTCGACACTCCAACTATCGATGATCCGGCAGAAGAAATAACTGCCGCAACATTGGGAATCTTCACCTGCCCCACCACTGACGATACCGTTGGCCACACTACTCTCACTCCGCGTGCAATGCCAACACCCAATCCTAGGCAGGCTAGTCCTCCAAATACAATGTAAAAAAATGGTCTCATCATTTATAGAACACATTAGCACCATATCGTACATCTATATAATCAAAAGTGGTTGTTGCCGTCCTAAGTTTCGACTTCGACCTCATTGTCGACCAAAATGATACCAGATTCGCCAATTCGTCTAACAGAGGTCGTTGGTTATTGAAATATACTACAGTCACTGAACTTTCGGCGTCTATACTCAACTCTGGACTCTCTATATACATCTCATATTCACCAGCATCTTTGATGGAGATGGCATCGACTTTCATGCCATATTTCTGTGATTCAAAATACATTTTTTGTAACTGCATAAATTCTGGAGTAGAAGTAGCGTACGACCCAAGTGCATCCATAGTAGATCCAGCATTAGTATTCAGCGTCGGAACATAATATCGTGGATAGATGTCACCTGTTGTCGATGTTGCCTTTTTATATATAAGTCCAGTACTATCTGCAAAATAGCAATCCTCATCAGCATCTATTCCCAGATTTCCACCTGAGAAATCAGGGTAGCCCATGCAAGCTATCGCTGCAGCATCCTTTTCTTTGATATCGATTCCTATAGTTTCCCCTCCTATCCTATATATCTCGACCGAACTCACATCTGGTGTCGTCCTCTTTACTGCATCGAGAACATGAGACCGAGAATATATCAAGGTGTTAGACCTAGAGAATAGACCGAGATAATTCCCTTGTATCGAATCTAGTACTGCTGCCTGCAATACGGGCACGAGTGAGGGGTCAACTCCTGATACCTGGACATTATCTATATTCAGAGCATTCAGTGAAAAAAAACTGACCGAAGAAAAACTCCAAACCACAAGATTCAAAACTACTAGTCCACAAATCAAGATGATACGATTTCGTCTTCGTTTTGCAAAAGTGGTTGACTGTTTGTGGTGTGGGTGGCGTGGTGACATTTAATATTCAAATTATATTTATGGCACGATTTGGCCGAATCGCCTCACAAACACCTTTGACTTAGAGAATTACTTCCCGATCACTTCTTTACCAAAATACTTCACCAATATTGGAGGAACTTTGATAGTGCCATCCGGTTGTTGGAAGTTCTCGATGAGTGATACGAGGATGCGAGGAGTTGGGATGGCTGTACCATTCAATGAGTGCGCATATCGCAAAGTTCCTTCTACATCTCTATAGCGAATATTGAGTCTGCGTGTCTGGAAATCATGGAAGTATGAAGCGGAACTGATCTCTCTATACTTCTCTTCTTTTGGCACCCAGAGCTCGATGTCGTATTTCTTTACCTGACCTAGTCCCAGATCTGCACCACAGTTGATGACAGTTCTATATGGAATATTTAATGACTCGATGAATTGCTCGGTATTTGCATTTACCTCATCATGAAACTTCACACTAGCCTCGTGATTGGCCTCACAGAGAATGACTTGTTCCAATTTATAAAATTCGTTAACCCTGATGAGTCCGCGAACATCTTTGCCGTGCGCACCAGCTTCACGACGATAACATGGCGAAAATCCGAGGAATTTCTTTGGCAGTTCGGCCACGGTCAGAGTTTCGTCCGCATATAGACCCATGAGAGGCACTTCGGCTGTACCAGCGAGGTAGTCACCGTCCTGGGTCTTGTACATGTCTTCTTCACCTTGAGGTAGATACCCTGTACCAAATAGATTTATCTTTCTAACTACTATCGGAGGTATAACTGGCAAAAATCCACGACCCCCAAAGAAATCCAGTGCATAACTCCAGATAGCGAAGCACAGCTTCACCGCATCACCTGTCAGATAATATCCTCGAAAACCGTGCACCTTCTGACCTCGTTCTAGATCGAGCATGCCGAGAGCAGTCATGATCTCCACATGATCCTTGGGATCAAATGCGAACTTGGTCTTTTCACCCCAAGTCTTTATCTCCATATTATCTGCATCACTGTTCCCATCTGGCACGGACATATCAGGGATATTTGGCACTTGTAGCATCAGGTTTTGCCAATCCTTCATCACCGTTTTCAGAGTTTCCTCATCTTTCTCGAGTGCCACCTTCACAACTTTCATATCTGCGATCAATTTAGTGCGCTCTTCGGGAGTTTTGGCAGACGCGATGCCATCGTTTGCCGCATTCTGCTCAGCACGGAGTTTTTCTGAACTCGTCATAGCCTTACGCCTGATATCATCAGCGGCGATGAGTTTCTCCACATCAAAGTCGATGTGTTTCTTCTTCGCAGCTATTGCTATGAGGTCCTTGTTCTCACGGATGAATTTTATATCTAGCATAGTGGTTTTTATTGTAGCACTGTTCTATGTGGATTTGAAGTGCAATATTTGCTAACGCCCGTCGAGATACCGATATTGTGCATGCAAATGTGCAGATTATTTGTCCTGAACTCACACTTCAGCCGAGTGTTTGTTCAAACGCGCGTTATTTTGCAACATATTTCTGCAATTCGTTTCTTCATTCTTTTTTTATCATTTCTTCATACTTATTTTATCAGGATTTTATCACCATTATGTTACGGTTAAGGGATGTCAGATGACAATACAAGATACATCAAAAATTTTGATGGGTGGAATGAGAAGAAGAAACAAATAAATGAGCGACTCATTGATGCTGACCAGTTCATACTTGAAGGAGAAATCTGGTGGACATCAATAGGTGTCAACATTGGTCACGAAATTGACGGTAAACATGCAGACTACAAAAGGCCGGTACTGATTTTGATGAAGTTTGATAATGATCCTCAATGGGTACTTCCAATAACGTCCAAAATGATTCAAGACGGAGGTTTTTTGCACAAAATTCAAAGCAGTAGAATCTGCGGGTACATCCCAATCCAGCAAATGAGGTCAATCAGCAGCAAACGGCTATTGCGATTGGCTGGAAGGTTGAATGATGAAGAATTTATCGAAATACGAAATAGATTGTCGCGTCTTCTCATAAAACCAAATCCCCCTTAACTAGTTTGGGGGATTCGGCAACCATTACTGTATAGTGACTATATTCTAACAAATTGTTTGCCATTGTCAACAAATATACTCGTAAACATAAACCTCCCATCTCTTTCGAGACGGGAGGACGTGGCCTACGCCAAATATGTGAAGATTGTATCAAACCAGATCCAGAAGTCAAGGAAAAAATCAATGATTTTCAATTATTAAGAACATATGTGCGAGACCTTGTTTAAATACAAACCCGCCTCGGCGGCGGGTTCAGGTGCCAATCATTGGCGACTAGTAACAGGTTCATTTTATCAAATCAAATCCAAATGTCAATCAATATGCAATACACCCAACTCCTTCCCAACCAATACCCTTCTCTTCTCAAAGGATTAAAGAAGCAGCCTCCATACATGTACATCGCAGGTGCACCTATCCCCAGTGATGACTACAAATTCCTCTGCGTGGTCGGCTCGAGAAAGTACGACAACTACGGAGAAGAAGCTTGCTTCGAACTCATCCGAGGTTTACGGAACTATCCTGTGGTCATCGTTTCTGGTCTAGCACTCGGCGTAGACTCACTAGCGCACCTCGCGGCACTTGAGTACGGCTTGAAAACTATAGCTATACCAGGTTCTGGACTACATGATGACTATATCTACCCCCGAGAACATCTGCCACTAGCAAAGAGGATAGTGCTGACTGGCAATACCCTCCTCTCACCATTTGAACCAGATCAAGGTGGTGATACTTGGACTTTCCCCGTCAGAAATCAGCTGATGGCCGCCATATCTGACGCGACTCTCGTCATCGAAGGAGGTAAGGAATCCGGCACTTTATTAACTGCTAAAAATACTCTAGAAATAGATAGACCCCTGATGTTCGTACCGGGATCGATCTTTTCTGATCTATCATATGGACCACACTCCTTGTCTGGAGATGGCGGGATACTGGTCTCAAGCTCAGAAGATATATTGGGAGTGCTCGGATTCGATGTTGCCCAAGAGAGAACTGATAGGACCAAGTCAAAGCTGGAAGCCGCTCTCCGAGATCTTCCTGACGACCAGAAGATCGTGCTGCGCGAGTTACAGTTCAAACCTTACACCAGTAGTGAACTCATCGGCAAACTCGGTATCTCCGCCGTTCATTTTGGTATCATCGCCACTCAATTGGAATTGCACGGGTTGGTAACAGAGTCGAATGGGGTTTATAGGATCAGGGTGAAATGATTTTACCCCACTATGTAGGTGGGGCGAGGCCGAAGCCATTTGTATTAATGGTATAACACAAAACTCCATTTAACTACTTTAACAATTTTCCGTCTGCCTTGTCTGGTAGAAACTTATTCTTACTAATTGCTGACTTCCCAGTCTCTGATTCTAACTTCTTGCGAGCTTCGCCCGCGACACCACCACCTTTTCTAGCAACTGTTTTGTTTTCATCCAATGTTTTTGGTTCAACCACTTTTGATATTTCTGAAGTCGATTCTTCAGCTAACATATTTAGCACCAGTTCAAGATTTGTCATGTTATCTCGCAGACTTTCTTTCTTCAGATCTTTGTGTTTCTTGTAATCTCTGGTCGTGAGACCTGCCCAAGCATAAGTGATCTCGTCTGTGAGTAGTGCGTATTCCTTGGATCCTTTTACACCCCTTTTGTCCCATTCATCCGTTAAGTCTTTTCTGATCTCGATGGACTTCAATCGTAGATTTATCCAACTAGGACTGTAACCTTTCTTTAGGTATGTCCTCAAGGCGCGGTCAATAGCCAGCTCTGGATCATGAGTTTCTTCTATACGCTCGTAACCAACTTTTGCCAACCACAACTTGAATGGTTCGGCGTTTGGCGAAGGGATGGATTGGATCAAGCGAAAAATCGTTTCCGTATCCGCGACGTCAGATAAATAGAATTTTCCATCAGACGCTTCCAATTTCAGTTGTCCGATTTTTGCGGACAACTGACTTCCCTCGTCATTAAGCCGTCTATTTAGATCATCCCAATATTTCCTAGGTCTATCACTACCAGACAACGCACCCACGACATCAACCACAGAGAAATACCACTTCTCATCTTTGTCTTCCCAAACTTTTCTTATTTTTTTGCCCTCAAATAGGGCGACTGCAACTTTTTCCATTCGATAATTATACGCCTACTATAAGTATACGCAATATTGTGCACGATAATATTTTGTGACTAAATATATTTATTTTCCCAACGCCGCTCTCGTCATCGGTCCCACCGTCCCAGTAGTCAGGTATGTGGAAGCTCTGCTCCTTTACGCGAGCGGGCTGCGGAGTATTTACTTACACGAAGTCGAAGTGATGACGAATGTTCCTGCCTTGATCGAAACATATTGGACTGTACCAGCCTGATCGTACAGAACGAGACATGAACCTTTACCTTGACCAGGTTGACCTATCTCAACAGTAGTACTGGCATTCGAGCCGCCAGAAACGATCAGTGGGGTCGAAGTGG
>CAINCE010000076.1 GCA_903846945.1 uncultured bacterium
CCTGGACTCGAACCAGGAACCGAACGAGTATATTTCCATATAGACTGTTCATTCGCACCATGTGCAAAGCTGTGTCCGTCCTCCTGGACTCGAACCAGGAACCGAACGAGTATATTTCCATATAGACTGTTCATTCGCACCATGTGCAAAGCTGTGTCCGTCCTCCTGGACTCGAACCAGGAACCGAACGAGTATAAGTCGTTTGCTCTACCAATTGAGCTAAGGACGGACACAGCTTTTCACAGGTACTCACTCCAGTCCATAAGTCGTTTGCTCTACCAATTGAGCTAAGGACGGGTGTATGTTCTCATGTATTTCAAACCTGATTTGATATACAAATACAATTCTTTTCCATAATACAAAATATTGCAAGTACCATGCTTAAATCCAGATAAATATGTTATGTCACTTAACTTACTCTTCTTGATATATGGCTTCCGAAAACATTGTATAGGAATTTTCAGATAGTCTGACCAGTATTCTACCTCATTATCAATATTCATGCCTCTGTAAAGGTGCAGCCTCACCACAACTTGATCATTTCCAACGCCTAACAAATTCAACCATTTCATATAGAACCTCATGACATCTGGATCCGTGTTTGAAAGTGCCGTTGTATAACTTGCCGCCTTTGTCCCCTCACCCCAATAAAGAAACAACCCCGCTATCAATATCTCACGTGAACTAAGTTGGCCAAATTCCTTCTTTACAATCTTAAATGATTCTAATTCGGTTGCATCCCTTTTCTTTCTCATCGTTATCCTAAATTTCTCAATTCTTTTTGCACTTTTCCCTCTAAGTTCATCTATTCTTGATTTGGATAAAGGGTAATCCGCCAACCAAACGCTCAACGTGGACTTGCTAACATTGATTTCCTTCCTTATTTGAGAATAGCTATAACCTTTCTTTCTCAATTCTAAAGCTTTCTTTTTTTCAATATTTTTTGCCATTACGAACTTATGATAACATACTAGCCAACTAGTTTTCAATGGTTCGTTAAAGTCTATTAAAGCCTTCCTTATATTACATTCCCCTTCTTCATCACTATCCCATGCGCTGACACCAACAACTCATACTCCTCCCTCTCTATAGTTTCCTTCTCAACCAACCTCTTTGCCACCACTTCGAAAGCCTTCTTGTGTTCACCCAGAGTTTTCTCGGCGAGTGTTCGTGCTTCCATCATGATGCGTGAGACTTCCGAGTCTATCAGAGCTGCAACATTCTCTGAGTACTCTCTATCTGAAACGCCCATTCCGAACAATACTCGACCTTGCGCACTCTCTAGTGCCACAGGACCTATCTTTTCTGACATACCATATCGCGTAACCATGTCCCTAGCAAGAGCGGTGGCAACTTGGAGATCATTCGAAGCACCAGTCGTCATATCACCAAAGATCATCCTTTCGGCGACATAACCACCGAGCGAAACAGCGATATCATCGAGGAATTCCCTTCTGGACTGGAGTTTCCTTTCTTCGAATGGCAACTTGAGTGTATACCCAGCAGCACGACCTCGAGATATGATAGATATCTTATGCACTGGATCTGAGTGTGGCAACACAGATGAAACTATCGCATGACCCGCCTCGTGATATGCAGTGATCTCTTTCTCCTTGACTGACAATACATGACTCTTCCTCTCAGGTCCCAACATAACTTTTTCTATCGATCGTATCAAGTCAAATTGACCTATCTTCGTCCTATTCTCACGCGCAGTCAATATAGCCGCTTCATTCATGAGACTGGCGAGGTCGGCACCAGAAAAACCTGGAGTCCTCTCGGCAACGACCTTTGTATTCACATCTTCTGCCAACTGTTTCTTACTAGAATGTATCTTCAATATTTCCTCCCTATCTCCTCTATCAGGCAGATCAATGACAACTCTACGATCAAACCTACCAGGTCGTAGCAAAGCTGGATCTAACACATCAGGCCTATTTGTAGCGGCCATGACGATGACTTTTTCATTTGGCTCGAAGCCGTCCATCTCTACGAGGATCTGGTTCAATGTCTGTTCACGCTCATCATTACCTCCACCCATACCAGAGCCACGAGTGCGTCCGACCGCATCTATCTCGTCTACGAACACGATAGAAGGTGCAGTGTCCTTGGCCATCTTAAATAGATCCCTGACGCGCGACGCTCCAACTCCGACGAACATCTCCACAAATTCTGAACCTGAGATAGAGAAGAATGCAACACCAGCTTCCCCTGCGACAGCTCTAGCGAGAAGCGTTTTTCCGGTTCCAGGTGCGCCCATCAGTATCACTCCTTTGGGAATCTCTGCGCCGATGTCTATAAATTTCTTTGGGTTTTTTAGGAAATCGACGATCTCCAATAGTTCTTGTTTCGCCTCTTTGGCACCAGCGACATCTTTGAATGTTACCTTGACCTTCACATCATCTGGCATAGTGACACGAGCTTTCGACTGACCGAATGTCATCGCTTGCATACCAGCACCACGGACTTGTCTGGATATGAGCCAAACAAAGAAAATGAGGAAGATGAGTGGAGCCAAGAATGGTGCCAACTGACCCGTCCAATACCAGAAACCGCTAGGACTTTCGACTGTGATGGTGGTCGAAGCGAGAACTGCCGGAGAAACTCCTAGCCTAACCAAACTCTCTGTGACAGATGAGTCGGCCTCCTTCATCGCGATCTTCACTGACTTGTCGGCATATATAGCGATGACTTTGTCACCTTGGATATCCAGTGAAGTTATCTTGTTCTTTTGCAAGTCCTGAGCGACCAGAGAAAGAGAGACGGTTGATTCGTTTGTATTGGTCTTCGTATACTCAGCATATACACCACTCAATAGGATGAACAGTAGTATCACTGTGGCGATGATGTTCAAAAAACTCATCTTTGGCATGAATGATTTCTTGGTATTTTTCGATGATTTTGGCGTTTTTTGGCTTGAATTTGCGGTGTTTTGTGTCATGGGTTGATTATAAGGGTATAAAACCATTTAGTCCAATATAAGCCTGAAATTATGTTTGAAATTACTCAATGTATATGAGAGCCCATACAGAAAAAGACGCCCCCGGAAGAGCGTCCATGCACACTTATGAATATTATATAGAACAACTGTTTCAATACCCCAACAAACCTCACACCTTGACCACCACGATCATGTGTTCGAGATGCTTGTCAGAGGAAGGGGTATGACACGATCCTGTTGGATCAGATACGGATTGTGAAAACCTCAATTTTTCCGTTCGATCAACCATGACCCAGATACTGTCATCCATGATGAATTGGGAACGATTGGTGACATACCTCCAGATGAGCTCGACCAAATTGAACAGCTTCACTCCGCGATGGATCACTCTCGCATGTCCTTGGGGGCATATATCGATGATGGAAACTTCAAAACACCAGTTCCACCACGCTTCGGTAAGGTCAGATGCGCGAGCCATCTGATAGTGTCTGATCGTACCCAAACTACAATGTGATCCAGACCATGGTGCTTGCTGATGAAACCTACATCGCCTCGTTTCGGCCTTTATCTCTCTGTGTTCCCGAACTTTACGAGTGATGACTATTATCGAGACCATCGTTATCGGTATCACTAGCCACGCTAGCACGATCAATACAAACTGCATCGTCGATGTCATAGCTATACCCCCCCTTTCGTCTGATGGTTGAGTCGACTGACAAAGACCGTCATTTGCGGAGACTCGAGACCTGCAGCTACCCGAGCTCTAACTTCCTCGGCATTTTGACGAACCCTCCGTCTCATGTTTTCACACTCCTCCCCTCTTTTCGAGTGGGTGGGTTTGACATGCTTACATCTCGCATACGCCACCGGCGGTACACCAGTATAATCAAGAATTCCGATCATAGTCCCCCGTTTCCTTTCTCTTTTCTTTGGTTGGTTGATTGATTGAATTGTTTAGTTCACTCCAAAATCACGTTAGCATGCTTTGTTCGTGTCGTCAAATATTGTAACTGGTTCCAACTCTCTCCATCTCTGCCAAAAATAACCCTTATTTATAAGAGCCCATCCACCATCTCGTGTTACCCTACCATCAATCACTCTGTATCTTAACTCTTACTGATTTATCTTTAATGAATCGACGAGTTTATAAAAGTCTTTTTCATCTTGGCTATTCTTTGTTGCGGTAGATATTATAGTCAAACTTTTAGCTACCCCGTAATCTGGGACCAAAATCATTACATCTGTCGTGATAGGCACCGATAAGTCAATGCCCCCACCAGTTATCTTGGTATTTCTCATATCAGTCAAGTAAGTCTTTGTCCCGTCACCTAAGCTATAAAAACTTCTCATAAGACCTGTTTTTGAAGATGAAGTTGCCTCTGTAAAAGAGAGTACGGAGTCAAATGGTCTGATAATAATAAACTACCTCGCAGCAAGCTGGCGAGGTATTAAGTGGAAGCTCTGCTTCTTTACGCAGCAAGCTGCGGAGTATTTACTCGTTTGTTCTGACTTCGACTCAGATGTTGTGAATATAAAAATATTCACACATCTTCGC
>CAINCE010000077.1 GCA_903846945.1 uncultured bacterium
GGAGTTCGAGCCATAATGAATTATGGCGAGAACGAAGCGTAGTTTTGTAGCCAAAAATAAAGCTTTCCTGGTAGGGGGAAGATGGTGGATGGGCTCTTATACCTAATACTGCCCCACTTCTGTTTACCTTCGCCGGCTGGCAGATACCAATTACTTAATCTCTATCCCCAACCTATCCACCAATGTGACATGTTGATAGTCCAGCACATCTCTGACGAGTCGGTCATGAATACCATATCTGTATTCAAAGTCCTGAGTTTCAAAAGCAGAGTAAGCTATCTCCTTACCAATATCTGACTCTATATTTTTAATGACTGTTTCTATCTTGATCAGATTTAGATCATCCCCCACTATGAGTAGGTCGACGCGCGAGTCCCAGTTCTGTATGAATATACCCGCAGCCACGAGTAGCTTGATCTTACCCGAGTTCGTAAATCTTTTTGCGAGCGTTTCGTCAGCATGCAAACTGGTGACCGTGAGCAGACTCTTTATAGGATTCAAGTATGGAAACTTGGCATTCAATATATAACCTGATCCTTGGATCTTTTTCATAACCATCTTCTTTCCTCGAACAACTTCTACATCCTTCGAGACCTTACATTTCTTTATGATATTTGCTTTGACCAATATATTCAGTTCCTTTTTTACAGTTCCTGCAGAAGAACGAGTCCTTAGAATAACCTCCCTCATTAAAAATGGCGTTGTCTCGTTAAAGAGAAACATCCGGAGTAATCTCGCTTTTACTAGATTGCCGAATAGTGCGGTTAGTGTATCTATAGTCATATGAGTTGTAGTCTAGCAGAAAGTTGCTTTTAAGTGAAATGTATGCGATATTGTCGACAAGGCCAAAGACAGAAAGCATCTGGGTAATTGCCCACTATGAGACTTTCCGAGGAACAATCTCTCGCACCTCCGCCTCCGCCAGTTGGTGGATGACGGATGGAGGATCTCGGCTTTATAGGTCGATTTTTATTAACATCACATAGTCCATAAAGTCACAAGTCCATAAAGTCCATAAAGTCGGTTCGTGCTGACTTTACAGACTTTACGACTTTCAGACTTTACAGACTTATACAAATGGCTCGCACAAAAGAACAAAAGAAAGAGATCATCGAAAAGCTAACAAAGATCATAGATGGAGCAAAGTCCATGGTTTTCGTAAACATTCACGGTCTCAAGGTTGCAGATGCTACTGTCATGCGCCGAGAACTTACCAAGAACAATGTTGGTTTCTTTGTCGCAAAGAAGTCATTGACTAGCCTAGCGCTAGATGCCAAGAAGTATGCAGGAACTGCACCAGCCCTCATTGGTGAGTTCGGTCTAGCATACGGCGAAGATCTCATCGCACCTGCACGCGGTGTCTATGAGTTCCAAAAGAAATTCAAGGATCAGGTCAACATCGTTGGCGGAGTCTTTGAGGAGAAGTACATGACGAAAGATGAGATGACAGCTATCGCTAACATCCCACCACTTCATACCTTGTATGGTATGTTCGTCAATGTCATCAATTCCCCTATTCAGGGATTGGTCGTAGCATTGGGAGAGATAAGTAAGAAGAAAACAGCGTAAAAAGAATAGTCCATAAAGTCACAAGTCCATAAAGTCCGTAAAGTCGTTTCGTTCTGACTTTATAGACTTTCGACTTTCGACTTTACAGACTATCAAGGGTACAAATACATTAATAGTTATAAATGATTAACAAGCAAATACCATGGAAACAACAACACCAATAGAAATCCCAGCAAAGTTCAAGTCAGTCGTCGAGACTATCGAAAAGATGTCCGTCCTCGACCTGAACGAACTCGTCAAATTACTAGAAAAGAAATTCGGTGTTTCAGCCCAGGCAGCCGCAGCAGCAGCACCTGTCGCAGCCGCAGCAGCCGGTGACGAAAAGACCGTTTTCGCAGTCCACCTAACTGACTCAGGTGCTACCAAGATCGCCGTCATCAAGGCAATCAAGGAGATCCTAGGTCTCGGTTTGAAGGAAGCCAAGGACCTCGTCGATGGCGCACCATCCCTTGTGAAAGATGCAGTGAAGAAGGAGGAAGCCGAAGCTATGAAGAAGCAGATCGAAACCGCCGGTGGAAAAGTCGAATTGAAATAAATTTCTCCCTTAACCTATTGCACATCGTAAAAGCCACCTCACAAGGGTGGCTTTTACATTGCACCCAACAATTGAATTCTCCCCTATTCAAACTGCTTCAGGAACACATCGAACATATTCAGAATATTATCCCTGTCACTCGTATTCAATTTCTTGAACTTCACATGATTCATCACCTTATCGGTACGCGATGCCAGATTTTTTGCAGCTTTCAATTTTCCAGACTTTATTAGTGCCTCCAATATATTTATTCGCACTATCAATAGCTTGCCACGCAGAGTACTGCCAGCGATAGAATTGATCGTTTTCTTGTACATTTCGAGGTAAGTTATAGGGTCAAATGGTTTGTTCGCTGTTGTAGTCGCGTCGACCGTTCCGTCTCCATCTTCATCTATGATGAGTGGTGACACGACGACATTACCATCGCCATTCCCACCTGCACCTCCACCACTACCACCCAAACTGCCGCCGCCGGAGATGCCACCCCCACTCTCTACAGTAGTCGATGCGATGGTTAATGGATTCGTCGGGATCATCGAATATTCGATGGACTGCAATGTATTCGCCCCATTCTTTCTCTCGACATCTAGAGTAAATTCACCGACACCATTGCCACTAACGACCACATTATATTTCTGACCATCATCAGGAAGATCCACATAAGTATCCCCTTCATCACTCTTTGTGTAGTCACTTCCAGGAATATTTGTCTCGTATGCATAATAGACTTCTTCAGTCCCAGTCGGCGGATCTATAGCGCCAGTATGATTGCCGTGGCTGTCATATATATGGAGATCGACTGGTGAATGGGTGCTCACTGTTAGATATGTATCTCTTGATCCATCCGATGTTGGTACGCGACCCACAGTTACACCCGCTGGCAGAGTGCCAGACGAAAATACAGGCGAATTTGACACCACACCCAATGTCGAGGTTGACAAACCGACATTCCCCGCGTTTTCACCCGCGCCAGATTTGATAATCCCATTTATGAGTCCTATCGTACTCGATGACTCCAAGATGTTGCTATGACTAAAATGCCCATTTTCCGCAATCGAGATAGTCTGCAGATCCAGAGCCAATGTTGTACTCGCACCATACTGTGCACTTCCTGCCATCACCGTACCATCACCCATCTTTGACGCGATCTTTTCATGAGCAGGCTGTGGATCACAAGTCATACCGATGAGTGACTTCAAACACTTCCGTTTTTCAGAATATTTCACGCCCGCCGCGGTGACCTCATTCCAACCGACTATCGCCCAGGTAGCGATGTTTTGTGGCCAGTTAAATAGGTCGATAGTGTTATGAACAGTCTCAGCAGCATTCATTAAATATCCATTCCCATAGATCGGTCGAGAAGTGTCACTGGAAGTTGCAGATACACGCGCATCACCGCTTCCGAGAATGAACTGTTTTTGAACAGAATATCCACTGATCGAGCTCGGATATTTTCCATTATTCACTCCGACCACAGTCGTACTAGCGAAGGTGACTACTGGCCCAAAAACATTCGAGAAATACTCTGCAGATGGAAGGAGCGAATACGCACTCGCCATATTTCCCCCTAGTCCGCGTGCAACAACTTCTCTCACGATCAAGCCGAGAGCGACTGACTGGTCAGATCCGTGTAATAGTCCCATGATCGCCTGTGGAGTCCCGAGATATGGCACAGCGACACTGATCACATTATCTATGAGGCTAGCTTTGCCGAGACCATCCAGAACTTTCACTAGATATTTTGCCACCAGGCCACCATTACTATGAGCAACTATCGTTACCTTACCAGTCTTTGACCTCGCTGCGAGCTCTGTCACAGTATCTATGAGAGACTCTGTAGTAGTCGCCCTCTTCTCCGGCCCCGCAACCACTTCGGCTATAGATTTGCGCCAATCATAGCCAAAGGACTTCCACTCTACTATTGCGCCGGCACTCATCAACCCCTTCAAGTTATCTATGAATCTGCCATAGACACCCTTCAACCCGAGCGCGCTGTCGATCGGTTCATCGCTATATATACTCTTATCCACACTCGAACCATCTTGGCCGAGATACAGCCCTTTCACATCGGCGTTGGACAATGGTTCCCATAAACGGTTAGAAATACTGCCGAGTCCGAGTGGTAGAGACTGTGACCTATAGAGTCGTGTCCCTTCGAGGCCTGGTATAAACAATACACTGGAACAACACACCACCTTTTCACTCGGATCTTTGTCTAGCCATGGACTATATTCTACAGGACCAAATATCTTGTTAATTCCGGATGACACAGGTCCATCCTTATCCCCCCACCAGTTACCAGTCGCATGCACCACTCCAGTATCAGTGTTATAGACCGCTGCGACAGTATTACCTATTATCGAGGAGCCGGTGATGACGATTTTAGGTAATACTGTTCCATCATCCAACGCATTACCTATGCCACCTCTACCATTCAAATCATCATTTCCTCTCACTTGAAATACCTGCTGATTTGGTTTCTTTACATAGACACCATATGTGTTTCCATAGATCCGACTATTTGTAACCAATATGTCACTCTGCTTCGCGTATATGCCATATGTTGAGCTAGAAATCGTCGAACTCGAGATAGTAGTGAGGCCACCAGATAAGTACACGCCGTCACTTATCGATATATCAGTATTGGCAATACTCGAAGTTCCATAGTTACTAAAAACACTTCCCTGACCAGTCACTTTCACCCTGTTATCATCCTCCCCATTTATATACAAATGCCCGCGAACATCCAGTAAAAGATAACCTTGCATGTTTTCTGCACCCACGATCGTAACTCCTGGCCCGATGGTCAATGACTCGCTAGACCGGATAGTCACAGTATCTTCTATGATATATGGACTACCAGAAATGTCCCAATACGCACCTTCAGATAGATGACCACCTGTGATATGTGTTTCAGCATTCGCAATATGGATTGGGAATACCGAACTCACGATCGACACCATACCCACACCACTTGCTATTATGACCCCAAAAACTATCTTAACTAAAAATCGCTTTGATGTACTCATTTGGATTGTTAGGGTCTAGGGGCTAGGGGTTAGGGTATAGTTTTCAGCATCCAAAGCGGAGATTTCTATACCCTATACCCTAAACCCTATACCCTTCTAATTAATCACTAATAATAGAACTACTCTACCAGATGAGTGATAAAGAACTGATAAAATAATAATGAAGAAACGATAAAAAAGTTATGAAATTTTGATAAAAAAATGTTCAAATTTTGATAAAAAAATATTGAGGAAACGAAACCCTATCTTTGCACGGCAGCTTCTAGCTTTTCTACTGGTTTCGAATATTGACCCACGACATAAAGTACACCAAAACTGAATCCGAGGATGCAGATAAAGCCTATTAGGAACTTAAAGAAGTCACGGTCGAAGGGGTTCACCATGGGTATAGTATACACGGTTTATCTCATAACGTCCCAGTAACCGCCTCTGTCTGGTCCGATGCGCCTGATAACTCCTTTTTCCTGCAATTGTTTTATGTAAACATTCACTGACTTTCTAGACACTTTCATCTGATCCACAATTTCTGTAATAGTTACATTCTTATTTCCTGCGATCAAGTCAACGACGATCTTTTGCTTTTCAGTCACCCTTTCAGTCACCCTTTCAGTCACCCTTTCAGTCACCCTTCTGTATTCAATCCTTCTCTGCTCCACACTCATCTTCTGCAAATCAGGTCTCTCAAAAGAGATACCAAAGTAGACATCTGAGGCCCTGATGACAGGATAAGGTAACAGATACTCATCCATCATCTCATTGATCCGAAGTAGTCCGGAACCGATTTTTTCGACCAATTCCATTCTCTGCATCAGACCGAACAAAAGGTTGTTTCTCGGATAGCTCTTCGTATACAAATCCTCGACTTTCATCTTCCCCACTAAACCACCGGGGTTGTCGATCACTACTCGATCAGAATATATGCTGATCTGGATATTGGCGCTCGAGAAATAGTCACGGTGCGCGATCGCATTCAGCAATGCCTCCCGCAAAGCTTTCTCCGGCAACTCCAATATTTCTTCTCGTGGGCCACCCGTCATGATATATTCCGTGTTGAGTTTGGAACGAAGATAGTCAAAGGCGGCAGTGTAATTCGACAACAGATCGCCATCAAATTCCTTACTATCGATCACCTTTGTCTTGGTCTTGCCCATAAATAGAGCACAGATGATAGTAGCATTGCGTGAAATACTAGTTGCCTTTTTGCAAAATAGTAATGCCCCAGCGTTCTTTATCAGTCTACCACTTGATAGTTCTAGATTTTTCAAGATATCGTCACGATGGAGCTTTGTCAGAACACCTATCTTTGACAAGAAATTTTCATAAGCACCTTCGTTGAAATCCTTTTCGAAATTGAAGTGTTCATTAGGCATCTCGTCATATTGCATCAACCCCTCATTTACAAAAAAGTCCTTGATCTCATTTCTAGTCAATTTCTGACTATTGGCGCCTTGTCGCACATAGAATTGTCCTCCTGTTGAATACGGCTTCTTTATTCCATCTGGCACTTCGATAACGACTACCCCGTGAAGCTCGCTAACGCTAACTGTAAACTCTGGATCGAAATTTCTGACTAGAGACTGGATTTCCGACCTGATCTTATTGCTAACGAGAACGGGTTTATACGCACCTTGATCCGTGACACCAATCAGGATTTTCCCGCCCGCAGCATTTGCCATGGCACAGATATCGCGCGCCAGACTGGGGTTAGAGCTCTCCTTGAATTCGAGGTTATAGCCTTCACCCTGTTGTATGAGGAAATCCAGTTCTTCTTTGGTCATGATTGTTTATCTTTGAAGTATACTTATAACTAGATAAAATGTAAGACCTCTATTTATATTTCACTATTCTCAACTCTTTCAACCTCGTAAAATCATCCCATTCGATCAAATTAGTTCCCGACAAGATCCTCATCTTTGCCTCACTCGTTAGGTGATAATTCTCGCCAATATCATAAAGAGGAACAGTTAGAGAGGGAAATTCATCTATAAAATACAATTCATTATCGTCACCGTATAAAAACAAATACGATTTTATGGAATTTATTCTGACAAGCGAAGATGTGTGAATATTTTTATATTCACAACATCTGAGTCGAAGTCAGAACAAACGAGTAAATACTCCGCAGCTTGCTGCGTAAAGAAGCAGAGCTTCCACTTAATAC